>JAAELB010000784.1 GCA_024227155.1 Desulfobulbaceae bacterium
ACTGCAATTGTTTTTTTCTTTTTTATTAAAAGTCGTGCTACTTCTTCTTCCATGGAAAGTCCTTGATCTGATACTATTTTTGCAGAGTCAAATTTTGACAATATCCATTCTTTAGCTTTTTTCAAATCTTCTTTTATTTTCATCTCATCTGATATCCCAGAAGATAGCAACTTCACCTCAATTATTGGGAAAACAGCTCTGAATCCAAGTTGAAACATGGGAAACTTTGCCTGAAAATCCTTTAGATTCTGCCCGGCTTTTGACTCAGGAACACCAAAAAGCGTGATTTTACTGCTAATTCGTTGTTCAATTTGAAATTTCTTACAAATATCGGGCAGGACCTTTCTTTGAAACATTTCCTTCATTTCAAAAGGAACTCCCGGTAAGAAATAAAACAGAGATTTTCCAAAATTCATATAAAAACCAGGTGCTGTGCCGCAATTGTTTTCTATCATTGTAGCTTTTGAGGGCAGATATGCTTGTTTTTTATTAATTTCAGACATTTTAAGATTCTTGTTTTTAAAAAAG
>JAAELB010000785.1 GCA_024227155.1 Desulfobulbaceae bacterium
CCACAGGTTCAGTATCTGGGCAGTTTTGATCCCAAAAAGGATATAAAAAAAATAATTCAAACCCTTTCCTGAACACTAGACAAACCCGCGGCAGAATGCATCTACATTGGCACCAAGTACATTGTGGTTGTATCCCCCTTCAAAGATCGCATACCGTTTGCCATTACATGCCTTAAGTGAATATTCTTTCATCAGTCTGCCAATTTCAGTGTAATCTTCAGGCAGGAGGAGTTTTCCCCAATCCTTGACACCCTGGTCAAAACCTGCAGATGCGGCAAAAATGTCCACATCACCAACAGCATCCAGACAGGCTTCAACTTTCTTTAGATACCGGTCTCTTGTAAATTCTTCAGGGTTAAAAATAGAAACATCCAATCCATCCTTCCGATTGTCCAGGATGTTGACGTTGCCGTCTCCGAAATGCAGGTCAAAATCAAGAATAAAGGCTTTTTTAATTTTTTTTTCAGAATAGAGTTTCAACAGGCTGACAGCCATGTTGTTAAAGTAACAGAATCCCCAGCAGGAATCTGAAGATGCGTGATGCCCCGGCGGTCTTATCAATGCAAATGATGGATTGCC
>JAAELB010000786.1 GCA_024227155.1 Desulfobulbaceae bacterium
CCATCCAACCATTCCATGGCTATACCAGCTCAGCACCCCAGGGCAACCAACAGCAATCAATGAGGTATGGCTATACCCCACAGACTGCTGTTGTAATATCGTAGTGAAATACTGAATGCTCCCCGAGATTTCCGTTGTGTGTACTACGTCATAACTTATGTATCATACCACGTGAATAAAGCCTCTTTCGAAATAGTCTTCCTCGTGTCAACACGTACATTCAACATGGTGACCCCGAAACGTGAATATTACTCTTCTGAAAGGTGTTAAGAGACATTCAAATGGACTAAATCATTACACCAAAGGTATTATACAGATGCTCGTAGAGAAATTTGTATAAACCATATGTTTGAAGTGAGTATTTCGAAATTTCATCTGTGAAAAATTCGTCCACTACATGTACATGTAAACCATGGCTTCTGCACAATCCTATGCACCCCAGACTAAGGTAGACTGGGAAGCAGATGATTCCATATTTGCATTCAAAACGTGGAGAAAAGAGGTGGAAAGGATACTCAGTGGTCCATTAAGCGAGGGAGAAGACTCTATCAAGGTAAATACAATCTTCATTTGGGCTGGGGGCAATGCAGAAGCTCTAGTTGAAGCACGTCAAGCAGAAGATGAAAATGCAAAAGTTGACACCCCCAAGAATCTGCTAAATACATTGGAGGCATGTCTCACCCACAAGACTTACTACAGGGAAGCAAGGGACAAATTCTACCTGCTAAAGCAGATAGATGGCGAAAGTACCACCAGGTATTACAGTAGAATCATGACTCTGTACAAGCTAGCAGAATTCCCAGCAAATACAGACTTCCTGATTGTCGACAGGCTTGTACATGGATGCACCAATAAGAAGTGCAAGAAAGAGATGACAGCCAAAGGCAAAGAGGTCAAAGCCAAACAGTGTCTAGAGATACTTAGAGAGCATGAATCGGTGAAGACCACCATGAGAAGAATCGATGATGCAGATCATGTCAATGCGACATATGCACGCGCACGTGATCCCACTAAGCAATCACAGAGAAATGGAGGAGCAAGACCTAGACAAGCTCAACCGAAACAGCCTCTAAAGAGCAAAAAATGTATGTGGTGTGGCAGCACTCAACTACACAAAAAGAATGAGTGTCCTGCCCGAGACAGCACGTGCAATTTTTGCCGGAAACAAGGACACTATGAAAAAGTTTGTAGAAGAAAAACCAAAACACTGAAAACCAAAAGGCAATATGCATTGGCGTACACGTCCGACGACAGCGATGTATACGAAGAGCAAGAGTTTTACGACATGGACATGGTTTCCTCTACAAAAAAGATTAGGGAAGTCCTAGCAGAGGTAACTTTTAATCCATCCAAAAACACTCTACAAGGCAAAGTCGACACAGGCGCCATGACAACCTGCATGCCCATGTCACTACTTCAAAGTATCGGCTTAGAAGAATCCAGCATAAAACCTAGCACAGCATGCCTGAAGGGCATCACAGGAACCAAAATGAACACTCTGGGAGAGATCATACAGAAAATAACATGTAACAAGATCACAAGGTCCCACAAGATCATCATCACTGAGTTGGGCACAGAACTGATTCTCGGCATTGACTTCTGCAAAAAGTTCAATCTGGTTAACATTGCCGAATGCTGCATCCAACGACAGGTCACAGTTGATGCTGTTCATATGACTGATGAAAAAGAAGTCAACTATGCTACTCTAGAGAAAAAATGGAAGGAGCATTTACCCCTGGGTAAGAAGTCTGGCAATGCTTTACAAGATCTAAAGAACATTTTCCCAGACATGTTCGATGGCAAAGTAGGTCTATTTGAAGGTGAGGTCGATCTAAAGGTGACACCAGAAGCAAAACCAGTGCAGCTGCCGCCCCGCGCAGTGCCACTGAGCGTTCTGCCACAACTTAAACAACAGCTTGACAAGATGGAAGCTGAGGGGATAATAAGACCGTGCCCAGAAACCACTGATTGGGTACACAACCTAGTCCTGGCAAACAAGAAATCTGGAGAACTGAGAATATGCCTTGATCCAAAGAACCTAAATAAGTATCTGGTAAGAAGTGTGCATTACACAGCCTCATGGGAAGATGCACAACACAGTTTCAACAAAGGAAAGTACTTCTCAACACTGGATGCCAAAAGTGGTTATTGGACCAAACAACTAAGCAAGGAAAGTCAACTGTTAACGGCATTCAATACTCCATTTAAGAAATATTGTTTCATCAGACTCCCCTTTGGATTGTCAGTATCTTCAGAAATATTCTGTGAGCAGATGGACAAGGCCTTAACAGGCATCCCAGGCACGTTTCCGTGTGCAGATGACGTGAAAATCCAAGGCTCGACTGAACTCAGACATGACGTACATTTACTTGAAACCATTGATAAAGCCAAACAAGCTGGCATCAAATTCAACCCTGATAAATGCCACATCAAGAGTCCAAAAATTGAATATTTTGGTCGCATCATTTCCGCCAAAGGAGTTGAACCTTGCCCCAAGAAGGTGAAAGCCATCAAGAAGCTAGAACCACCTCAGAACAAACAAGAACTCCAAAGTTTCTTTGGCACGGTAAACTTCATGTCTACGTTCATACCCCACTTATCCAAGAAAACTCACCTGATGAGAAGTCTACTAAAAAAGGATGTCCATTTCATCTGGACCAGTGATATGCAGAAGGAATTCAACGACATCAAACAGTCAATCTCCGAGAAAGTACAGCTCACCCACTTTGACCCGAGTAATGAGGTAATCATTGAGACTGACGGCTCGATGAAGGGGCTGGGTGCAGTGTTAATCCAGGAGAAAAACCCGGTTAAATTCATCTCTAAGTCACTAACACCAACTGAAAGCGACTATTCCAACATAGAAAGAGAGTTACTTGCAGTGTTATTCGCTTGTGAGAAACTCCACACTTATGTTTACGGCCGCGCAGTGACCATACACACTGACCATAAACCACTGGAAAACATTTTCCTAAAGCCTATTAGCCTTGCACCAGCTCGATTGCAGAGAATGTTGCTAAGACTGAGGATGTACAACTTAGAAGTGAAGTACGTAGGAGCCAAGAATGTACTCATAGCTGACACACTATCAAGACTCATCAAACCTGGAAAAGATAAAGAGATACCCAACCTTGATATCAGCATTGCACAAATTCTCCAAATACGACCAACTCACTTACAGTCATTACAGGATGAAACCAAAGTAGATCCCACCTTAAAGGAACTAAAAGAGTTTATTATCAGTGGATGGCCAGAGAGCATCAATGATATTCCAGAATATCTGAGACCATACTGGTGTTTCCGAGATGAACTGACCATGTTGGATGGCCTCATTATGAAAGGTAATCGTGTCATCATACCCTCCACACAGAGAGATGAAACACTAAAACGCCTCCATGACGGTCACCAAGGATTGACATCAACACTCCAACGGGCAAGACGTACAGTCTATTGGCCCAATCTCCAACATGACATAAGTGACATGCTGTCACAATGTCACAACTGCCAACAACATGCCAAAAAGAAGCCAAGAAATCCAGAAAGGCAAATATCAGCATCAAGACCCATGGAACTCCTTGGAATGGATCTCATGGAAATGAAAAATAAGTCAACCCTGGTATCTATCGACTACCATTCGGGATACATTCTAATTGATAATGTACAGTCGGAAGCTACGGAAGACATTGTCACAGCCACCAATAACAATTTTAGAAAATTTGGATTAGCAGAGAAGATCAATTCTGACAATGGTCCCTGCTTCAAATCGCATAAATTTGCCACTTTCTGCAACAAATTTAATATACAGCACTCCACATCAAGTCCTCACTATCATGAGTCGAATGGCAGAGTGGAAAGGGCAATCCAAACCATCAAACAGATCATGAAGAAATGCAAAGATGAAACTGAGGTCACTATGGCTCTAATTGCATACCATGACACACCAATAAGTTCCGACCTACCATCACCAGCAGAACTGTTCTTCAAACGAAGAATAAACACAAGACTTGGCATAATGCTAAATGAATCACCTTTAAATGAAGAAGAAAAGAGAAAATTATTTGAGAAACGGCAATCTCATTTAAAGCAACCAAGAGAACAATTAGAGTATAAGCCAAATGACCCCATATGGTTTACTGATGACAACAGTTCTGAATGGAAGCCTGGCATGATAGAATCCAAAGATAATCACCCTAACTCATACTGGTTGATAAATTCAGAGAGCCAAAGAAGAATAAGAAGGAACACTCATGATATAAAGCCAAGAGTTCAACAAATGAGACCTGATAACACAAGTCAACACCATACAACAACAACAGCAACACATGAAATTGACAGGCCACCAGCACTGAAGGTAACACCACCCACACCAACAGTAGCAGAACCACCAGAGCAAGAATCTTCAAAAGATCCACAACCTAATGAAACAACTCCTGCTCCCATTAATCAAGATCCACCCAGAAAGAAGAAACCAGCAAAGACACTGCCAACTGTGAAAGCAGAACAAGCAAAATCACCAGTAAAAACGAGATCAGGCAGAATCTCAAAGTCAAATAGAGATGCAAATTACAAATATATATAAAGTGGACACAGCATCAAATGCTAAAAAATTGAGATATGTTCTGGAACCTCTGTCTTAATGGATTAATGGTGCAATTGGAAGTGAATTGTCTTTTAGCTTTACATTTAAATTTATTTTTTTTATGTGCTCCGTTTCAGCAATGAACATTGTGAAATGAATACTCAAGACATTACTCATATTTTATTTTATTTTTTTTAAACTTTTCATTTCATGTGGTGCTCAATGAACGATTATATGATTTAATTAATAATATTGTTCACAGTATTTTATATTCATATGTTGCTAAATCATTGAAATTGATATTGTTATTTTACAAAAATGTCAGAAATGTCAATTGTCATAATAGTGAAATGTCAAAAATGTCAATTGTCAAAATTGTAAAATGTCACAAATGTCAATTGTCAAAATTGTGAAATGTCAAAAATATCAAATAACTGTTTTGTTATAATCATGTACCTGATTAAGCTGACCAAAGATTTTATAACTATATAACATATTGAAATAGATACA
>JAAELB010000787.1 GCA_024227155.1 Desulfobulbaceae bacterium
ACAGGAGTTCTGATAAGCTTACCTTTATCAGTTATCATCATGATCTCTTCAGTATCATCAACTACAAGAAGAGAAACCATTTTTCCATTTCTTGCAGAAGTCTTTATCGAAAAGACTCCCTTGCCACCTCTATTCTGGGTTCGGTATTCTTCTACTGAAGTTCGTTTTCCAAATCCATGCTCTGTAACACAAAGAAGTGTAGTGCCATGGGAAAAAGTCTCCATACCAACAATAGCGGCGTTTGAGCCTATATTCATACCTTTAACTCCCATGGACCCCCTGGCAGTTTCCCTGACATCATTTTCATTGAATCTTATGACTTTACCGCCATCTGATCCTAAAACAATATCATCGTTTCCACCTGTAATACGTGCTGCAATAAGCTCATCTCCTTCAGCAAGTTTAATACCTATAAGACCTCCTGATCTTGGTCTTGAGTAGGACATAAGTTTTGTCTTTTTCACCCTGCCCTTTTTTGTAGCCATAACAACAAATCTGTCTTCAATGAATTCCGGGACTACAAGAACTGTTGCGAGTTTTTCTCCCTCATCAAAATTCAGAATATTTACTATTGCTTTTCCAAGGCTTGACCGACCGGCAATGGGCAGTTCAAACACTTTTGTCTGATAAACCTTTCCCATATTTGTTATAAACATGAAAGTATAATGAGTGGAGGATACAAAAAGGTGTTCAACATAATCATCATCTTTTGTACCCATTGCAGTTTTACCTTTACCGCCACGATGCTGTTTGGAATAAAGAGTTGTGGGGTTACGTTTAATATAACCGCTTTTAGTTATGGTAACCACCATATCCTCTTCAGCTATCATATCTGCAAGATTGATATCTTCAGCTGCTTCTACAATTTCAGTACGCCTTGTATCACCGTATTCATCTCTAAGATCACTGATTTCATCTTTAATTATTCCTCTGACAATCTCAGAACTTCCCAGGATCTCTTTATACCATTTAATATCTTTTAAAAGGGCCTCATATTCCTGATCAATTTTCTCTCGCTCAAGTCCTGTAAGTTTCTGAAGGCGCATCTCAAGTATTGCCTGGGCCTGAATCTGAGA
>JAAELB010000788.1 GCA_024227155.1 Desulfobulbaceae bacterium
AAAATTTCTTTTTCGTCAATGGATGCTAGTTCACGATCCTTCATAACAAATTTTCCATTGATCATGGTGCTGACAACCTGCCGCCCCATGGTTCCAAAGAGAAGATGGCCATTGATATTATTTTCGTTTATGGGAGTTAAAGGGTCATAATCCACAACAATAATATCTGCATATGCTCCGTTTTCTATAATACCCAACGGCTTTTTAAAATACCGGTTCACAATTTTCGGGTTGTTGTCAAAAAGCATCTGAGCTGATTCCATCCAGGCAACACTTGGGTCGCAAAGGTTGTGTTTGTGTAGCATGTTGGTAACCTTAAAAGATTCAAGCATATCTGTTGCATATCCATCAGTACCAAGACCGAGCAGTATGCCTTTTTCAAGGAGTTTTAATATGGCAGCACATCCGACAGCATTGCCCATGTTGGATTCAGGGTTGTGGACAACTATTGTATCTGTCTCTTTTAAGATCTCCATTTCAGCTTCATCAATTTGGTTCCAGGGGACCGCAACCCCTTTGCTGCCAAGTATTCCCATGTCCGGGAATCTGTCGACT
>JAAELB010000789.1 GCA_024227155.1 Desulfobulbaceae bacterium
CTATCTTAAGGGAGAGTGGTATGGGGAGGAAGGACAAAAGCTTGATATAACAGGTTGTCTGCTCTATGCTTTTGCAATTTTTTCGTTGGTTTATGGCGCTTCCAGGATGCAATCCGGGGTTGGCGTTCTTCTGGTGCTCACCGGCGCTGTCCTCCTGCTTATTTTTGTTCTACAGCAGAAACGTAGCCGTTACCCGGTGTTCGAGGTCGCATTGTTTTCCGCCAATAAGGTCTTTACGTTTTCTAGCTTCGCCGCTTTGCTCAACTATTCTGCTTCCTATGCTGTTACATTCCTGATTAGCCTCTATCTCCAGTATATGAAAGGAATGTCGCCACAGGCTGCGGGCAGTGTACTCATGGCCCAACCTGTAGTCATGGCTCTTTTCTCTCCTTTTGCCGGTCGGCTTTCTGACCGGATTGAACCGCGATTGCTTGCAACCGCAGGGATGACATTAACTGTCATTGGTGTCCTGCTGTTCAGCAGGGTGCAGCCAAACACTCCATTGGTGCTGATTGTAGCCAACTTGATGTTGCTTGGGAGCGGTTTTGCTCTATTTAGTTCACCGAATATGAGCGCAATAATGGGTGCTGTTGAAAAGCACCATTATGGGCTGGCCTCAGGGGTGGTGGCAACGATGCGAGTGCTGGGCCAGATGTGCAGTATGACAGTGGTAACCCTGGTCTTTGCTCTCTTTGTTGGGCGAGAAGCAATTACACCCGCCAACTTTGATCAATTTCTGCAAAGCATCCACACCGTGTTTATGATATCTGCTTGCTTTTGCCTTTGTGGTATCTACTTTTCCTGGTTTCGGGGGAGTGTGCTTTCAGCGGAAAAGAGTGCATTGTAAGTTCTTGTCCTTGTCATTGAGAAACTATCTACATGAGTTTATTACACATGCAGTTAATTCTGCTAGCCAACTTAGCCTGGGGTTTTAATTTTATTGCTGGCAAAATTGGCGCAGATATTTTTCAACCGCTCTTTTTTACAAGTTTGCGGTTTTTATTTTTGCTTATATTGATGCTCCCCTGGCTGAAACCAGCACCGGGGCATATGAAACCGCTTTTAAAGGTTGCTTTTGTTTTAGGTGTTGTTCATTTTGGCATGATTTTTATCGGTCTCCATGTGGGCGGAAATATTGGCTCAATAGCTATTACAACGCAGCTCTATGTACCATTTTCTGCGATATTAGCTTCTACATTATTACGGGAAAAAATAACTTTGCTAACTAAGGCCTCCATAGGTTTGGCACTTGGAGGGGTACTGATTATTGGCTTTGATCCTGTAGTGTTTAATCATCTGGATGCGGTTCTGTGGGTGGCCGGTGCCGCTTTTGCCCTGGCGACAGCTACTATCTTGATGCGCCAGTGTCCAAATCTTGGTGTCTTCAAGCTTCAAGCGTGGATCGCGCTTGTTGGTATGCCCTCTTTATTATTCCTCTCATTAATTTTTGAATCCGGACAACTCGATATTATAACAAATTCTCGGTTAGTCGATTTCTGGTCACCTCTATATTCCGCTGTGGGTGCTTCTATAGTTGGACATGGAATAGTCTACTTTTTGCTGGGACGTTATCCGGTTTCCACTGTGACTCCTCTACTCTTGCTGGCTCCTGTTCTTGCCACGGTCTTTGGTGTATTAATTTTTGGAGATACTCTGGGGTGGAAACTCATTGTGGGCGGCTTGATGACGCTTATGGGGGTTCTGCTGCTGGCAAGTCATCCATCTGCAAAGGTGGAGGTAGATGAAGCTTCGAGTGAAGAATTGAACTGAGGTGACGTTGGAAACAAAAAAACGACGGGCAAGAAAAGTGAGGTCTCAGTTTCTCTTGCCCGAGGATGGATTGGTGGTAAATTTTTATACTCCCATATATCCAATAATAAGGAATCCGATGGCGGTTAAAAATGCACCAAGAAAGCCATAGGGCATCTGGGTCACCGCATGTCTGTAATTATCACAACCAGTTGCAGCTGAACTGAGGATGGTTGCATCTGAGTAAAAACAGATATGACTTCCCCATACCCCAGCCGAACAGACAGCACCAATGGCGACAAAAGGATTGGCGCCAATGGCTATTGCCAGAGGGATTACTATGGGCACGGCGATGGCATACATTCCCCAACTCAGTCCCATGATAAACTCTGTAATGCCAAGGACGATAAAAACAATAACAGGCATCATTTCCGGCGTCATATATATCTTGGCTGTTTCGATAACGTAGGTGAGAAAACCAATTTTCTCATTGATATTGGCAAAAGTCAGGGCAAGGACAACCATAAGCAGAGGGAAGAGCATCTGCTTGATGCCGACGATACATGTGTCAAAAAACTCTTCCGGCCCCATTAAGCCTTGGGGGATATAAAGGAGAAACATAAAGGCAACTGTTGAAAGAACCCCAAGTTGCATGTCGATATCAAAGTATATCGTGGAGCTAATAAGGAAAATAATCGGTAGAAAAAAGTTGAAGACCCTGGGTTTTTTAGGGGTTTTTACCGCTTCTCCGCTATGAATATCAATTTTATCAGATCCTGGGGGAGCGAGAATACCCTCTTCAGAAGCACGTTTTTCAGCTTTTTTCATTGGGCCAAAAACGGGGACGATTCCTAGAATTACCAGGGGCACAATGAGTACTGCAATCCAGCCATAGAGATTATAGGGAATGGTCTGGATGAAATATTTTACTCCTTCTCCCTCCGGTGCAGCGCCCGCTTGTTCCAGCAGACTGGCAATGTAGACAGCCCAGGTTGATATCGGTATAAGAACACAAACCGGAGCAGCTGTGGAGTCTACAATATAGGCGAGTTTTTCCCTTGAAACCTTGTACTTGTCGGTGATGGGGGCCATGCAGGAGCCAACTGTAAGAGAGTTGAGGTAATCGTCAATAAAGATGACAACACCAAGCATCCAGGTCCACATCAGGGTACTTTTTCTGGTCTTTGCCCGTTTGGACACCCAGTCACCAAAAGCGGCAGCGCCACCACCCCTTTCAACCAAGGCAATGATACTTCCCATGAGACCACAGACGATAAAGAGCCACTGGGTGTCTCCGTCTGTTAAAACTTCTGACAGAGTTTCGCTCATGGGAGCAAAGAACTCGAGCTTGTGGGCCATGAAAAATGCAAGAAGAGAGGCGAGAGTTAACCCTTCTAGAATTCGTTTTGTGTAAAAGATAAAAGAGAGTAAAAATACCGCTGGGAGGGCGGAAATTATTCCGAAAGTGGATTCGTCATCAGGTGACAAAATAGTAATTACAAGAAATGCGATTGCGAGAAAGGTGTACTCAATAATTGTCTTGTTTACTTGACTTTTGTTTATGTCACCACTCGATTGCATAGCATCTAAATCGATTGTTTCACTCATTGTTTTTCCTCCACACAAACAGCACGTGCTTGCCTGTCTGTGAATAGTATTAGTGCTTTGTAGTTTGAAAGTTAACCGCCGTGCAGGGCCTGAAAAACTTTTACTTCACTATTATCTGGTAGCACATCACCAGCTTTTGCCAGCCTGCCGTTAATGGAGACTATTGCAACCTGTTCCCTGGGAAGCTGCAGCAGCTCCACAAGCTCGGCTACGCAAGTCGTAGTATTGACTTCCACATCCAAACCTGAATTTGGATAGTCTCCTGGATAATGATCGGGCAGTGTTCCAAAAAGTTTCACTATGACCTGCATGGATCCTCCCTCCTTAGAAGTCGAAGGTCGAGTCCATTTCCTCATCGCTCACCTTCACTACCACGTTGTATGGCGGTAATGGCTCGTTGTAGAACATGGGTGGCAGTCGATCATCTTTACTTGTGAACCCAGCATTGCGATTAAATTCCAGCTCCGCCTTGATCACGCGTTTTCCCAGGGCATCCCAATCGTCTTGACCAAAGTCTTTGCCTGATTTTGCGCTCATCATGGTGAAGACGTTGCCTATGCCTTCTTCCGTTGCCAGTCCGGTCTGTGCAAAATCACATATTCCGGCAGTATCTATAGCCGCCATATGAATCTGCGTATCCCGGGAAATTTCCACCTGGCCTTCCGAACCTTGTGCTGCGACGGTTCCTCCAAAGGCCTCCAGATTCTGGTCTACCACCCAGCCAGCAGTATGATCTGCACCCATCGCGGTTGTTGCATAGGTTACAGCCATTCCCTGGATTGCTCTGGGGTCATAGGCTGCGATGCTTTGGCCCTTAACTGTTGGTACCCGGGGGTTGTTAAAATGCTTGCCGACTGCATCCGGTCCATTGCCGATTAAACATCCCATTTCAGTTCCTGCGGCGATCTCTTCGACCAGGCTGATAGCCGCATCACCATCACCAAACTCACGGTATCCGGCATCAAATGCCACAGCAAGTGCTGCCCCGGTGTTCATGGTGTCAAGACCGATGTCGTCGCAGAGAAAATCGAGTCGGGCGATGGCGTCAAGATTATCATTGCCGATCATGCCGCCCATGGACCAGATGGTTTCATACTCAAGGGATGAGGTGACATATTCACCTTCTTTGGTGACAAATTCATTGGAACAGTCGATGATACATTGGGCGCAACCTTTGTGCTGAGTTTTTCCCCCCCGTTCTTCAATCACTTTGGCCATTGTTTCGCCACTGATCTTGTCGACGCTCTCGAATTGGCCTAAGCGTGCATTGTTGGTGGGGAATCCACCCGCAGCGTTGATCGGTTCAACAAGCACTGCCGTTCCCAGTTGGGGGAGTATTTCGCCGCTGAACTCATCCGCCTTGACATCTTTTGCATATTTTCTGGATGCCTTTTTAAAACGTTCTTCATCGACAATTTCTGCAGGGATCTTACCTTTGCGATCCACGACAATTGCCTTGAGCCCTTTGGAACCCATGACTGCGCCGAGACCGCCCCGGCCAGCTGCCCTGCATGGGCGACCGTCAAGATCGGTCGATTGGATCGAGGCCGAAAGAAGCTGCTGGTCACCAGCCGGTCCAATACAGGTGATACTCTTGCCGGGGCCAAAATCCTTGTGCAGTTTTTCAGCTGTTGCATAGGTGCGCATTCCTTTCAGATTGCTGGCACTTATGAGGCTGGCACTGTTTTCACTTTCTATATTGAGTAGGAAGTAGCCGTCATCAACGGTTTTTCCTTCGACAATGATGGCGCTAATGCCCAGCTTTGCAAGAGAAAACGCCACGGTTCCACCAACGTTACTCTCCTTGATGCCTCCAGTCAGAGGACTTTTGGCACCGACGGACAGGCGGCTGGTATTTACAAGTGAGGTTCCGCTAAAATATCCTGGAGCGAAAAATAATTTATTTTCAATTCCAAGAGGATCTGCAGTGGCGGGCACTTCGTCACTTACCATAATGGAGGTCAGTGCCCGCCCGCCCAATGTTGCATATTCTTCCGGTACATCTTGCCACTGCACCGTCTGAGTGGTCATATTAACCCTTAGAAATTTCATCTGTTCCTCCGTTATTTCTGTTATTCGCTCTATTTTGGTTTGGAATGGTTACTATGCAAGGCTTGCAAAGGTCTCTTCGAGACGCTTGAGCATCTCATCGATTAACTCGTAAGGAATGTTCAGAGCTGGTTCGATTCGTATGGTTTGTGCATTGGTCAGGGTTCCCGCGGTCAGCACGCCTCTGCTGAAGAGCCCGGAAGCAACCTTGTAGCCAATCTCATCGTTTGGAAATTCCATGCCAAGGAGCAGACCCCGGCCTCGTATGCCATCAATGATCTGTGGGTATTTTTCTTGAAGTGCAGACACTTTTTTCTTGATATAAATCCCTTTTTCTTCTGCCTGTCCTGCAAGATCTTCTTCCAAAAGAACAGAAATTTGTGCAAGGGCCGCAGCGCAGGCAACAGGGTTACCTCCAGTTGTCGTGGTATGCATAAATGGATTTGGTTCCATGCATTTCCAGATTTTCGCAGTTGAGAAAAATCCGGACATTGCAATAACACCGCCCCCGAGGGCTTTACCAAAACACATAATGTCAGGGGTGACGTCCCAGTGATCCACACCAAATATCTTGCCGGTTCGACCAAAGCCGGTTTGCACTTCATCAGCAATGAGCAGTACTCCATATTCGTCGCAGAGTTGTCTGAGTCGAGGCCAGTAATCATCCGGTGGCTCAATAGCACCAGCTTCTCCCTGGATAGGTTCAACGACCACACCAGCAATATCATCGCCGACTTCTTGGGCATATTTCAGGGCCTGTTCAATGGCATCAGCGTCACCGAAGGGAACCTGTCGTACACCCTCTAAGAGAGGCAGCAGCGGTTTACGATATACAGCTTTTCCGAGAAGTGAGAGCGCCCCAAGGGATTTTCCATGGAAACCCTTCAGAGTTGAGATAAATCCGCTCTTGCCGGTATAGAGTTTTGCCAGTTTCATCGCACCGTCTACCGCCTCGGTGCCACTGTTTGCAAAAAATCCATACTGAATATCACCAGGGGTGATCTTTGCTATGACCTTTGCAAGGTGGGCACGTAGTGGATCAAGCATCTCCTGACTGTATTGTGGGCTGCGATCAAGCTGGGCTTTTGCCGCAGCCACAATTTTAGGGTGACGGATGCCGGGGGAGTAGAGTCCGAAGCCACCGAGCATGTCAATGTATTCGCGTCCCATGACATCTTTTAGGATAGACCCTTCACCCTGCCAGTCTGTAAGTGCAAAATCCTCGGTCTCTGTTACTGATTTCCGATATTCCAGGAAACCTTTATTGATGTGATCGGCAAAGTTTTGATACGTTGAAGCTGCTACCCATTCTCGTTCTTCATCGGTAACGTCCACCTCCGGAGTTTTTATAAGGCCAACCATTTTTTTTGCTTCAGTCAGTGCCATATCTATATTGCGGTTGGAAGCTGCTGGTATCATTGCCTCGTTGGTCTCTAATGGTTTAGTCATTTGAAAATCCTCAGTTTAGTTTTGTTGCTTTGCGCTGGATAGCAATTGATGTCATAAATCTTCAGCAGCAATGCATTTTGTGACCTGTTTATAGGTCAAATACCTGTTTGTACATCTAATGTATATTAACTGTGTGGTCGGTTAATAATTTAATCTGCAACTGCAAGTATGCATATAGGTAACAGATTTATTGTACTGGTAATGGTGTGACTATTTTATTAACTAGTTGACTGGTTAATAAAATTTTGTTCATATTTGTCAGTTAATCAAACTGATCGAGTTTAATTAACTGATTGATGCTACAACCTGGTGGTAACTATATAATGCGATTTTGCAGTATTGAGAGTGCTGATTTTTTTGCAACACCTGCAAATTCTTCGAACGGTTTCTCCTGGCCTAAGAAATGAGCATGGAATTCCAGTCCTTCCATCAGGGTAACGATAAAATCAGCTGCCTTAAGCTCGTCGTTGACCTGAATAATGCCTTCTCTATTATAAATAATAAATTCCTCATACAGGTAGTCTCGGAACCATTGAAACATTTCACGAAACAAATTTGAGACACTAGCGTCTCGAAAACTTTGGTAATAAAAGCCAAAGTGTACACCTGGGTCTACTGTACGGGACCATTCGTAGCTGAAAATCGTATCGATTAGTGTTGTAAACCTTAATGAATGATCTTCGATATGGTCAAACTTGAGCAGGTGACTTGCTTTGAACTTGGAAATCGTCAACTCGATGAGGCCGAGTCGAAGATTATCTTTATTCTTAAAATAGTGCAGAATAAGGCTGGGGTGAATCCCAAGGTGTTTGGCAATTTTACTAATGGAAGTGCCTTCTAAACCCTCTTCAATAAGAACACGATAGTACCCTTCAAGAATCTCGGGTTTTCTAAGTTCCGCATTTTGGTTTTTCCGGCCAGCCATGAATATCCTTGTGAGAGGTTGTTTTTCATATGTGACGATGATGTAATTTGTCAATTACTAATATTTTTTTTGTTTGTCAACATTATTTACTGACTAGTCAGTTAGTAATGTGGGGTGTTAGAGTTATTATTTGTGTGTTATAAAAGAATATATTGACAAAAATAGTTTCTTTAAAATTTTTCACGTCTCTGTCGCTTGAGCGGATTTATTGGAAATCTTAGGGAAAGTACTGATGTGGAAAACCTGGAGCACAATAGTGAAAAAAACTAACGATGATAAATTGCCTGCTCCCGAATCGGAGGCCTTTGAAATTTCCGCCAGGGAGTCCGATTCGTATAAAAAATTGAATCGTCAGCTCAACACAATAATCAATGCTTCATCTGATGGAATCTGGGTATGTGATGGGGACGGAATGATTGTTACCATCAATGGGGCATCTGAAGCCCTTAATGGTATACGTTCCAAAGATGTTATAGGGAAAAATATTAGCCAACTCCTGGAGAATAAGAGTTTTGACCTATCTGTCAGTACAAAAGTTCTTGCCAGCGGCAGGCGGGAAACTATTGTACAACATATCGAGAAAACCAACCGCCTTCTCCTTTGTACCGGAACTCCGGCGTGGGACGAAAACGGCAAGATTGCCCTGATTGTAGTCAATGAAAGAGATCTGACAGAGCTTGAAGCATTACGCAATAAGTTCCAGGAAAGCAAAAAGCTTACTGAAAAATTTAAAGAAGAGTTGTCAGAACTCACCCTGCGTGAATTACAGAGCAATACTATCATTGCAGAGAGTGCAGAGATGAAACATATCCTGCAGAAATCACTGAAACTGGCTCAGCTTGGCGCATCTAATATTTTGATCCTTGGTGCCTCTGGTACCGGCAAGGGATTGCTTGCTAAATCAATACATAAAAACAGTCAAAGACGTGAAAATCCTTTTGTTGAAATAAACTGTGCGGCACTCCCTGAAAGTCTTCTAGAGGCAGAGCTTTTTGGCTACGAGAAGGGTGCTTTTACTGGTGCGGCAGATAGCGGTAAGGTGGGTTTATTTGAATTGGCCCAGGGTGGAACCATATTTCTTGATGAAATTGGAGACATGCCTGTGAGCCTACAGACCAAACTTCTTAAATATCTTGATGATAAACAGTTCAGGCGTCTGGGTGGTACGAAGTCAATTAAAGTAGAATGCGTGACTATTGCTGCCACCAACCGAGATTTGCAGGATCGGGTTAAAAACAACAAGTTCCGGGAAGATCTCTTTTATCGGCTGTCCAGTTTTACCCTGGAAATCCCTCCGCTGTCCGAGCGTAGAGATGATATACCTGGACTGGTGCGCTTTTATCTAAAAAAGTATAATGAAAAATATTCTCGCTCCACCCACATCAGTTCCGGCACTGTCTCCAGTTTGCAAAATTATTCATTCCCCGGAAATACCCGGGAATTAAAAAATATAATAGAGAATGGTGTGGTCCTCAGTGAGGAGGAAACCCTGGACAGGTTTCTGCTCGCCTCCATAGATAAGACCAATGTGCCACTCATTCCAGGTTATAAACTGTCAACCTCATCTAAGCAGATAGATTTAGGTGACACCTTGAATAAAGTTGAAAAACAACTCCTCATTGAAGCAAAACAACACTGCAGGACCACACGGGAGATGTCTACTTTTCTCAATATCAGCCAGCCTTCTGTGGTTAGAAAGTTGAGAAAACATGGTCTTTGATACTATCTTGTATCAAGAACTCGTTTTGTTTTTCCTCGAAAAGCTTCTACGCTCCCATGTTACTCTCTGGTTATTCATGTTGATTTTCTTTAGTTGTACCCTTTAAGTTTCTGATATGTATGTTCATATGTCTTTTGTGTTCCCGCTGGGGGCTTGTTTGCTTTTTCTCCCTGATAGTAAAGTGAATCAGTTGATATGTGATGAAATAACAATGGCATAGTTGTGTTTGATACAGATACGAATCAATTGTTTGGTTTTGTGCTGATAAGCTAACTCTTCTATGTTGCTGTTATGATGTTCTTTCTTTTGTTTTCACTCGGTTGGCACTTCTTTTGCTTCTTGTATTTTATCGTAGTTGGTTTGTTGGCAATCTTATAGCGGTGATGTGCGAGGGGTTGGCGAAAGATGCATTGTAAGTAGCTGGGACATGCTCCTAGCTCGGGTTAAAGTGAAAATATTTAATTAACTGATCAGTCAGTTAATGAAGTTGTTAATGCGGGTCATTAATCTCAAACTGGAGTGTATAATGGAAAATATTGAGACAACCGGAGGCTTCGTTACCAGGGGGGCTGATATTATCAATAGTGCCCAAAATGACGGTCTTGACTCACGTCTTCTCTACGAAGCTGTTATTGATTTGTCGTCAAAGGGTTTGATCACCGCTAACTGTATTAATATGGCGGCGGGAATTCTCTTGCAGGATCTCGGTTTACCCGAATATTTTTTTAAGCATATCAAAAAAGACTCACTGCTGAACCTGCTCCAATCTATTGCTTCGAGTATCCAGATAATTGATGGCAGGGTGGTCCTTTGCGACCGGGTGGCCCATATCGATTTTGATCTGACCCAGGAAAGTAATGTACATCTGGTCAGAATAGCCACAGAAGAGACACTTGATAATATGGAGATAGTGCTTGCAGAAGACATCTCAGGGCACCGCCGGGATTACTATTATAGCCCGGAGAGTAACTACTACACCTATATCATTCACCCTGAAACGGTGGCTGATTTTGAAAAAAGTGAGTTTGTAAGCTCAAGGTTTCTCTTTTCTCTCACGGGCAACTATGATGAAATGCCGGAGCCTACCAGAAAGCGGTATGAAAAATTTCTGCTTAAATGTGAAAGCTCAGTGACACCACTGATTGAGGTTTTCAATTTACCTGAGACCGGCGAAACGCGGTTGATGTTCAAGAGTGATTTTGAGAATCCCCAGCTTCCTCTTTTAAGAAAATTGCTGGCGGATCACGGTATCACATTGATAAGAGCATATTGGGAGCCGTACTTGGCAGATTCTGCGGCACCTTCATCTGTTTGCACTCTCTATCTTCAAGGGGAACTCAGTCGCAGCCAGGAAGCGGCACTCCTTGCGGATTTGCGTTCTTTTCGAGCATTTTCAGTAAATAAGGCGACAGAACTCTATGCCAAGGGCCAACTCACTTTTAATGAGATGCTTTTTGCTGGTAATGCAATCGATTTTACCCATATGTTTGTTTTTAAAGAAAGTGACAATGCCACAGACAGAGAGATACTTGAAAGCCTAGGAAATAAAGACCATCAGGACGCATTCTCCAAGCGACTGCAGAGTTCAAATAAATCAATCTATGGTGCACCACTCATTGAAAAGATCGCCAGTGAAAATGTTGATCTTTTAAAGCTTCTTTATGGGATTTTTGAACAGAAATATGATCCAAAATCATTAATAAAACCGACGGGGGAGGAAGTTGAAAAGAAATGGCAGGATTTCGACAAGATCATCTCCTCACGTTTTATTGACTTTACCCTGGGGTATGACATTTTTAAGTTCATGTTTAAAATTGTCACTTCTACCTTGAAAACGAATTTTTACAAAGAGTTCAAACGTTCATTTTCCTTTCGCTTTGATAACTCTATCCTCGATCCCCTGGTTTTTAGTCAACCTGTTTATGGCGTTTTCTATGTCAACGGGCACTATGCATGCGGCACACATCTCAGGGCAGACGATATAGCAAGGGGAGGGTTGCGATTGCTCCGCGTTTCCAGGTCTAACCATGAGGCTGAACTCGATAACGCGGTTCTCCTCAACTATGCACTTGGGCCAAAGGCGCAGCGACTTAAACATAAAGATATCTGCGAAAGTGGCTCTAAAGGCGTTGTGGTACCACATCCTCAGTATGCCTGCTATTCAATGGAAGCGCTTTTGGATTATAGTGAAGGGATGATGGACCTCATGCAACCTGACTCATCCATTGTTGATTATTACGGTAAACCAGAACTGCTTTTCTTTGGTCCTGATGAAGGAACTGCTCCTTTGATGGACGCCGTTGCTTTGAGGGCAAAGGAGAGGGACTATCAATATTGGAGGACCATTACCACTGGTAAGAGTTTTGGTATTCCCCATGACACCTACGGTGTGCTTGACTCAGGAGAACTCTTTGGCCTTAATGATCGCGGGGGAGAAGGGGTTGAGCTGCAGATAGATGGGACACCCGTTCTTGTCACGGATGACATGGATGAGATCTATGAGAGAATTGGTGGTCGGATTGAGACAAGCGGTATGACAACCAGTTGCGTGATGAGCGCCTTTCGTTCCCTGGTTGACCATTATGGTGCAGCGGAAGATCAGCTGAACCTGATGATAACCGGAGGTCCGGATGGGGATCTTGGTGCCAACGAGATACAGAGCTATAAGGGGAAAATATGTCTGGTGATAGATGGGGGTTCGATTCTTTTTGACCCTGAAGGGCTGGATAAAAAAGAATTGATGAAGATCGCTTTTAAGAGGAATTCCTCACCCCGACAGAATTCGCTAAGCTTTCCTCCAGAAAAATTGAGTAAAAATGGCTTTATGGTACCGCTTTCGGCAAAGGATATAACTCTCCCTGACGGAACAGTTATAGAGGATGGTGCGCTCTTTCATCGTACCTTTCTCTCCAACAGTGCAAGCAGGAAATATATAGAGCAGGCACAGATAGAAGCATTTATCCCCTGTGGGGGGTTCAAGGACACTGTCAATCAGAATAACGTGAAACAGTTTCTTGGTAATTTTCGGGAGCTTCGGTTTATCGTTGAAGGTGCAAATGTTTTCTTTGATGACGTTGCCAGACGCTATATTGGCACCCAGACAGATATCAGGCATATAAAGGACTCAACGGCAAATAAAGGGGGGGTGTTTAGCAGTTCCATTGCAGAAGTACTCACAGCTTTTCTCTTTCAGGAGGACTATGAAGAAAAACTTCTCAATGATCAAAAGACCAGAAGTGCACTAATCAAGGATATCATTCAACTGGTACGTTTTTATGCCAGGATAGAGACAGAGCTGTTGCTAAAACTCTACGATGCTGACCCCACTATCCCGCTATTTGATCTCTCTGAGAGAACCAGTGAACAGATTTTTGCCTTGCAGGATATTTTGGCCAATAAACTCCAGAAGATTCTGGCTGATGAAGAGCTTACCTGGCTGGTTATGGAACATTATATACCTTCGGTGCTGATCAAAGTACTCGGTCGGGATTCTATCATGGCTGTTTTCAATAGTGTCGAATTACAACCGTACCGCGATGCAATAATAACTAAAAAGCTTGCCTCAATGGCCTTGTATCGATTTGGCCAGGAGTGGGAAAATTTTCTGGAAAGCCTGGATAAAGATTTTCCTGCCCCGCTATATAAGGCGCTGCAACAGTGAGAAAACAAGGGTCTGGATTAGTCTTCGGGCTGATCCGGGGTTTGTTCTGTTGTAACCGTTCACCAGCACCCCATTTTCGTCCGATCAGGCCTCCTGGCATAGCCTGCTATAGCCAGGAGATCAGCTTGAACGAACCTGGAGCACTGGACGAACGGTTACGGACTCTGGTTACGCAGTCTTTTGAAGGGGACGGTGAACGGTTACGTTCTGTTCAATGGAGGGGCTGAATAGCCAAACTGCTTAAGATTCTTAAGCAGTTTGGCGAGAGAGTATGTTGGAGGAGAGTTTGTCAGTAAGACTGAGACCGTCCAGTGTCACCTGGTGGATGGTTATCACGGGCTCTGGAATGGTTGTTGCGGCTGAAAAAATATAGTCGGGATGTGCAGGGGCTGTATAGAAATGCCAGCAATTACCTGCTCCTTCTTTCCCAAGATTTTTTCCTTCAATCGTAGTCCATTTTTTTAACTGGGTCATATGGCTAAACGATGACGAGGTGAATGGGATGAGTAGTCCTTTGCCGATTGCCTTGACAAAGGCTTCTTTCAGTGTCCAGGATTTATAGAAAAACTCTCTCTGCTCTTTTGTAGAGAGTGACTGGTAAAAGCTCTGCTCTTTTTCACTAAAAACCTTTCTGGTAAGGTCTCTTTCGTATTTTCTGGCGCGTACCTGTTCTATGTCGCAGCCAGTTTTCTCTGTGTTGCTGACAGTACAGCAGACCATTCCCTTGGTATGGGAAAGGCTGAAGTAGAGTGTGAGTTTTTCAGTTCCACTAAACCAGTAAGGACGGCCCATCTCGTCGGGAATGGCCTCAATATGGGCAGGGTTGCAATCCGTGTAGAGTGTCAGCAGATGACGCAATAAAACCCGTGAGGCAATAAATTCATCTCTTTTTCCGGCAACTTTAAACTTATGATATCTTACAAGCTCTCTCTCTGAGAAGGTGTTTGTAATCTCGCTTTGGCTGTATTTGTCGCTGTGGTTCGGATCTATGGGGACAAGCCATAAGTCGACCCGGTTTTTTGCTAGTGTTATGGTCATTTCTTGCTAACTATGCTGTTGCCAGAATCTGCAGGGCGTAATTGATATCCGCCTCAGTGTGGCCACTGTTTATCTGGAAACGGATGCTCTCATCCCCTTTGGGGACTACGGGGAATGTGAGGCCAACCACAAGGATACCTGAATCAAAAAGTCGTTTGACCAGTGCCTGGGTTTTTTCTGTATCTCGTACCATAAGTGGGACCACAGGGTGCGGGCCGGGGATTGATTCCAGTCCCAGGCCTGCAAGGCCATTGCGAAATTGTGCAGTACGCTCTTTTAGATTATTTAATAATGTCAAACCCTCATCGCTGTCGCAGATGTTAATTGAGGCTGTTGCAGCACTACAATCGGCAACACTGAGGGGATTGGTGTAGATATAGGTGTCAGATTTCTGCCGTACCGCTTCAATAACTGTGGGGCTGGCAGCAATGAAGCCTCCATTGACACCAAAGGCTTTGCCGAAGGTACCGATTATGATGTCCGGACTCGCTCCGCTAAATTCCGGGGTACCTCTGCCGCTGTCTCCGTAAGCCCCTATGCCGTGTGAATCGTCCACCACCGTAATAATACCATCGGAAAAGTTTTTTTCGTGCTGTCTGGTGATGGCAATTATTTCATCAATGGGGGCGTAATCGCCGCGCATTGAAAAAATTCCATCGAAAATGACCACTACCCTGGTGATTCCGTCCCGGATCTCATGTAGACATTTCTCTAGCCCTTTCATGTCATTATGAGGATAGATTCCTTTGTTTTCTCTAGGAACTCCTGCAATTCGCATGGCCCGGATAATAGAATTATGATTAAGTTGGTCTCCTATCCAATGGGTGGTTGTGTTGCCTATGGCGAGTGCCAGCCCACAATTGGCAGTGTAGGCGGAGTTAAAGATCTTCGCTGCCGGTTTTTCTGTAAAACGGGCAATTCGCTCTTCAAGCTCAACGTGGTATGTGTATGTGCCATCGATAAAACGAACTGCACCCGGCCCAACGCCACATGCATGGGTGGCAGCGTCTGCGGCTGCAATGATCTCTGGGTGATTTGCCAGGTTTAGATAGGAATTGGTGTTCATCCTGAGGAATTCTCTGTTCTCCCCTTTAAGGGTGTAGCGTGGTCCTAAGCTTCCTGTTGCGGGGATATAGCCTGTGATAATCCGTTCAGGATTTTTTGCTCTACCTTCATTTGCCAGGGTTTGCAGCTCTTTTGTAAGGCTGTTGTCTAATCGTTTCAGGCCCATACTAATTATCCTCCCAGTTAAGTATCACTTTGCCGGAGTATCCTGACCGCATGACCTCAAAGCCTTCAAGGTAGTCCGTATATGGGTAGTGATGGGTAATGATATCGGTGATGTCAAGTCCTGACTGGACCATGGAGGTCATCTTGTACCATGTTTCATACATCTTACGGCCATAAATACCTTTGATGGTAAGTCCATTGAATACCACCGTATTCCAGTCGATTTTGGTGTCTTCGGGCATAATTCCAAGTAGGGCAATTTTACCGCCGTGGCGCATATTTTCAAGTATAGATTCTAAGGCTGCAGGGTTTCCTGACATCTCCATTGCCACATCAAAGCCCTCTCGCATTTGCAGTTCTGAAGGGATGTTACCAATTTTCTCACGGCTTACATTAACCGTACGGGTGGCTCCCACCTTCTGCGCCAGTTGCAGCCGGTATGAGTTTATATCTGTTACCACCACATGCCTTGCTCCGGCGTGCCTGGAAATGGCGGCGGCCATACAACCGATGGGACCAGCACCCGTAATGAGGACATCTTCCCCTAAAATATCAAAAGAAAGTGCCGTATGGGCGGCGTTGCCAAGAGGGTCAAAGCAGGCGAGGACATCAAGAGATATTGACGGGTCGCAACCCCAGACATTGGACATGGGGATGCTGATATACTCCGCAAAGGCACCCTGGCGATTCACTCCAACCCCGCTGGTGTTTTTACAGAGGTGGCGCTTGCCGGCAAGGCAGTTGCGGCATTGACCACACACCAGATGTCCTTCTCCAGAAACCAGGTCTCCCGGGTTGAAACCGTACGCGTTTTCACCAAGTTCAGCAACCAACCCTACAAATTCATGGCCTATGACCATGGGAACAGGAATGGTTTGTTGGGCCCAGCGATCCCAGTTGTATATATGGACATCGGTGCCGCAAATGGATGTGCGGAGAATTTTTATCAGTACATCGTTTTTCCCAACTTTTGGAATGGGCACCTCTTCAAGCCACAACCCCACCTGTTTTTTAGCTTTTACCAATGCTTTCATCGTCTTCATAGCCGCGCTCCTTATTTCACCCTTGGCACTGTCAGGTGGGTTGAGATTTTCTGGCTGGAATGGAAAACGTTTGAATTTCCTGTTTCTATTATATCAAAGCCCTAGGGACTTTGCAGTTGCATATCCTCAGGTATTTCAGTCTCAAAGTGGAGAGAATGTCCCGATATGGGATGTTGTAACTCAAGTTTCCATGAATGGAGACACTGTCTTGTATACTTTTTACCGTTGTGGCTTACCAGTCCTCCGTATCTGCTATCTCCAAGAAGAGGGCATCCTGCCTCGGAAAAATGGACCCTGATCTGATGGGTTCTTCCTGTCTCCAGTTTGACTGCCACAAGGCAGTGTGACTGGAAGGTTTCCATGACTTTGTAATGTGTGACGGCATCTTTGCCCCCCTTCTCCACAGATTTCATCCGGTTTGACCGCCTTTCTCTTGCCAAAAGAGATCTGAAGGTGCCTTCTGGGGGTGAGGGGGAATTCGCCATCAGCGCAAGGTAGTGCTTGCCTATTGTACGATTCCTAATCTGCTCGGAAAGACCCTTGTGTGATTGAGGATGTATGGAAAAAACAATAAGCCCGCTGGTGTTACGGTCAAGCCTCTGGGCCATGCCAATTTGTAACTTTCGAAACCTTGGATCCCGTTTCAGCCAAATCTGTAGCGCTTCATATAAAGTTCCTTTGTAGCGGGATGGGGTTGGCTGGGTTTCGATGCCTGCAGGTTTATTTAACACGATAAGGTATTTATCCTGGAAAATCACCTCCTGCTGCTGGATTCGATAGGGCGTGAGTGGTCTCATGTCGCGGTGTATCTCTATGGCCTGGTTAGGGAGAAGTTTCTTGCCGCACTTCAGGGTTCTGCGACCATCAACGTGGACGCCCCCAAGGTCAATTATTTTACGGATATTACCTTTTGAGAGCTCTTCTACATTAAGGTATAAATAGTGGTCTAGGCGACAGGCGCGGTCGCACTCTTCAGTCTGAAGTCTATGTATCATTGTAATGCGATCCTTTTGGGTCAAGTTGGAGGAGACCTTGCAGGAAAAGGCCTCTATAGCTTGCCAATTGTGAAAAGGTAATTAATAAAAAGACTTGGTTTGCATATTCCAACCATATTTGCATATTGTGATATGATACTCAGTTGGAGGAAAAGTTCATTGTATATTGATTCTGTATTTTGCTTGCAGCTTCAAATCAACTCAAGGGGTAATGAAATGAAGAAAAATTTTTATTTATTGTTGGTGGTATTTTCCGTATTCGTATTATCGTCATGTACACAGGAAACCCAGAACAAAATCGGTCGATCAATCCAGAACTGGACCGGGACTGATGGTGTTTTGGAGGTGTATGGTGGGGAGAAGCTTGTGAAACGCTTTATGAAGATTGATAAGTTGACAACTGCTCCCGCTACTGATGGAAAATCAGAGCGCCCATATCGTTTTGGCTACGGTATCCTTGATGTCAATCAGAATGGTACTGTAGATCCAGGTGAAAAAAAGGTCTATTTTGAATTCAGCGACTATTCAACCCCGTATATTTTTTATGAAAATCCCAATTAATTTGCTGGGGATAATTCAACAGAGAGGTTGTTGGATATTTTCGAATTTTCGCCCGATAATTTACTTTAATACTCAATATATTTGACACTTGCTCACTCTTTTTGTCTATGCGTTATTTTAGCGAGAAAAATCTAAAGAAGATAATTTTTGCAAGTCTGATTATTCTTGTCGCTATCCTGACTTCCGTTTACAGCACCCTGTTTGTTGTTGATAAATATTGGGACCTTGAAGATGAATTGCCAAAAATAGAGGCTGATTTTATAAGGCAGCAGAAAGATATTTTGCAATATGCTGTAAATTTACAGATTAGCCAGATTGATTTGCACAGGCAGCAGATAAAAGCGAAACTGAAGCAGGGGTTAAAAGCTAAGGTCCACGATGCAAAGGCAATAGCTCAAAACCTCTATAGTAAGAATGGTCACAAGATGGCTGAATCAGATCTACAAGATCTGATTTTACAGGCTCTGAGACCAATCACCTTCTACCAGGGGCGAGGGTATTATTTCGTCCACACTATGAACGGCCTTGTGAAACTCTATCCGTCGGATGTGAGTTTTGAGGACCATTTAGCAAAGCAGGTAAATCTCGGGGATAAGTTCAAGGTATTTGATGATTTACGAAAAATTGTACGGAGTCAGGATGAGGGTTTTTTAGAATATGATTGGCCCCTTCCCGGGAAGTGGGGTGACCGTTTGTATAAAAAGCTCACCTATGTTACCCACTTTGAGCCCTATAACTGGTTTATTGGGGCCGGGGAATACTATGTAGACTTTGGCGATATGACCAGAGAGAGCATTGTTGAAGATATAAATAATTCAATGACTCTGAATTCCAGAGATTATTTTTTCGTTTATGATCTTCATGACATTAACGGAGGCAAGGATTTTGCGACGATGTTGGTTAATCCAAATCGTCCGGACCTTATTGGCACAAAGCTTAGTGACGAATACCAGGGAGCCCGGGGGAAAAAATTTCGAAAAGATTTTCTTGCTGGTCTGCGTGATATTGGTGATGCCTATATCACATATTGGTATAAAAAACCTGGAGATAGTCAACCCAAAAAAAAGTTGAGCTATTTTAAGCTGTATCCAGAGTGGAACTGGGTGGTTGCAAAAGGGGTCTATCTTGATGATTTAGAAAAGATCATCAGTTCCAAAAAAGAAAAACTTGAATCTAAGGTGAAGAATAAATTAACTATTTTTGCCTATCTTCTCTGTTTTTCGGTGATCTTTGCAGTGATAATTGCCCACTATTTTACCAAAGGTATTAATTCTATATTTATAAAATATAAGAATATTCAGGAAGATCAGCACCGGGAGCTTGAGCGTATAAACAAGTTTCTGCATAAAAGAGCAACGATCGATAATTTGACAGAGCTCCATAACCGCCAATACTTCAATGAGCGTCTCGAACAGGAGGTTAAGCGGTTGAACCGTTACAACTATTCTGTTTCTTTGATCTTTTTTGATATAGATTTCTTTAAAGAGGTAAATGACACCTTTGGCCATCTGGCGGGGGATGATGTGCTAAGAGAGCTCGCCGCACTTGTTCGTTCTCACACCAGGCAATCAGATTTTCTTGCACGCTGGGGCGGGGAAGAGTTCGTATTGCTGGTTGTTGAAGCTGACAGTGGTGATGCAAAAAAAATTGCTGAGAATATTTGTCACGTTGTAGCGGCACATACTTTTTCGGTGCCCCGAAGGATTACCTGCAGCTTTGGGGTAACTCAATTTGTTCCGGGTGAGAGTACCATTGATTTTATCAACCGTACCGACCAGGGCCTGTATCAGGCGAAAGAATTGGGTCGTAATAAGGTTGTCGAAATATAGAGAAGGAGAAGTGTAGCAATTGTTCTTGATCCCAGATGCCACGTATTGTCAAAAGAGGTGTAACCTGGGAGGGCGCTGCTGAACAGTTACATTATTTATAGCTTTTATATAGTACCTGGGTGCCGAAATCTTCGCCACCATCCGCTGCCAGCTCGTCATACATTGATTTGGCAAGGGCAAGACCTTTTGCAGACAAACCTATCTCATCTGCTGATTCCATGGCAATATTCATATCTTTTATAAAGTGTTTTACAAAAAAGCCTGGATCAAAATCACCCTTGATCATACGCGGTGCAAGATTAGAGAGTGACCAGCTTCCTGCAGCCCCAGTCTCAATGCTTTGCAGCACAATTTCAGGGTCGAGTCCTGCTTTTTCCGCATAACGAATAGCTTCACAGACTCCCATCATGTTGGAGGCGATGGCTATCTGGTTTGCTGCCTTACAGTGTTGTCCGCTTCCCGCTTTACCCTGGAAAACTATATTTTTACCCATCAGCTCAAAAAGAGGTGCCGCTGCCTGGAAAGAGTCTTCATCCCCACCGACCATTATTGACAGTTTGCCATCCCTGGCACCAGTGTCTCCGCCGGAGACGGGGGCGTCAAGAGCTGCTACTTTTTTGGCCTTTGCCAGATTATATATTTTCTGGGCTAACTGGGGACTTGATGTTGTCATGTCGATGATAATGTTCCCGCCTTTACAGTTGGCAAGTATACCGTCTTCACCAAGGTAGATTTCTTCAACATCACTGGGGTAGCCAACGATTGTGATAATAACATCCGATGCTGCGGCAACTGCTCCTGGACTGTCCTGCCAGATGGCGCCTGCAGCAACTAAGTCATCAGTTTTACTTTTCGTTCTGTTGTAGATATGGGTTGTATAGCCACCATTCATTAAATGAGAAACCATGCTTTTTCCCATAACTCCAATGCCTATAAAACCTACAACTGTGTCTTTATTATTAACTTCCACAATGTGCTCCATGTAAAAAATAGATGTTTAACGAATGTCAGTTTTTGTGATGGCAGTAATGTAACGTAAGGCGCTAACAGCCGCAAAGTGATTTTGTTTTGCCGAGTAGTTTTGATAGCCAGCTGTTAATGATATAGGCTGCACAGCCGCAACCATCGTCGGGGTTGACGAAAATTGCATCGACTTGGCAGTTTTTGGAGCAGGCACCGCATTCCATACAGCCGTTGTAGTCAATAATCTTAGCCTTGCCGTTTACCATTTTAAATACCCTGTGGGGACAGACCAACTGGCAATTTCCACAGCCAATACATTTATCATCCGATAGCTTCAATATCGCTGTTTCTTCAAGATATCTGAAGTTTTTCATAACCTTATCCTGACTTATTTCCCGTTTGTCGGGGTTAGCTGTTAATGAAGAAATGGTGCTGCTATCCAAAGTATCAGGGCCAGGGCCGCTGCAATCGTCTGTAATAAAAGTCCCTTGTTCATTTCTTCTTTCACCCCTGAGAGGGAAGTGAACACGGTGGAACCTGTGAAGTTCATGGCAAGATAGGAAGAGCAACTAATCATCCAGAGCAATGCGCCGGGTTTTTCAACTCCGCTAAGTCCTTGTTGAGTAAAAATAAGGTAAAAGAGGCCGGTTATAAGCCCAAGGAGGGAGCCTTTGAGCCAGAATTGGCGGAATGGGATCCAGGGGAGCAACAAGGGGGTGAGTACTGCTCCGGAAAAAATCGCCAACAGGGTGGCGAGCATAAGTGGAACAGTTCGTTGTAGGGAGAGAGATAGTGAATATATTTCACTTGATATTCCTGAGATGAGAAAAAAAATCACACAGGCAACAGCTAGCTGTTTCCACAGCATACATATTTCAAGCGGGATGAGGACAGCCCTTTCAGAGAAGGAAAAGGTGATCGCACGCATTGTTTCGTTGGCGGTACCAATCTCAATGAAATCCACCAGTGCTGATGCTTTGATTGGTCCAAATTGTCCTCGAAAACCACATAACTCTTTCAGTCTGTGTAGAGCAACTCCGTTTGCGCAGAGTTGAGGCAGAATGAGTTTTCGGTGATCGACGATCTTTTCAAGCCCTGCTCGCTGAACCTGGTAAGCAACCTCTTCGGCAGAAAAGGTGCCTTTCCCGGAGGCGCACCAGACGTTGATTCCCCTCGTGTCGACAACGAGTATCCATGCAGGGATCTGGTTCAGTTCTTTTCTCAGACAGTCAAAGCTGAGTTTGTAGTTTGCTGTTACCAGGACAGGAGAATTCTTTGTCGGTTCTCCTGTACAGTAGAGGCCGGGGGTGACCCTGTAGTTATTACGAGTGAAACCCGTTCGCACTCCGATGGTTCCTAATTGGTCTCGGAGGGAGAGTGTTGTTGCAACCTTGGGGATTGCACCTCCTTTTGACTCAACAAAACTTTCCACAAAGGGTAATATATTGTATCCAGCCCGCTCATTCCCACCAGACCGTGGGGGAGGTTTGGGACCTCAACAGACGCCATCCACTACTTCCGGTGGATCCAGGCAAGGACCTTTGTCCGCCAATGATACCTTTATGAGTGGATCATTTGTTGCAATCTTTTCCATCTAAAACCTCATATAACAAAATCTTGATTGGAGATAAAGAGGCAGGAGCACCTCCCAAATACTCTATTTAAGCATATTTATGCCATTTTCAAGATCTTCCATGAGGTCGGTGCAGTCTTCCAGGCCAATATTAAGCCGGACTACTGTTTTTCCTGTATAGCGGCAAGGAGTAGCCCGTTTCACCTTTGCGGCAGTGAGGAGGCTTTTACAGCCCCCCCAACTGAAACCTAGATGGAAGAGGCGTAGGCTGTTTATAAAATCGGCCAGTTTTTTTTCCGAATAGTCCTGTTTGTAGGTGAATGCAAAGAGCCCGGAAGAACCACTGAAATCTCGTTTCCATATATGATGCTCCGGATGGGTTGGGAGCGCAGGATGTAAAACTTCATCTACAAGAGGATGGTCCTGGAGGTACCTGGCTATCGTAAGTGCTGACTGTTCATGGTACCGTAGTCTCGGAACAAGGGAGTGCAAACCCCTGAGAGCGAGATAACATTCTTCAGCCGGTGTATATATCTCCATGATATTGTAGAACTTGCTGAAGGTGTTAGCGTATTTTTGGCTTACTGATACGGAACCGGCGAGTACATCAGAATACCCCGATAAATATTTTGTCACCGAGTGGATGATAACATCGATACCTAGATCAAAAGGCTTTAAAAAAAGAGGGGTAGCCCAGGTATTGTCGAGAATGGTCACAATGTTTCTATTCTGTGCTATTTCGGTAATTTTAGGAATATCCTGGAGCTCAAAGGTTATGGAACCTGGTGACTCAAGAAAAATAAGTACCGTGTTGTCCTGAATGTATTGCTCAATGTCACTACTCGCATTGGGGGGGACAGGGGTAAAATCAACGCCAAATTTTTTAAGGACACTGCGGCAAAAATGTTGTCCCGGGCCGTAGGCGTTGTCGCAGATAAGAATATGATCGCCACTCTTTGTGAATGCCATGAGGGCGCCCTGGATGGCTGCAATGCCGGATTGAAACACCCTTGTCAGGGAGGCCCCATCCAGTTGCCTTAGGGCTTCCTCGAATTGCCGCTGGGTAGGGAGCCGGTCCGTACCATAGGTAATCCCCTCATATTCATTTTGGCCCGCCTTTACCATATCTTCAAAGCGGTCAAAGAGTACGGTGGATCCTTTATAAATGGGTGGATTGATGGTTGTGGCTGTGCTGTTGTCTCTTCCTGGCCAGATCGTGCTTATTATTTTTGTTTCTTCTTTCATGGAATGTATATAGTTTAGTGACTTACTTCAGAAATATGGCTATGAAAAACAGCTATTCTGGAGAAAATGTTGAAATTGTAACCTAATCCCGATAATCGGGAAATAAGTCGGGGTAAGTAGTTTCACGAGATCGTGGGTAGTTTGTCAACTTCACTTTACTACTGTAGCTGACAGCGGTAAACGCTAAAATAGATAGGTATAAATTTTCTACTACACAGGCAGACGATGAATAATACTTCATATATACACGTAGGTTGGCTTGTTGACGGTACTGGGAGACCTGTCCAGAAAAAGGTGCTTTTGAAGATTGTGGACGGAAGATTTGCTTCAATTGAACCATTTTCACAAGCTTTGGGGGTGGATCCGTCGGCAGTCATCGATCTTTCCCACTGTACCTTAGTACCTCCTCTTGTTGATAGCCATGTTCATCTTTTCATGTCTGCTGCATCTGATAGCCGTATTCGGAAAAATCAGCTGGTTGCAGGGTATGAGGAGCTTCGTTCTGTCATAGCCCAACATCTCCACTATTTGTTTACCCATGGAGTGCTGACTGTGCGGGACGGTGGCGACAGGGGTGGGTTCGCCCTGAAATACAGATCTGAGCAAGGGTCACACCCTGAGATGGTGATCAAGACCGCAGGACGGGCGTGGCACAGTGAGGGCCGATATGGTGGATTGATTGGGCGGTATCCTGGCACTAGAGGAATTGTTAAGGCCTATGAGGAAGATAGTGAGCAAAGTGACTGTTTAAAACTGGTGATGTCAGGGCTTAACAGTTTGAAGCAATACGGGAAAGAAACAGCGCCCCAGTTTACGGCTGAGGAGGTCGCTAATCTGGTAAAAGCTGCTGCGCGAAAAGGGCAGAAAGTAATGGTGCATGCAAATGGGCAGGTTCCTGTCAGAATTGCAGTTGATGCAGGTTGTCACTCCATTGAACATGGCTTTTTTATGGGCAGAGAAAATTTACAGAGAATGGCTGATAAGGGAACCAGCTGGGTGCCAACCGTCTATACTATGAAAGCTTATGCTGAAAACCTAAATCCAGCTCAGGAGGGGGCGGACCTCCAGGTGATTGAAAAAAATGTTCATCATCAGCTTAAACAGCTTCAGACAGCGCGTGAACTTGGGGTGGAGGTTGTGCTTGGTACAGATGCCGGCAGTCTTGGCGTACTCCATGGAGAGTCCATGGTGGAAGAGATGAAGCTTTTTAGAAAAGCGGGATTTAGTATTGCTGAAATTATTCGCTGTGCTTCTTTGAATGGCTCAAAATTGTTAGGGTTGGAAGGGGATGGGACACTGACTGTCGGTAGCAGAGCAACCTTTCTGGTTTCACGCGGGGCCCCCTCACAACTGCCGAGAAAATTGTCTTACCTTGAAGATATCTATACGGACGGTTCCCCAAGTGAGTTTTATCGTAAAAACCCTTTCAAGTACACTTGAAGATAATTAATAATCTCTAACGAATATCTTTGGTATTTTTGATCGTATGAATATACTCTAAGAGACGGTATGTTTTTTTCCGACATAAGGTTTTCTGGGGAGGGGTCTTTTACAACTCATGTCTGATCATTCGATTTCCGCACAAAGTTCATTGTCGGCCAGTATTAATGATATTGGACTGCCAGTCCTCGTTTTAGCTGAGAATTTTACCATCCTTGAGTCCAATAATTTGTTTCTTCAACTCTTTCGTCCTGCAGGAGGGCTTGTTGTTGGCAGTAGTTTTGGGGAACTTGGATGTTCATTATTCAAAGAAGACGGGAATTCGCTCTCTTTGCAATCATTTAATGAAATTTTGCTTGCCTTATCCTGCTCTCCCGGAACGGCGAAAACCCTTGGCCTCAGGCTTGAAGGGAGTGAAGTAATTTCCTGGCTCACGGTTACAGCCATAACCCATTCCGGAACCAATGGTGCAGTTGGCAGAATAGTTGTCTCCTTTACAGATGTAACCGAACTTGTCGGTGAAAAGGTCACCCAGAAGCAAATCAACCTGGCAAAAAATGAGTGGGAGATAACTGTTGATGCACTCCAGGACATTGTTACGATCCAGAACAAAAAAATGGAAATCGTTAGGGCAAACAGGGTTGCCCATGAACTGCTGGGCTTCAAACTAGGTGAACTAAAAGGCAAGAAATGTTTTCAGGTATTCCATGATTTGCAGGCCCCTTGTGCTGGGTGTCCCGTCGAAAGGACCGCTCAGGATAGCTGCCCACACACAGGCACAATTTATAACCGGAAAGCTAACAAAACTTTTAGCGTGTCATCTTTCCCCGTTTTCAATCAAAATGGTGAAATGTATCAGCTCGAGGATTGGCCATTTGTATCGCCTAAATGCGGTCACTTTCTCTCTATCCACGTACTATAAATACCATTATGAATAATAGAGTAGGGCTTGTCATAGATGATCGGTATCTTCAACATTCGATCTCTCAACCATCTCCGGAGAATCCAGAGCGTATACGGCATCTAGCCGGTGTCGTCAGGAGTAGGTACATTAAAAGCTGTCAGCTTCTTCCGGCTAGATCCGCCACGATCAGTGATATAGAGCTGGTACATTCGCATTTCTATCTGCAGCAATTGAAATAACACTGTATGAGTGACGATCCCTTTTCCTACGATCGTGATACCTATCTTATGGAGGATTCTTTTTACACTGCACAGTTGGCAGCTGGCGGTTGTCTTGGATTAGCTGAAAAACTGATGGAGGGGGATCTTGATTACGGTTTTGCTATGATCCGCCCTCCTGGGCACCACGCCGAAACTGGTCGGGGGATGGGGTTTTGTGTCTTTAATAATGTTTCAATAGTTGCTCAATTTCTCAGAAAACAGTATGGATTGAATCGTATCCTGATACTTGACTTTGATGCCCACCATGGCAATGGAACTCAGGAGGTTTTTTATGATACAGATGAGGTTCTTGTCCTTTCTTTTCATCAGCGGGATATCTTCCCATTTACAGGGAGTTCCCATGAGGTGGGTGAGGGGAAGGGTCAGGGGTATACTATAAATGTTCCTGTCTATTCACAGTTTGGTGATAGTGAATACACTTTTATGCTTGGTCGCCTTTTGCAGGTGGTTGTCGAACAATATTTACCTCAGATTATTTTGGTGTCGGCGGGTTACGACGGCCACCAGGATGAGAATATTAGCGGAATCACCCTGACGACTGAATGGTTTGGTCGCGCAACTGCTCTTTTAAAGCAATACGCAGAGGACGTGTGTGACGGAAGGTTGTTGATGGTTCTGGAGGGCGGCTACAATGCCGCTTCCCTGGAAGCGTCGGTCCTTGAGACGCTGGACAGCCTTTTGGCAAAACGTAACGGAAAAATAGGGGTGTTGTACTCTGAGAGGGCAAATAATCTGTTTATTAATCACCCACTCCGCAGCCACTGGACTTTCTGATTAGTGCCTTACTCCAGAAAAACTGTAATATTAAACAGGTAGCGCAGATTCCGAGAAATCTGGAGATTGTATTGAAATTAGGAACTTAAAGTAACTGGCAGACAGTGAACGGAGTGAGACCTTCGAGGCACTTATCCAGTGATACTAAAAAAGTTTCCGACTTGTCGGGTAAGGAATTAAAATGGATACAAGCCGTTTTGATGAAGATGCACTAAAGACTATACTTCACGAGTGTAAGCAGTGTGGTACCTGTTGTAAAGATTATAGAAAAATTGTCTTGCATCCTGATGAAGTGGATTTTATAAAGAAAATGGGTGGTTATGTTGGCGCAAATGTGAGCATGTCTGATATCAGAGAAAAAGGTCTTGCTGCGGCAACGGAGGAGGCCACCCGTGAAGGTAAGGTTTTCATGATACATCCTGATGATAAAGGCTGTGTCTTTTTAGAGCATAGAAATGATAAGTATTATTGTCGCATTTATCATTATCGACCACGGACCTGTCAGGGATTTCGCTGCAATCTTGCTGACAATAGCTTTCTCGAACTATTTGGCGGTGATTCTGCAATACACCTGCTTGGGCAAGATTCTTAGGGTTACCTGTGAAATGAGATGAGTAACTGTTCCCGTGGTCGATGTAGAGTAATATGATTTATACACGGGAAACAGTACGTTGACGGCTCATAAATATCCAAAAGATCTTGTGTTTGAACTTCTTGCTCTCTGGCTCCTTGATGATTTGGAAGGAGTGGAGGGAGGGAGCAAGGGAGGAAGATTTAGACGTTTACCAGAATTTGATGTGCTGGAGACGCTTGTCTCCACCTGCTACCAGGTGTCTCTGATGAAGGAGGAGGCACGAAATCACCGATTCAGGCTTATGCTCTGCGAACCAGAGGATGTAGATGAGGACGGTTCAGGTGAGAAAAAAGGACTGTTTTATCTCAATTTTACAGCGCCAAGATCTTACAATGAGTACGAGCTGCTTAAACTTGGTCCATCAATAGATTATAACAATTCAATAATTGGTGTGCGCTACACCAGGGCAGAAGGGCTGCAGATCTGGGGACTTATTCATTCCGGGTCACGGTGGATGCATACTATCCATGGCGGAAGTAAGCAGGGGACACCGCTGCCAAAGGCACTTGGAGTTAATGTTGTAGGGGTTGGCAAGCTCAATGTGTGCAAGGGGTTGGATATTCTCGCTCAGTTAAGTGGCGGCAATATTATTTCTCCGTCCACGACAGTTTTTCAGTCTGACTGGGTAGCTAAACGATTTCTTCGTGTGCAAAGTGAGCTTGCAATGTTGCACGAACAGAATCCACGCTACAATAGTAATGCGTGGGCTGCGATTGATTCAGAATTTGTTCCCGCCCTCTATCTGCAGTTTTTCAAACATGTGATCAGTACAGTGAGGGGCTCTGGCCACGGGGGAACTATAGTTTCATTTCCTGCCGGTATGGATGAACTCGTTGCTCATGACAACCCCTATATTGACCTTAAATACCGATTTTCTGAAAATAGTGAGAGAAATCAATTACGGAAAATAGTGCTGCAGATTATGGAGGTATTGGCGAAAAACTGTGGACGACTCTATGGCTCTGATTACCTTGCGGGTTGGAAAGACTATGTCTCGCTGCAAACCGAAGAGCTTGTGCAGCTTGATGAAAGGATTTTTAAATTTGCCAGGTTTATTGCCAGATTAACAGGGGTTGATGGAGCTGTTGTCACTTCTGAGGGACTTGAGGTAATAGGTTTTGGCGGGATTATCCAGGGTACAATGGAGATGGGTGAGACTGTTGCAAAGGCCCTGGACCCGGAGGGGGAGCGCAGGGAAGTGGAAAAAGTAGAGAGTGTAGGGACACGGCACCGTTCTCTTTACTATCTATGCAACAGGCTTCAGGATGTGCTGGGCATTGTCGTTTCCCAGGATGTAAAAACACGGGTGGTCACATGGAATAGAGATATGGTCACCTGCTGGGATGTTATCCCAATTGACTTTTCCTGAGTTTGACAATGTGCCTAGGAGTAAATTGGAGCTTACGGCAAAACAGTCGGGCTAGGAGGTTGTCCGAGAATAAGGATTTTGGTCAAAATAGAGAAGTTTTCGCAAAATAAGCACAGCCATATACGTAATATTGCGAGCATTATTTTGCGGAAAATCCGAAGAGTTTGGGCAAAAGCCATTCTCGGACGACCTCCTAGTGCTCCTGCCCGTTTATTTCTGGCCAAGATATTGGCCGTATCTTTTTATATAAATATTTGAGAGTGTGAGGAATGCGGTAATAATCAACGGGCCGTAAATGATTCCAAGTACGCCATATACACTTAAACCTCCGATAATAGATAAAAACACCATGAGAGTGTGCATCTTGACCTGGGTGCCAACCATTTTAGGTTTTACCAGGTACTCGATGGTAAATGATAAAAGAATATAGAAGATAAAAAGAAAAACACCTTCCCCCATCCTATCACTCAGGGCAAGGAAGATTGCGGTCGGTACCATGACAAGGCCGATTCCGAAAATGGGTAGAAAGGCGAGGATTGCCATAATACAACCCCAGAGTAACGGTGAGTTGAGTTCCAGTACAGAAAAGACTGCTCCACCCAAAATTCCCTGCACCAGCCCACAGATTCCATTTCCTTTAAGGATTGCGTTGGCAATTTCCTGAAATTTATCTATCAGAAGATGGTTCTCGTCATCTGGCAGAGGAGAAATTTTCATCATATAAGCAATGAGCTTTGGCTGATCAATGAGGAGGAAAAATATGATCAGGATCATGATAAAAAAGAGGAAAAGAAATTGCAGGATATTTGCAGCCCAACCACTTGCCTGATTGTAGAGCAGTAGCCCTCCCTTTTTTACCAGATAAGAAAAAGAATCTGTTACCTGGGACGGGTTGAATGTAAAACCTACTTCATGGAGCTGATCCTGCATTTGTAATATGAAGGGACTCTCCTGGAGAAAAGTCTGTAGTTTGAGTCCAACACGGCTGTCACGGCCCCAGCTATAGAGGTTAAGCGCCTCATCGGTCAAGGATATGATAAAAAAGATCAGTGGGATGATAACAATAGCGATGATAAGCAGGCAGGTGAGGACAGAAGAAAGTGCCTCGGAAAGATGTTTACTTGACAAAACATAGACGGGGCGAAACAGGTTGGTGAGTAAAAAGGCCAGCACCAAAATTGACCAGAATGGCCAGAGGATCCGACCAAAAAAGAAGATTGAAATCATAAACACCAAAAGAAAAGACCTGGTGCCGATCGGGTTGCTATGATGGTCAATTCCTGCCTGTGGTGGTTCGGTTATGCTCATATTAGCTCGTTTTTTGTAACGCCTGTTTAACTGAGTTGATAACTCTTCATATATGGACGTGGTAGGGCGAATCGTCGCTCAAGACCAACAACAAAGTAGATCGGAGTTTTTAAGAATCCATCACTATTGAGTTGCAATTTAACCTATGGCTGAGGTATTTTCTTAACCTGCTAAAAAGTATGTTTTTGAGAATTCCAGGTTTTTAACCTGATAAAATTATAAAACTTTCGTTGCATTAAGCAAACAGAAATTCTTGGTACTGAGGAGATTGGTACAATGTGGGAAGACATACAAGTAGAAGTAGAAAAAGTTGATGCCGGAAATCTGAAAACCAAACCTTCCTCCGGCGACCTTGGGTTCGGAAATTATTTTACCGATCATATGTTTTTAATGACCTGGTCGAAGGAGGATGGCTGGCATGATGCTAAAATCTGTCCTTATCAAGATTTTAAAATGGATCCGGCCTCCATGGTGTTTCACTATGGACAGGCAATATTTGAAGGCCTAAAGGCGTACCGAGGAAAAGGTGATCAGTTGTTTCTTTTTAGGCCGGCTGATAATTTGGAGCGAATGAATGAGTCGGCTCTTCGGATGTGTATGCCAAGGTTCCCCGTTGATAAAGTTCTGAAGTCGCTCAAGGCATTACTCTATCTTGAAAAAGAGTGGGTGCCTCACGCTGATGGGGCAACCCTCTATATTCGCCCTACCATGATTGCAGCAGAGCCGGCTCTTGGAGTGAGGCCTGCAGCAAAATACCACTTTTTTGTTATACTCAGCCCTGTTGGAGCATATTATGCGGAAGGGTGTAGTCCAACTAAAATATTTGTGAGTGACGAATATGTAAGGGCGGTAAAAGGAGGAGTTGGCAAGGCGAAAACAGGTGGAAACTATGCTGCGTCGTTGTATATGTCTGAAATTGCGAAAAAGGCGGGTTATACCCAGGTCCTGTGGCTAGATGCCTGTGAACATAAATATATTGAAGAAGTAGGCACCTCAAATATATTTTTTAAAATTGATGATGAACTGATAACACCACCACTCGAAGGCACAATTCTCGGCGGAATTACCAGGGATTCCGTGATTAAACTAGCCAAGAGTTGGGGTGAAAAAGTAGTCGAGCGGAAAATTAGTATCGATGAGGTTATCGAGGCGAGTAATGCAGGAAGGTTACAGGAAGCATTTGGCTCAGGGACAGCTGCAGTGATTTCCCCCGTGGGTGAATTGTTTTATCATGAAAAAAGTTATGTAATCAACAAGGGTGAGACAGGTCAGCTGTCAGCCCGGCTCTTCTCAGAACTTCAGTCTATCCAAAATGGTCAACAGGAAGATTCGTTTAAATGGGTGGTTCGTGTCGGTTGATTTTTTGTTATTTCTAGTTGTTCGGTGGGTTTATGTGGATCTACATGGCTTGCCGAATACCTTTCCATTTTTTTTATTTCTTACCCTTGATTTTTAAAAATCAAATCCTATATTTTTGCGCAGCTCGATATACCTGCCCGGAAAACGGGCGAAAAACAAACTTGGGAATCCATATCCATAATCGGTGGACCCTTTTTTCAAAATAAAATTTGTATAGTTAGGAGGTAGTAATGAAAATTCGTCCATTGAATGATCGTCTTCTGGTAAAGAGACTCGCTGAAGAAGAGAAAACCGCAGGCGGAATTATTATTCCAGATAGTGCCAAAGAAAAGCCTGCAGAGGGCGAAGTGGTAGCTGTTGGTCCTGGTAAAGTTGCTGATAGTGGTGACAGAGTTGCACTGCAGGTTTCCGTTGGTGATAAGGTTCTCTTCTCCAAGTATGGTGGTACCGATGTAAAGCTTGACGGTGAAGACTATCTGATCATGCGTGAAGATGATATCCTTGGAATCATAGAATAATTTGTATTCAACTGATTCAATTTACGTAATTATATAATTAGAAGAATTATCTCGTACTAAAGGGAGAATAGAATAATGGCTGGTAAAGAAATTAAGTATGGTGTTAAAGCCCGCGAGTCCATCCTCGCAGGTGTGAATATCCTCGCTGATGCAGTAAAAGTAACTCTTGGTCCAAAGGGTCGTAATGTTCTGATTGAAAAATCTTTTGGCGCTCCAACCATCACCAAAGATGGTGTTACTGTTGCCAAAGAGATTGAAATAGTCGACAAGTTTGAGAACATGGGTGCTCAAATGGTTAAGGAAGTTGCATCTAAAACTTCCGACGTTGCTGGTGATGGTACAACCACTGCGACTGTTCTGGCCCAGGCTATCTACACAGAAGGTGTTAAGCTTGTTGCTGCTGGTGGTAACCCAATGGAAATCAAGCGTGGAATCGACAAATCTGTCGAGGTTGTAATTGCAGAACTTGCTAAGATTGCTACCCCAACTAAAGAGCAGAAGGAAATTGCTCAGGTTGGAACCATCTCTGCAAACAGCGACGAGACCATTGGTAACATCATTGCAGAAGCAATGGACAAAGTAGGAAAAGAAGGTGTTATCACTGTTGAAGAAGCAAAGTCAATGGATACCAGCCTTGATGTCGTTGAGGGTATGCAGTTTGATCGTGGTTACCTCTCTCCTTACTTCGTGACCGATCCGGATCGTATGGAAGTGAGCATGGACGACCCATACATTCTGCTCGTAGAAAAGAAAGTTTCCAACATGAAGGATCTTCTCCCAGTACTCGAGTCTGTAGCGAAGATGGGCAAAGGTCTCTTTATTATCGCAGAAGATGTTGATGGTGAGGCGCTTGCTACTCTCGTAGTTAACAAGCTCCGTGGTACACTTAACGTTGCTGCTGTAAAAGCTCCAGGTTTTGGTGATCGTCGTAAAGCAATGCTTGAAGACATCGCAACCCTCACCGGTGGCCAGGTTATCACTGAAGATCTCGGAATTAAGCTTGAGAACGTTACCATCAATGACCTCGGAACATGTAAGCGTATTGTAACCGATAAGGACAATACTACTATCGTTGACGGTTCTGGTGACAAAGAGAAGCTTGCTGCACGCGTGAAGCAGATTCGTACTCAAACTGAAGACACTACTTCCGATTACGATCGTGAGAAGCTCCAGGAGCGTCTTGCTAAGTTGATCGGTGGTGTTGCAGTAATTAATGTTGGTGCTGCAACTGAGATCGAAATGAAAGAGAAGAAAGCCCGCGTTGAAGATGCATTGAATGCAACACGTGCTGCGGTAGAAGAAGGTGTTGTTCCCGGTGGTGGCGTTGCTTACGTGCGCTGCCTGGGTGCTCTTGAAGCTCTTGATCTTAATGGTGAGCAGGCTGTTGGTAAAAACATCCTTCTCCGTGCACTGGAAGAGCCTGTACGTCAGATTGCCAACAATGCTGGCCGTGAAGGTTCTGTGATCGTTGAGCAAGTGAAGAATCTTGAAGGTGCTATCGGTTTTAACGCAGCTACCGAAGATTACGAAGACCTCATTGCAGCAGGTGTTATTGATCCTGCTAAAGTGACCAGAACTGCACTGCAAAATGCAGCTTCTGTATCCGGTATGCTTCTCACCACCGAGTGTGTTATCGCTGAAATGCCAGAAGAAGCCGGCGCTGCTCCAGCTGGTATGCCTCCAGGAATGGGCGGCATGGGTGGAATGGGCGGAATGGGCGGAATGATGTAATATCCCCCTTATCCTCTCAAGGATTATTGTAGTAATCAAAAGACCTTTCAGTTATCTGGAAGGTCTTTTGTCATTTGTGGTAAATAAAAAATTAAAATGATGGTGAAAAGTGTTGACATGAACAGTGCAATACGGTAAATATTTTTGCCTCATCTCATTGGCGATGTAGCTCAGATGGTTAGAGCATACGGCTCATATCCGTAGTGTCCGGGGTTCAATTCCCTGCATCGCCACCAGTACATACATATCTGTAAATGCAGATATTTTTAGATATAAGCCCTTGCGAGTTTTCGTAAGGGCTTTTCTGGTTTTTGGCTTCGTGTAAGTACTATGTAAGTAGATTTTGAGAGAAATTAGTAGAATATGTGGGGGAGCGCTACCCCCTCTACTGTAATCTCGTAAATGAGGTGCGTAATGAAAATTAAATTTGGAAGCTTTGAAGCATTCTCAGTAACAATAAATTTTGCATATGAGGGAAAAAATATATGGATAAATGTTGGGAGTATGTCTGCCCTTATAGCCGGTGGAAATGATATGGGTGTGTCTGGTGCGTATTTAGTGGCCGATGCTCAAAAACGTTATCCTGAATTAACAGAAGAAAAGGCCGTGAGGCTACCAGTCATTACCCCCTCTGGAGAACCTTCGAAAGAATATCAATGGTATTACCGCATAGATCTTGATCTTGCCATATTCGGTTTAAACCCTGCAAAAATACTTTTGGTTGAGACAGAGATTCACCAGCCACTGATGGAAGGGTTGAAAAATGAGTTGGATGATTAATAAATATTTTCTTTACAAACCTTGGCACTGAAGGCGATCAAAAACAGTTTTTAGTGTTGGGCTGAAAAGCCTGGTTGCTGATCGAAAGCAACGGTCTGATGACACGGAGGGAGGGGGTCACTGAACGGAGGGGGTCAGGTCTTTCGTTGTTCTACGATAACCTTTGCCTTGCCAAGGTAATCACTTTGGAGAGCTGATTGCTTTCAGTCAGTTGGTTGTCTATTTTCCTAACTACATTACTCACGGTACTGTATTTAATACATCCAAATTCTCTGCCGATTTCCTCTAAAGACAAGCCACTATGCCTTCTGGAAAGGTATATTGCCACATTGCGAGGTTCGTTCTTCTGTCCTCGTTTAGCCTTTTCTAATTCTTTCATGTCAATCTTGTAGCAACTGCTAACAACCTTTTTGATTTCAATAATTGTCGGCGCAAGATCTTTTGATTGAGGTACTTCGTCATGTTTCTTCTTTTGGTAATATTTTCCTTTGATCCAATCAACAAAATTACGGGAACCCAAAATAGTTGGTAGCTTTTTCTTACTGAAAAAATCTTTTATTTCCTCAGATTCTTCACACTGAACAAATTTCCTGTATTCTCTGATTGCATTGTCGAAATTTTCTGAAAACATTCCCAGCAGTAAATCAGTATATAACCAGTTTGACTTTTGAGTCGTTGCCACATAAACATGGTGACTGCTCCAGGGATAGTCACTGACGGATTGACAGATGCGAGCCCGAACTGGATTTCGGTGAATATAGCGTAGAAGTTCGACAAGGTGACTATCTTCTTCAACAAGTACATTTTTGTAGCGACCCCGAAATAATTGGCCATCCACTTTGTGGCGCCTGTTATACCGTTGAGTATATACTCCATTGACATGCCGCATAACGCGAGAAAG
>JAAELB010000790.1 GCA_024227155.1 Desulfobulbaceae bacterium
ACTGCGTAGTAGAAATCAGTAAGAATCTTCAATTGGACAGATGGTCATTTTGATGTGTAACTGTGTGTCTGTAGCCTGTAGCATGTTCAAACTGAAAATTAAACACACTATTCAGTAATCAATTGCCTTTTTTATTAATTTCAAGCAGTTTAGAAGTGATTTTTCTGTGTTCTTCACAATGCTGGTCGCCATTCTGACAACTACGCAGTCCTCAATACTGGCAAGTTAGGAAAGCAAGTTTGGTCATTTTACTTTGGGGGGCCTGAAGTTTGAAAATGGTACCCTGTATTGAATTCCTTGCTAAAGCCCTGCATGTATGGTACTAGTATGTTAACACAAACTAATGAAGTTTGAAAAATGTATTAATCATTCAGACTTTTTATTTTTATCCTGTTAGAAAATTTGACAATGATTATCACTACCTGGCAACCACAGACAACACAGTTCTTGTCTCATGACTACCACTTGTGATGCATGATTAAAATTCGACCACAGACTATGGAGAAATGCTGATCTA
>JAAELB010000791.1 GCA_024227155.1 Desulfobulbaceae bacterium
AACAGGAACAGCCATAAGTTGCAGGATTTCTTAAATGGTTAACATTGCCAATACTAGTCTCTACCATTGCTATAACGTCCGTCCAAGTAAACTAACTAAGAGCGTTTTATCAATCGTCCCGCCCCAAAAAGACGTAGGGCCTGTGCTAAAATCACGGACCCAATCTACCCTCAATTTTTTGTAATATCTGCGGGATGCTTGATAAAATGTTGTTGGACTGAGCCGCGGTTACAAAAAAAAGACCCCAAAAAAAACCTCTATGGGGTTTATTTATAACCTATTGGAACGATGAAGTAAAAAATTCGATAGGGATTTTCTGCAACTCTGCAGAGTGAAGATTTGGGTTCTTTTCTGAAAGAGTTGATTTATATACACCATTTTCTCTACTGTTTTGTGGTTCGCCTTTGTTTTTTAGTATTTTGAGCATCTTTTTACAGGAAAAGAACAGACCAATCCATCACATCCTTTGGATGTTTGAAAAACAATATACTTCGAAAGGTCTTAGCCAGTATTAAAGGCTGGCAATATTCCTTGAAAGATCATTTCCCCTTTTTTGCAATGAGGGCAAAGTAGAATATCTTTGCCGGTGAGGCGCAGAAGTCTCTCCCGTGTTGTCTCTCGCATGGCGATCCCCATATCCATGGCCTTGCCTATGAGCCTGCGGATGAGGAGCACCGACTTATTCTTGCAGATGTTTGCAAGGAAACCGAAGTATCTGATCTTCATGAAACGAAAAGGGAGAACGTGAAGAAGAAATCGACGGATAAATTCCATTGCTGGAAGTTGCATCATTTTTGTCTTGTTGTCATCTTGACGATCTTTATATGTGAAGATCACTTCGTTGTCGTCAATTGCTTTGATTCTTTGGTTTGAGATAGCGATCCTGTGGGTATAACGGCCAAGATATTCCAGAACCTGCTCAGGACCAGCAAATGGTTTCTTAGCATAGATTATCCAGGTTTTGTTCCAGGCCTGGTCGATTACACTTGCCGTGTTGGCTTGTAGTTCCAGCTGGTTTAATTCACTTTCGAGCAAAGAGAGATACTGTTTTTTGAACTCTTTGGCCAAGGATTGTGCCCTGAAAAGATATTTCTCATTGCTCCCTATCCAGTGCCTGCCATCATGGGAGAGAACCCCTGCCGGTATAAGACAGTGGATATGGAAGTGATCAATAAGCGTCTGACTCCAAGTATGCAGTATAGTCAGAAGCCCCGGTTTTCCCTCAAGTTTCCATTTCGGGTCAGCCGCAAAAGCGAAGATTGTGTTTCGCACTGCCTTAAACAGGAGGGTCAATAGTCTCCTGCGATTTGTCAATATGAGTGGATTGATACAATGAGGAAGAGTAAATACCATGTGGAAATATCCACAGGGGAGGAGTTCTGCTTTGCGTGCATCCAGCCATTTTTCTTTGGCAATGGTCTGGCATTTTGGACAGTGCCTGTTACGGCAGGAATTATAGCAATGGTTGACTGTACCGCAGGTTTCGCATACTTCTGAATGGCCTCCAAGTTGGGCGGTTCTGCAGGCCATTATAGCGGCCATCACTTTACGTTGCTCTTCTGTCATGGCATGGGTCTTCTTGTACTCTTTTCCATACAAGTGGAAGATATCTGCTATCTCATATGTTGGCCTCATGACGTTTCTCCTGAATATAGTCTATCCAATGGGCTCTGTGTTTTGCTGAGATAATCTGCACTGAGCTGGATGTAGCCATAGGTGGTTTTTATAGAACTGTGCCCCATCCATTTCTTAATGGCATATATTTCCGTGCCATTTTCAAGTAAATGAGACGCGAAGCAGTGGCGAAGCGTATGGATGCCACGCCCTTTTTCAATCCTTGCTTTCTTTTTGGCATTATAAAAAATACGCTGGGCAGTATTGATTGGCATGGGGAGGCTCTTATCCTTGCCGAAAAACAACCATTCACCGGGCTGATATGCACGCCAGTACTCTCGCAAAGTTTCCAGGCAAACACTTGACATGATGGTGTACCGATCTTTGCGTCCTTTACCTTGTTCGACTTTGAGCCTCAAGTTATCCGACTCAATATGCTCGGGCCGAATTTTTACAACTTCACTCACCCTCAGTCCGGAACTGTATACCGTGGCCAGCAGTGCTCTATGCTTCAGGCTTGCTGGTGCCTCCAGAAGTTGCAAAACTTCTGGTTGACTCAAAAGCATTGGGAGCTTTTTGCCTCTGGTTCTCGGCGGTATAGAAAATTTGGAATTATTGCGGCCAAGATACCCCTGGTAATATTTTTTCAGTCCACTGAAAAGAACATTACAGCTTGACCAGGCAAGTTTTTTCTCCTGAATGCAATAGAGCAAATAGTCCTGGATCTGATCATTATCCAAGGTGTCAGCTGATTGATTGTGAAAGCTGGATACTTCACGAACGCACCGGAGATAGGCCTCCATGGTACTCGGTGCTACTCGTTGTAGATAAAGATAATTGGTGAAAGTTTTTTGATAGTGACTTGCCATAACAAATCCTCCTTAGTTGATAGGCAACATTTATTGTCGCCTTTTAGGAGATTGTTACTGTAGTCAGGTGATTAATCAAAATTATTGGAGATCAAAAGAGGCGGGATCCGGCAAGAGACAGGGATGGCAGGTTTTTTCCGCGATAGCGGTTCAGTTCAACTGGAAAATTCAGTTATGAATTGCTCCTTATTGAGCCAGATTGTTGTTGTATTTCATCTTTCTTCAGCCATATAACTAGCTCTAGACTCCGGTTATATCGCTGCCATCATAAGTCAAAAGTAACCCTCAGAAGCAGAAA
>JAAELB010000792.1 GCA_024227155.1 Desulfobulbaceae bacterium
ATTATGTACGGAAAGTCGCTTTAGCGAATTTCTTCAAGTAATTATGAGGCTGCCCACCTATTTTATAGGTTTAACTTTCCTGGTGACACGGCAGTGTGGGGATTATATTAACTGACCCGAATAAATCGGAATTTTTTAAAATGCTTGGATAAGTGCCTTGGTTGTAAAAGTAACTTCACGATTTCATAAAGAGTTCCTGAGTTTCTTGTTTTTTATGACAGAAATGAATATCTAAGGCACTAAAAAGCTACAGATGGATCGTAAAATTTTGCTATCCGGCGTAGGGTTTTAGCTTATTTTGTGAAATGATTAGAGCCGGTTCAACATATAATTGAAGATTGACCTCAGCTTAGAAAGAGCTGGTGGAAGAAATTAAGAAAATAAGGAAAGCAGATTTGCTTTTTTAGATACGATTTGGATGAAATCTCAAGGAAATCATTCAACAATAACTTATACACTTTGTAAAGTGTAATAACCCCTTGTAAGGGGCGGTAACTAGGTGGTTTTGTTACTGGTATAGATGTTATCTTTATAAACAAAAAATGTCTTTCAGGTCGTTGTGGATCAAGAACCTGTAAGTATGTAGTGAAAATATACATGGGTAAGGGTCCGCCACTGAGAAGTAGTCGTTGCGTTTTGATAAACAACGTATAGCGTAGCACTTGAAAAGGGTGGGACAGAATCGAGTAAGTTCCTTTACTCCTGCGTAAGAGCACGCATAAGTCGCCAGAATAGGAGACTATATGCAGTAATTACCTGAACATTGCCCTTTGATGTACGTCTTGTTGTTTGTTTTGTCAGGAAAGCTCCGTATTCTCCTCATTATTTTCCAGCTTTATTCCTTCCTCTCATTTGTTTACTGAAGTCAATCACTACTTAATAGGACTGCACCATGGATTTAATTTCGCATCCATTATTTATAGTAGCAATTGCTCTGCTGCTGGGTTCCTTTCTCGGTGTGTATCTGAGGAAAACTCTCGTAGAGGGCAATGAAAAAAATATTAAAACCCAAGGCAAACAAATAGTTGAAAACGCTATTGTGGAAGCCGAACAGCTGAAAAAATCCGCGTTACTGCAAAGTAAAGAGGCTGCATACCAGGTTAAGCAGGCCCTTGAAGAAGAACTTAATGGTGAACGCGATGAATTAAAAGATGAACAACGTCAATTCAAAAGAAAGAGAGAGAGTCTCAAGCGTGAGTGGGACAGTTATGACAGGAAGCAGAACGAACTGTACAATAACGAACGTCGATTGAAAAAGCAGGAATTTGAATGGCAGGAAAAACATAAAGAAATTGATAATCTTGTGGCTCAAAAACGCTATGAGCTTTCTCAGGTTGCCGGAATTAGTCAGGAAGATGCCAAGAAAGTTTTGATGGATTCACTTGAAAGTGAAGCTCGAATGGAGGCTGCAAAAAGGCTCACTCGTATTGAAAACGAGATGAAGATGGAAGCGGACAAGAAGGGAAAGAACATTCTTGCACTGGCCATCTCAAGATATGCAGGGGATTATGTCGCAGACAGAACTGTTTCTATGGTGCCTCTGCCTAGTGACGAGATGAAGGGACGAATAATTGGTCGCGAAGGACGAAATATCAGGGCTATAGAAGCGGCCACCGGAATTGATATTATTATAGACGATACGCCGGAGGCCGTGATCCTTTCAGGCTTTAATCCGGTTCGGCGTGAAGTTGCAAGACAAGCCTTGCTGCAGTTGATAAACGATGGCAGAATTCACCCTGGCCGTATTGAAGAAGTGGTTGAGAAGGTCACGAAAGAGCTGGAAATTACCATGCGGGAAGAGGGGCAACAGGCGACTTTTGATGTCGGTGCCCACGGAGTTCACGTTGAAATAATCGATCTTCTTGGTCGGCTCAAATACAGAACCAGCTATGGTCAGAATGTATTGCAGCATTCACTGGAAGTTTCCTTTCTCTGTGGCATTATGGCATCGGAGCTTGGTGTCGATGTTAAAACGGCGAAACGTGCTGGTTTGCTGCACGATATAGGCAAGGCTGTTGATCATGAGGTTGAAGGTTCCCATGCGATTATTGGTCGGGATCTTGCGAAGAAATATGGTGAACCGGCAGATGTTGTGTACGCAATTGGTGCACACCATGAAGATCAGCCACCGCTCAGTGTTATTGACGTACTTGTTCAGTCAGCGGATGCTCTTTCCGGAGCACGACCTGGTGCAAGAAAAGAGATGTTGCAAAGTTATGTGAAGCGCCTTGAGGATCTTGAAGCGATTGCAAATGATTTTGATGGGGTAGAGAAGTCATACGCTATCCAGGCGGGGAGGGACCTGCGGATTATAGTTGACTCTAATAAGGTGAAAGATGAAGATGCAACTCTTCTTAGCCAGGATATCGCCAGATCTATTGAGTCCAAATTAACCTATCCAGGGCAAATTCGCGTTACGGTGATCAGGGAAACTCGAGTAGTTGAGTATGCCAAGTAGTTGCTGTTGAACGTGGGTTGTGTTAACTCAAGATGAGGGATTGGTCAAGGTGACCTACACTAAACATATTAACAAACAGGTCTAAGAGAATGGTTTCCGTTGAAGAACAGCTTGAACTGATAGAGCGTGGAGTTGTTGATTGTATCTCCCGTGAGGAGTTGATCAAAAAATTAAAAAAATCCCAGGAAAGCGGAGTACCGCTTACGGTTAAGGCGGGTTTTGATCCAACGGCGCCGGATCTCCATCTGGGTCATACTGTGCTCCTTCAAAAACTTAAGCATTTTCAGGATCTTGGTCATGATGTTCAGTTCCTGATTGGCGACTTCACCGGGATGATTGGCGATCCCACCGGGAAGTCGGAAACCAGAAACGCACTCACCGTAGAGCAGGTTGCCGAAAATGCTGAAACCTATAAAGCACAGGTCTTTAAAATACTCGATCCCAAGAAAACCAAAGTTGTTTTTAACTCCACCTGGCTCAGTCAACTGACCTCAATTGATATGATTAAACTGGCATCCGAGGTAACTGTTGCACGGATGCTGGAGCGGGAAGATTTCAAGAATAGATATGAAAATGAAAAACCCATATCTATTCACGAATTCCTCTATCCTCTCATTCAGGGCTATGATTCTGTTGCCATGAAGGCGGATGTGGAGCTGGGAGGTACTGACCAGCTTTTCAATGTTTTAATGGGTAGAGATTTGCAAAGATCCCACGGGCAGGAACCTCAAATTGTTCTCACCATGCCTCTTCTTGAGGGATTGGATGGAGTCAATAAAATGAGTAAATCCCTTGGGAACTATATTGGAATCACTGACTCAGCGGATAATATTTATGGTAAATTGCTCTCAGTTTCTGATGAACTGATGTTTAGATATTTTTCACTCCTGAGTGATTTGAGTAACGAAGAGATTGATGATCTCCAACGCAAAGTCGAAGACGGATCACTGCACCCCAAAGAAGCTAAAAAATTACTGGCAAGAGAATTGACTGCACGCTTTCATAGTACGGAAGAGGCCTTTGCCGCAGAACAAAATTTTGAAAAAGTTTTCCAGAAGGGGGGCATTCCTGATGAAATTCCCGAACATACCTGTTTGACTAGTGAGCCTGTACCACTGCCTAATCTCCTTGCAGATGCGGGACTTGTCAAATCAACCTCCGAAGCAAGACGGATGATCAAGCAGAGTGCTGTTTCAATCGACGGGGAAAAGGTTTCCGATATGAACCTGATGGTCGGTGCAGAGGGTGATGTTCTGGTAAAAGTTGGAAAACGCAGGTTTTGTAAAATTATTTTTGAAAAGCCTTAAGTCGCACTGGTGCCTAAGAGATACTGAAGTCAATTTTTATTGACTTCAGTATCTCTGGGGAGCTAATGCTTGAGGTTTTGATACTAATTTACTGTGGTGTCTGAGTTTTTTTCCTGGCAATCCTGGCATATTCCATGGAACTCTATATGGTGTCCAAGGATTTTGTAGTTGCTGGCTTTTTCGGCAACCTGATTGATCAGGGGTTGTACTTCCATGTCTATGTCGTCTACCTTTCCACAACTGTTACAACGAATATGGTAGTGAGGATCTATGGTGGCATCAAAACGTTTTTGGGTACCGCCCACTTCTAGCTTTAGAATAATTCCACTCTCAGCCATTAACTCCAGATTACGGTAGACCGTACCGAGTCCGATACGCGGCAATCGCTTGCGTACCATGTCGTAAACTTCATTTGCCGTAGGGTGGCTAGTAACTTTTCCCAGTTCTTCTAGGATAATTTGTCGTTGTGTTGTCAATCTCATGTTTGGCAACTGTTCCATAACCTGGCTCCACTAAAAAAATAATTGATAAACTTTATTATCTGGTATCTTATCCCATAAGCTGGAAAATGCAACGAAAATCAAAACTCCAGGAAGGTGGAGAGCGGCGAAAAATCAATTCTCGATCGGAAAAAGAAGTTTACTGATTTACCTGAGGATTAAAATATCCAAAGCCTAGAGCCGGGAACTCCTCTTTCAACAGACGCAACCATGTACGGATACCGTATGTGGGAGTAGATGGGGGGATAGACATGGCTTCTACGTACCATTCGGGGTCCATATTCAAGTTTCGCAGTTGGATGAAATCAGGCTGGTGGGTTCTGATAACCCTGCAGAGAGAGCGGAATTCGTTTTCACTATCAGTAAACCCTGGAAGAATGAAATAGTTGAGGGAGACAAAACGTCCGGCCTCTTTCATCATGTCAATCGAGTGCAGGACATCATCGAATTTGTAATTTTGAGGTCTATAGTAGAGGTTGTACTGTTTTTCCTGGGTCGAATTCAGGCTAACCCGCATAGAGTCAAGTCCGGCTTCTGCAAGTATTTTTACTTTTTCAGGAAGACTTGAGTTGGAATTCAGATTGATAGTACCTTTGCTGGTACTATGGCGGATCTTTAAGATAGCCTCCCGCATAACATCAGCCTGCAAAAGCGGTTCACCTTCGCAACCCTGACCAAAACTCACAATTGGATTTTCCGCATTTTGTAGATGTCCTACAGCAATTTCGCATATTTCAGCAGGTGTTGGTACAAAATTTATACGATCTTGCGTTGAGGGGCAACATCCTGATTCCTGCAATGATATACAGCCAAGGCACCTCGCATTGCATGAAGGAGATGTGGGGAGCGGAGCTTCCCACCTACCTAGAAAAAAATTACGCGCCGCCGGACAACCGTAAACCAGACAACAGTTCCCCAAATGTTGGATGAGTCTGTTGTTGGGGTATTGTTTTAACTTCAATTCTGTATTGGTGTTAACAACATCTTGGCTGTATTGATCAATATCTTGTCGGTTATCGAAATCACTACGAAATGCTGTTACCCAAAATTTACCTTTGTGCCAACCCACAGCAGTATAGGCAAAGAGTGGCAAGGTCGGGCTATCAGGATCGGTTTGATAACTGCTGGTGTAAATGGAAGTGTGGGCTGGCGCTATGAAAGCAGCAGCTGCCTGGACTGGTTGTCCCTGTTCATAGGGATTCTCACCAAGCAGTACAGGTTCCAGGGAATCGTGGTCCCAGCCGACAGGTAATCGTCCGGGCAACGCGAAAAGCTCGCTGCCCTCAGGCAGTGGGATAAGGTCTTCAAGAGCTGGTTGGCTGAACAGGCCATTACTCATGCCTGTCATTCCCAGCTCTTCAAACTCTGTAATATTACCGTCTTGGTCTGCAAAGACAAGACATGGTAAGGCGTCCGGATGTTCCATTTACTGTCTTAAAACCCGAAAAACAGAATCCACCGCTCTGTAGACATCAAGGTCGTCACCAAACACATCTTGGATGGCTGGGTTTTCAATGAGATCTTCTACGATAAACTGAGTGAAGTAGAGGCTTACAACATTAGGGTCTTGAGCAATTGTACGTACAGGAGCAATTTTCATTTGCAGCTCAAATTCCTCAATATATCCCAGCTTGCCAAGTTGTGTTTCAATGGCCTCTCGTATGTCGGTAACTGATGTGGTTTCGATAATTTCACGATCAATCAAACGCTGAACAAGTTTGGCTGCAAATTCAGGGGCGTGATCTTTTGCCCGAAGAAACATCTTTTTGCGTTCTCTTTCGCGCTTACGGTCAATGGTGCGAATGGTTTTATCTGTAGTTCTGTTGGGGCTTATGTTTACTTTAGCCATGTAATTCTCCGTATAATTGTCATGCCCTGAAGGTAATGGAAGCATTGAACACCTAATTTTAATTACCCGCTATATAATCTGAAACTATAAATATCACTAGCGTAAATTTGATCATGGGGTGAGGAAAAAATCTAACCCGACAAATCGGAATGTTTTTTTAGTTTCACTGGATAAGTACCTTGGAAATAGCTTGTCATTAGTGGATTTTCCTGCATTCAGTTTCTTGTTCTTTATTACAGCTTTTCCAGAGTAAGGTACTAACCTGTTGGAAAGAAATAATTTAACCATTATGATTAGGTCATGCTTGGATCGGGTAAAAAAAATCAAGTTTTACTAGATTAGCTACACATCTATGAGTCAATGCAGAACTAAGGTTAGAGTTTTTACTGTTGATTCATGTTAGAGTGAAAAAATAAGTTGAATTTGGAGCATGTTGCTCTATATTACGCATTTATTCTCTAACTCAAATAAAGGGAAGCTGTTGTAGCTTCTGCCGTATCTAAAAATCGATATTTTCTTTTTGATATTTCAATAGTAAACGAACTTTTGGAGGTTCCTTTAATGATCAAAAACGTTAAAACTCTTCTGCCTGTATTGTTGTGTGTTTCAGTGATGACTCTCACCGGTTGTGGAACTAAAAAAGATACAGATGGAGCTTTGAAGGTCGAGAACCAGGGGGAAGCCATGGGCGCGGAAGAGTCGCTTGATTCTAAACCGCTTGGAATCAGTGAAGGACGAACAACTGAAGGAATGTTGCCTGTTTACTATAATTTCGACTCCTCTGATGTTAGAACTGATCAGATTTCCCGAGTTGAGGTCAACGCTGAATTCAGCAAAAACAATGCTGATCTTGACATTCGCATTGAAGGTAACTGTGATCCTCGGGGTACCAATGAATATAATATGGCCCTCGGTGAAAGAAGAGCGCTCAGTGCAAAAAAATACATGGTTAATCTTGGGGTAAGTGAAAATAAACTGACTACTGTAAGTTATGGTGAAGAGAGAATGTTACTTCATGGTCATGACGAATTGTCGTGGGCGCAAAATAGAAGAGCAGACTTCGTTGTTCTTCAATAAATAGTTGAGTAAACCCAGGTGATTGCAAACATGAGAGTGAATACTTTTTATACTCTCGTAGTGTTCGATGTTTAGGGCTATACAGTTTTATGAAAATTGATCGGTAGATCGGAGATATTAATGAAGATAAGTAAATTGGCGTCTATTGCTTTGTCTGTTTTGTTTGTAGCTTTCCTTGCGGGAAACAGTACTGCTGCTGAGGTGAAGATAGGTATTATGAATGTACAAAAAATTATTGTACAGTGTGATGCCGGTACCGCTGCAAAAGTACGTTTTGATAAAAAAATGAAAGAATTGCAGACTAAATTTAAATCCGAAGAAGAAGAACTGAAAAAACTCCAGGAAGAGATTAAAAAGAAGAGCTCTGCTTGGAGTGAAGAAAAGAAAGCTGAAAAAATTCGTGATTTTCAGAAGAGTGGAAGAGAGCTTCAGGCAAAAACAGAAGACGCTCGTTTTGAAATGAAGCAGATGCAGGATAAAGAACTTGAGCCCATTCTTAAAGCTCTTGAAAAAGTAGTAAATAAATATGGTGCAAATAACGGTTATACCACCATCCTGGACGCGAAGAATAGTGTCATTTACTTCGATAAATCTGTAGATATCAGTGATGCAATTGTAAAAAAACTCAACAAGGCAATGGCTGCTAAATAATGATTTAAGTAGCAGTATGAGATAGTTGTGCTGTTAAAACGATGTAGAGGGATTATCCTTCTGCATCGTTTTGTTATTTGGTAGGTAAGGTGATTCGATGGCAATTAAGAGTATGACCGGTTTTGGCCGGGGAGAATTAGAAAATAGAGGGCGCATTTGGAGTTCTGAGATTCGTTGCGTGAATAACAGATATCTCGATTTAAAAATGAAACTGCCCAGGGGATATGCCTCTCTTGAAGAAAAAATCAGAAAAAAAGTCTCAGAGACGCACTTGCGGGGTCGAGTTGATCTCTTTGTCTCCGTTGCTGGAGATTTTTCCGACCTGCAGGAAGTGAAAGTGAACACTGTTCTAGCGGGAGGTTATCAGGAAGCTCTAGGGCGGCTGGCTACAAGTTTTAAGTTAAAAAGCGAGGTAACCCCTGAAACCTTGGCGTCTTTTCCAGATGTGATCGTTCGGGAGCAGAGGGACGAAGATTTAAACGAGGTGTGGTGTTCAGTTGAAAAAGTAATTGATACGGCTCTTGAAAATTGTGACCGAATGCGAAGACAGGAAGGTGATGCACTTGCTGTAGATCTTGAGTTTCGCCTGAACTCATTTTCTAAAACAATTGACATTATTGAAGGTAGTATCCCTGAGATTATTTCCCAGCGTCAGATTACACTCCAGGAAAGGCTCGAAAAATTACTTGGAAATGTTCAGTTAGATCCTGCACGTCTTGCTCAGGAAGTTGCTGTGATGGCAGATAAAACAGATGTAACGGAAGAAATTGTCAGGCTTCGCTGCCATATCAAACAATTTACTCAGTTTTTACAGGAAGAGGGAGGAATCGGAAGAAAATTGGATTTTCTTATTCAAGAATTTTTGCGTGAGGTCAACACCCTTGCCTCCAAAATTAATGATGCGGAAATAGCCCATCATACTGTTGAATTAAAAAGTGAATTAGAAAAGATGCGTGAACAGGTTCAGAACATTGAGTAGCAGTTCTAAGTAGGTATACTATTATGCAGTTGTTAAATGTAGGCCATGGAAATACTGTGATGGTTGAAAGAATCATCGCCGTGATCAATACCGGTTCTTCCCCTGCCAGGAAATTAAAAGAGTTGGCAAAAGCAGAAGGTCGTCTTGTCGATGTCACAGAGGGACGAAGGACCAGATCGATTCTGGTTATGGATTCCAACCATATCATTCTTTCATCTGTCCAATCTGATACGATTAGTCAGCGGATGCAGGCTCTGCTTCCAAGCTACCAATTGGCTGCGCATTATGCTGAAACAAATCCCGGACCAAAGGAGTAAAAATGAAAGGTAGATTGTTTGTTATCTCTGCACCATCGGGAGCTGGAAAAACAACGCTGTTGAAAAAGGTTATGGCAACTGTATCCGGACTTGTCTTTTCTATTTCTCATACGACCAGGGCACCCAGAGGCGGAGACGTGGATGGTGTCGATTATTATTTCACTGATAAAAATAAATTTACGTCGATGATCGATCAGGGGCTTTTTCTTGAGCATGCCAATGTGCATGACAACCTTTATGGAACCAGTAGTGGAGCTATAGAGTCCCAACTGAGCCAGGGTTTAGATGTAATTCTTGATATTGATGTGCAGGGTGCCGCCATTTTACGTCAATCAAAGCGGGTGGAAGGGGCCCATGTTTTCATCTCGCCACCGGGTCTTAAAGAGTTGGAAAATCGTTTGAGAGGCCGTGGAACTGAGAGTGAAGAAAAAATTCAGTTACGACTTAAAAATGCTGAAGTGGAGATGGCTGCAGCAAAAGATTATGAATATTTGCTGGTAAACGATTCACTGGAAGAAGCAACAAACATCCTTACCTCAATTATACTTGCAGAACGGGCCAGAGGTCATCGACACCCATCTGGAGAACCGATTGACATGGTGAAAAAATAATGACAAAGAAAAGCGGTTCAAAAGGGACTCGTGCAGGGAAAATAATACGACTCAGTGACGATTTGCTCTGGGGTATTCATCCGGTTTTTGAGGGGCTTGAAAAAGAGCCGGAGAGGTTTTCTGAGATATGCCTGCAAAAGGATAAACGGGGAGATAAGATCGAGCAGATTGTCGCCCTTGCACGTAAGTCCCATATAAAACTTGTTTTCGTTGAGTCTTTGAAATTGCAAGGTGATGGTGCAAATCAAATTCGCCATCAGGGTGTTATCGCTCGGATCAGTGAAACCCCTCTTATGTCCTTTGATGACCTTATTTCAAAACTTGAAGGGAGTCTGGTGCGGGGGGAAAGCTGTCGACTCATGGTACTTGACTCCCTGCAGGATCCTCATAATGTTGGTGCGATCATTCGTTCGGCTCTCGCATCGGGAGCGGCGGCTGTACTTATGACGCGGGAGCGGTCAGCACCCCTTGGAGGTACCGCTGCTAAATCTTCGGCTGGAGCCATGTCCCACATAGATATTTGCCAGGTGACAAATCTAGTTAATGCTCTGAAAGATTTGAAGAAAATAGGATTCTGGGTTTTCGGTGCTGTGAAGGACGAGGATGCAAGCTCTCTTTTTGAAACGGATCTCACTGTTCCGGCATGTCTGGTGGTTGGTAGTGAGGGCAAGGGGATTCGTCCACTGGTGAAGAAAGAATGTGATGTGCTGGTCTCCATACCAATGGAGGGCAGCCTTGACTCTTTGAACAGCTCTGTTGCAGCGGGAGTTATTCTCTTTGAAGCCATGCGGCAGGTACACGGATCAAAAAATCAAAAGTGATGTAATCCAGCTCGGAAAAGGGGTTACTGTAACCGTTCACCAGCACCCCATTTTCGTCCGATCAGGCCTCCTGGCATAGCCAACTATAGCCAGGAGACCAGCTTGAACGAACCTGGAGCACTGGACGAACGGTTACGGACTCTGGTTATGCAGTCTTTTGAAGGGGGC
>JAAELB010000793.1 GCA_024227155.1 Desulfobulbaceae bacterium
AAATCTGTGCTCGCGGCGGTTGCAGCCAAGGTGCCAAAGGATTTCGTTGAGTTAAATACAAACGCCTTTGAACTCGGCATGGAGTTGGGCGCGGATTTTAGCTGGCAATAACAGTTTCTGCCGGAGAAATTCTGATTTTTCCGGCACATTCATTACATATAAACCTTTGTCTTCATAGAGGACTACGATTCTTATGGATAGAGTTGACAATTTTTCACAAACCGTTCCCCCAATTAACTTTTCTCTGCCTACGAGCGGTGCAGACATTATAGAAAAAGCAGCGGATGCTGGCCTTGACCACCGCATCCTCTATGAAGCTGTGATTGATCTTTCAGCGGATGGCTTACTCACAGCAAACTGTATTAATCTTGCCGCAGGCATCCTGCTAAAGGACCTGGGTTTGCCTCGGTATTTCTTTGATACCATCCAGAAACAAGCTCTGATCCAGTTGCTACAGTCAATTGCTTCTAATATCAGGGTAATGGAAGGCAAAGCAGCTCTTTTTGGCCGTGTAGCGCATATCGATTTCGATTTAAGCTACGGAACAGAAGCCCAGCGCGTACGAATTGCCACCGAAGAGACCCGGGACTCCATGGAGAGCATCCTTGAAGATCTGCTGGCTGGCCACAGAAGAGAATATTATTTCAGCCCTGAAAACAACTACTACACCTACATTATCAGGCCTGAAACTGTTAACGATTTTGAAAAAAGTGATTTTAAAGATTCCCGTTTCCTCTATAATCTCGCCGGAGACTATAGCGTAACACCGGAACCTACAAGAAAACGTTATGAAAAATTCCTGAAAATATCTGAGAAATCAACTGCACCACTCATTCAGATATTTAATCTTCCCGAGACCGGGGAGACCAGGCTGATGTTCAAAAGTGACTTCGAATCCCCACAACTGCCGATTCTTAGAAAAATCCTCTCCGACAGAGGCTACACCCTGGTTCGTGCCTACTGGGAACCATACCTTGAAGAAACAGAAGTGGTTGCATCTGTCTGTTCTCTTTACATCCGAGAGGAACTAACCAGAAAAGACGAAGAGACCCTATCAAGCGATTTAGCAAATTTTCTCTCTTTTTCCCTGGGACCGATCTCAGAACTTTACCTCAACAGCACCCTAAGTTTTAAAGAGATGCTATTTGCGGGTAATGCAATAGATTTCGCCCACCTCTTCATCTTTAAAGAGAGCCTCAACGCAACTGATCGTGAAATCCTGGAGCACCTTGAAAATAAAGACCACCAGGACGCCTTTGCCAAAAGAATCCAGGACTCTAATAAATCAACGTACGGAGCAGCTCTTATTGAACAGACCGCACGAAAGAATCCAGATCTTTTAATTGATCTTTACAGGCTCTTTGCAAAACGGTTTGACCCCTCTAGCAAAAATAGAATATCAGAAGAACAACTTCAGGAAGAATGGCTGGGCTTTGATAAAAAAATAAGCAGTCGTTTTATCGATTTCCCTTTAGGATACGATATCTTCCGGTTTATGTTTAAGATCGTTTCCTCTACCCTGAAAACAAATTTTTTCTGTGAAGAAAAGAGATCTTTTTCTTTTCGCTTTACTAACTCAATACTTGATCCTCTGGTCTTTAACCAGTTTATCTACGGCATCTTTTTCGTTAACGGTCATTACGCCTGCGGTACCCATATGAGGGCCGGTGATATTGCCAGAGGCGGGCTTCGACTCCTTCGTGTATCACGCTCCAACTATGACAGCGAACTCGATGGTGCTGTACTCCTCAACTATGCACTTGGACCCAAAGCCCAGCGAATAAAGCATAAGGATATCTGCGAGAGCGGTTCCAAAGGGGTTGTTGTCCCCCACCCTGCATACGCCAAACGCAGCAAAGACGCGCTTTTTGACTATACCGAAGGTATTATGGACCTGATCCTGATGGATGATCCATGTATCATTGACTACTATGGCAAACCGGAGATGATCTTTTTCGGCCCGGACGAGGGAACCGCTCAGCTGATGGACGCGGTTTCCCTGAGGGCTGAGGAACGTGGGTATCGATACTGGAGATCCCTCACCACCGGCAAAAGTTTTGGGATCCCCCACGACACCTACGGCATCCTCGAATCTGGAGAATGTTTTGGACTCTTCGACCAGGGAGAAAAGGGCGTTGAGCTGCAGATCGACGGTGATTCAAAAATGACCACCGCTAACATGGAGGAAATCTACGCCGAAATCGGTGGAAAGATATCACTAAGCGGCATGACAACAAGCTCTGTTATGTCCGCCTTCAGGGCAATGATTGGACATTATGGGGCGGATGAATCTGATCTTAATCTGATGATAACAGGTGGACCGGATGGAGATCTTGGTGCCAACGAGATCCAGTGCTACAAAGGAAAGATCTGTCTCATCGTCGACGGCGGATCCATTCTCTTTGACCCGGAAGGTCTGGACAAAAAAGAGCTGCAGAAAATTGCTTTTTCCAGAAATTCTGTGCCAAGAACAAACAGCCTTGGCTATCCTGTTGAAAAACTGAGTGCGAAAGGCTTCATGGTTCCTCTTACCGCTACTGACATCACTCTCCCTGATGGCACAATCGTCGAAGACGGGGCCCTCTTCCACCGTACCTTCCTCACTGGAGATAAGGTCAGGCAATATATCAAGCAGGCAAACATTCGAGCATTTATCCCCTGTGGTGGCTTTAAAGACACTATCAACCAGTCTAATATCCACCAGTTTCTCGAAAACTTCAAAGAGTTAGAGTTCATCACGGAAGGAGCAAATGTTTTCTTTGATGATAGCGCAAGAAGACATATTGCGACCGAAACTGATATTAAGCAAATTAAAGACTCCACCGCCAATAAGGGTGGAGTCTTCAGCAGTTCCATCGCAGAGGTACTCACCGCATTTCTACTCGGAGATCAATACGAAGAAAAACTCTTAAATGATACAGCTACCAAATGGGGCCTTATCAGAGATATTATGACCCTGGTCGCCCGCTATACAAAGCAGGAGACCTTGATGCTCATCAAACTCCATGAAAATAATCCGACAGACCCACTCTTTGACCTCTCTGAACGATCCAGTGAACAGATCTTTGCACTCCAGGACAGACTAGAGGAAGAGATCAGTCAGCTGATTTCCGATGAGCAACTGGTTCAACATGTATTGACGGAGTACATTCCTCCCGTACTCGTTGAAAAAATGGGGCTTGAGACAATAAAGAATCTTCTTGGAACCCAAGAACTTCAACCATATCGAGACACCATCCTCACTAAAAAAATCGCCTCAATGGCCTATTACAAATTCGGTGCTGAATGGGACGCATTTTTAAAACGGCTTGATAAAGATTTGCAGAAAGCACTGCATACGGTCATTCATAAGACGGGATAAATTCCAAACGAGAACCGCCCCTGCCCTTTACAAAAAACAAAGGCAGGGGCGGAATCGAAAAACGAGACAACTGGAGTGTTATTGCATTATAGTGAGCAGAACATTCATCTCGTGTAACCGTTCACCAGCACCCCATTTTCGTCCGATCAGGCCTCCTGGCATAGCCAACTATAGCCAGGAGACCAGCTTGAACGAACCTGGAGCACTGGACGAACGGTTACGGACTCTGGTTATGCAGTCTTTTGAAGGGGGC
>JAAELB010000794.1 GCA_024227155.1 Desulfobulbaceae bacterium
CTTTTCTCTCCAGCCAGACTGAGATAGGAACCGATCACGTTTTTTCTGCCACGACGACCGATAATAAATTCAGAGGCAAGTACTGGAAGACCGATGAGTGTAATACATACCAGATACACCACAATGAAGGCAGCACCACCATTTTCACCTGTGATATAAGGAAATTTCCAGATATTACCGAGTCCAATGGCCGACCCTGCTGCAACAAAAATGATAGCCAATCTACCGCTGAACGATACCCGGCTTTTTGCCTCTTTTGCTCCTGTGGTTACTTGATCTTCCATGTTTATCTCCTTATTTGTATTCTTTTTTCAGTTCTTTATTTCCCACTCACCTCTGTCTTACGATTACGTTAATACCATTTATGGTTTAGCAACTGAGTTTTTGGTTAATCAATGCACCATGGTGAACGGTTACCATTTTTCTCTTTCCCGCTCAGTTTGTGCAATGTCCTTCAGACCTTATAACGAACTTTTTTTATAACAATTCAGCATCTCCACCTGTTCTGAATATAATCAAACACCTCATCACATCAGCTGTGCTTGAGCCATTCCCCAAAGTTATTAGTCTTCTTGATCAAACTATGGCGAACAAAGGCGTTCAGACATTTCATTGCCCGTCCGGCTGTTAAGTAGGTCGGCACTCCGCCGGCATCGAGAGTTTGACTAAATTTGTTATAGACCGCATCGGATCCGCCGGTGACACTCTTGGACACAACCACCGGCTTCTTATACTTGTGAACCAACCGAACGATCCGTGCAGCCACATGGTCGTCATTGCTCTCAATCTCACTGTCTGTTGAAGAGATCGCTACGGCATGGGGCACGACCGACACCAGAACTGCATCCACCTCCTGGCAACGTAGAACAATCTCAATACTCTTTTCGTAAAGATCATCATCGGCCATTGGAGTCAGATCTAAGAGCGGTTCGACGGTAATGAAGCTCGGCATAATTTCTTTCAGTGCTGCCATGGTATCCTTGTCAAAACCGGCTATCTGCAGGCCGCCCAGGTGGTCAGCGGCATAGGTCTTTTCATATCCGGCATTGGCGATGATGGCCACCCTGTTGCCATTGACCTGAAAGTCATGGAATAAGGCAAATGTCTTAATCAACTCAACATGGTCCATCATTGTGTCAGCAACTATCAGACCCGCCTGTTTCATGGCGGCCTTAGAGACCTCGTACTCCCCGGCAATACTTGCAGTATGGGATTCTGTTGCCTTCTGTCCCTCCTGTGTGCGTCCAGCTTTGTAGACAATTACCGGCTTAGGACAGCTACCCGCAGTATGGAAAAACTTTGCTCCTGCACATTTTTTAAACCCTTCTATATAGCAGCCGATCACATCAATAGCTGGATCACTGGAAAAATGTGAGACAAGGTCTGAAGGGTCTATGTCGAGTGCATTGCCATAGCTGACTATTGCCTTGGGTGATATGGCATGACGCAGATTATGAATTTCAGTCAAACCGAGAGCACCACTCTGGCTAATGATTGCCACATTTTCCATACGGTCTTTCCTGAGCTGGAATTTATCCTCCGGTATGAAGAAGGTATTAATACCACAACTTTCCTGGTCGCCAGCATAAATAACACCGAGACAATTAGGGCCGATCAGACGTATCCCATTTTCCTTGGCTATAGACAGGATCTGTCTTTCCAGGGTATTATCTCCGGTCTCACTGAAACCACCCGGGATAAGGATGATACTTTTGACACCTTTTTGAGCACATTCCTGTACCGCAGGTAGAACATAGGCGGCCGGTACAGCCACCACTACCAGATCAATGTGGGCATCTATTGATTCCAGAGATGTGTATACCTGCAGTGCCCTGCCATTGAAATCCGCCACACCACCCTTTGGGTTGACGCAATAGACGTCCCGGCGGCCCAGTTTTACCAGATTCTCGACGATTACTGAACCAGGACTACTCTCATTTGATGTACTGACACCAACTACTGCCACTCCTTCGGGATCAAAAAAAGGTGCAATAGATGGTTGGGTAGAAGTTGACACAACCGGTAATAGATCATGCCGGGGTTCAAAAACTGCGTAGCCATCCAGTGCAATGAAATTTCCTGAGGGATCAAAAACAAAAGGGTTTACTTCAAATTCAAGTAAAACAAAACGGCTCTTACTGTCAAAGAAATGTGAAAAAGCGGTAGCCAGCTTGCTGAATTTTAGTCCAACATCGATGATTTTGTCGGTATAATGGGGGTGTCCTTCAGCGCTATATTTGTCTTGTATTGAAGTCGAATAAAGAAGAGCCTCGGCCCATTGACGGGTGATGGGGGCAAGGATCAGATTCGGAGGTGAAAAATGTCTGGCAAAATGCTCGGCATCACTGCCGCCTTTGCTGAAAGAGATAACCGGGCCAAAGGCAACACTTTCCGTGAAACCAAGCATAACCTCATTTCCCAGATCTTTGGAATACTCAATACACTCCACCAAGAGAATTCCCTCAACTCGGTAGCCCTGTTCACGCATTCGACTCTGCATTTGCTCAACGCAATACCGGATAAAATCCTGGTCTTTGTGTACGATATGTACCGCGCCCGCCTTCTGTTTATGTGCGACCCCGTCAGCTGCGGCCTTGAGAACGATCTTGGCACTGGAAAAGCGGCTCAGCAGTTCAGGGGTAATCTCTTCGGCGGTTTCCACCAAGGTGTAGACCGGCACCCGGATTTCCATGGCTGCCAATACTTGATAGACCTCATGTTCAAAAAGCATACTGCGGCCATTGGCATCGGCCCCTTCCAGTATCGCCTCAATCTCGGTCAATGTACCGGCTGTTATCTGAGTTTCCAATTATTTGCCTCCATATCTCAGTAAAAAATCTGGGGAGGATATCGACGATGATATTTTCCCTGTTCACCATCTCAATTCGTCCAACCAGCCCCTGTCAGAGCTGAGCGCCATGGGCAAATGCCGTGAGATTCAGCTCTTTAAACTTGGGCGGCACCGCCATTTTAATGACTTCCTTCCACTTGTCCGGGGCAAGGTCGAGATATTTGGAGACCATACCCAGTAAAAGTGTATTAACCAGTCTGGGATTCCCCAATTCAGCCGCCATGGCAGGTGCATTAACAATTATCGGCTCAACTGTTTTTTCCCTGAGGATACTTTCGGTGTTCTCTGGATAGCTTGCGACTCCCATGGAGACGATGGGATGGACAATGCGTTGGCTGCTGGTGACAACTTTGCCGTTTGGGCGCAGATAGGGGAGCCAACGTAATGCTTCGGCCAACTCGAAAGAGAGTAGAATGTCCGCATTCCCCTCCATGATAGTGGGAGAAGCGACTTTACTGCCATAGCGCACATGGCTACTGACAACCCCACCGCGCTGTGACATCCCATGAATTTCACTTTTTTTGGCATCAAAACCGGAAGCGACCGCAACATAGGATAATATTTCGCTGGCCAACACCACACCTTGTCCACCCGTTCCGACAATCAGTATATTTTTAATGTCTGTATCGTTTAGCATATCATTCTCTCCTTCTATTGAATGCGCGTGATGGCATCCTCTTTGCAAACTTGATCACACAGAGTGCAGCCGGTGCACAACATTGGATCGATCACAGACTGACGGCGCATTTTTTTGCCGGACGGACTCTTAATCTCTGCACCCAATGAAATGGCAGGGCAACCCAATTTCAAGCAGACATTGCATCCGTTGCAGATATCCGCATTGACCTGGTAACTTTCTTTGGTCTGGTTTCTTGTTAACTGCACACAGGGTTCTCTGGTGATCAGAACAGATGGACCGTCGAACGTAGCTTCCTCCTTGAGAATGGCGGTGGTCGCCTCGATATCAAAAGGATTCACTTCGCGAACATGTTTCACTCCCATGGCCTTGACCAGTTCAAAGATATCGATGGCTTGAGTAGCCTGATTTTGTAGGGTTTTGCCGGTACCGGGGTTTTGCTGAGCTCCGGTCATGGCAGTGATGCGGTTATCGAGAATAATGATATTGACATTAGAGTTATTGTAGACAACATCGATAAGAGAGTTGATACCGGTATGGAAAAAAGTGGAGTCGCCGATGGCGGCAAATACAGGTCTTTTATCCTCAATGTCACCGTGTTCCATTGCCTTGGCGGTACCATGGGCCATGCTGATACTTGCCCCCATGCACAAACAGGTCTCAATCGCCTGAATAGGTGGCAGCACACTGAGGGTGTAACAACCAATATCACCGTGTACTATGCCTTTGAGCTTTTTCAGCGCATAAAAAAGTCCCCGGTGGGAACATCCGGCACACATCAGCGGTGGTCGCGGCATGTTCATGCCATTGTTGGAAAGTTCTGGCAGCGCTGGCATAGAAGACAACACCCCAGCTTCATAAAATCCATTGGCAACGATCTCCGGTGTCAGCTCGTCGAGGTTGGAAAAATATTGTTTACCAGCGACATCCAATCCCATCAACCGAATCTGCTCTTCCAGATAAGGCTCCAACTCTTCAACAACAAAAAGCTGGTCCACTTCGGCGGCGAATTCTTTGATTTTTCCCGCAGGTAAAGGATAGGTCTGGCCCAACTTAAGGACGGATGCATCTGGCAATATTTCCTTGACATAATGGTAGGCGATACCACTTGTCACTACACCAACGCTTTTATCGCCCCAATCGATTTTGTTCCAAGGTGTCTCCTCTGCTACCTGTGTCAATTGCTGCACACGTTCGAGCACCTTGGGATGTCGCATCTTGGCATGTCCAGGAATCATGACAAATTTCTGGAGATCTCTCTCAAATCCTTTGGCAACCACTTTTTTTGGTATTGCACCATCACACTCCACCACCCCTTTGGAATGAGAGACGCGGGTGGTCAATCGTAATAACGTTGGAGTATCGTATGCCTCGGCCAACTCCAAAGCGGTTGCCATCATATCCTTTGCTTCCTGGCTGTCACTGGGTTCCAGCATAGGAACCTGGGCGAATTTGGCATAGAAACGATTATCCTGCTCATTCTGAGAACTATGCATGCCGGGATCGTCGGCACAGACAATGACCAGCCCACCGCTGACTCCGGTATACGACAGGGTCATGAACGGATCTGCGGCCACATTCAGGCCAACATGCTTCATGGTGGTCAGAGCGCGAACACCAGTCATTGAGGCCCCGACAGCTACCTCCATGGCCACCTTTTCATTGGGGGCCCATTCAGCATATACCCCCTCATATCTGGCAAAATTTTCAAGTATTTCGGTGCTTGGGGTTCCAGGATAGGCACTGGCAACCTTTATACCGTTTTCAAAAGCACCCAAAGCAACTGCTTCGTTACCGGACAGTATTTTTTTCACGATTTATTACTCCTTGCTTTTTTACTTAAAATCTTTTGATCGCTCGTTCAAAACCTGGTAAAGCGTTTTCTACGGTTTTTTGTGACACGCAGAAAGCTATACGGAAAAATCCAGGGCCACCAAAGGCACTGCCCGGTACTGTGATTATGCGTTCTTCCTGAAGGGCAGCGACAAAGGCCATGTCATCTTTGATGGGGGATTGGGGAAAGAGATAGAATGTTCCCGGCGGGGTTATAAACTTATAACCATACGAATCCAAATTCTCGACCAACAGGCTACGATTTTTTGTGTAAACAGTCATATCTACACTTGCATCCAGAACTTTCGGTACAACTCTTTGCATCAGAGCAGGGGCATTGACAAAGCCAAGAGTACGATTGGTCAAAGTCATGGCATTGAGCAGATCACTCTTGTCAGTTGCAGCAGGGTGCACTGCCAGATAACCGATACGTTCACCGGGTATGGATAAGTCCTTGGAAAAGGAGGTGACCACTATGCTCTCATTGTAGTATTCTAAAATACTGGGGACCTGAACCCCATCGTAAACGATACGACGGTACGGTTCATCCGACACCAGATAAATCACATGGCCATGGCGTTCAGATGCTTCACGCAGCAGCTCGCCTAAGTGCGCAAGACTCTCTGCCGGGTAGAGCTGGCCCGTGGGGTTGTTGGGTGAGTTAATCAAAACCACTTTCGTTCGTGGGGTAATCGACTCTGTAATGGCGTCAAGGTCAAGATGGAAATCGGGCTGAGTGGCCACCGTTTTGAGCACACCACCGGCATTGGCTGCATAAAAATCATATTCAACGAAATATGGTGCGGGAACGAGTACTTCGTCACCGGGATTAAGTACCGATCTGAAAATTACATTCAAGGCACCCGCAGCACCACAGGTCATGATGATCTCATCACCAGTCAGGTTGATATGATGATTTCTTGATACAAATTCTGCCACCGCCTGTTTAGTTTTCGGGTAACCTGCGTTAGGCATATAACCATGTATGCCAGGTTCCAATTCACCTGAAGACTGCATCAGCTGCTGGGTGAATTCTTGGGGCGGGGGAAGGTTGGGGTTGCCAATGCTGAAATCGTATACATTGTCGACACCATATTTTGCCTTGAGTGTGGTCCCCTTTTCAAACATCTCGCGGATCAGCGATGATTTTCCCATAAAACTCTTTATATTATCAGCTATACTCATGGTCTCTCCTGTTTGTGTCTCAATAGAAAAACTTCGGTGGGTGTCTTGCTATCCTAAATTTTTCCGTATACCCAGACTCCCCGCAAACGACACAACTACCCGTTAGCACTTGAGGCGCTAAATTTTGATATCTTATTAAAGAGATGGCGGGGATTCTGGAGCCACTGTGGACTCCAGAGGAAAAATCTCAGGACAAGCTAAAGACAAAACAATCAGCTACCTGTTGAATACTATGACACTTCTTCGAAATGGCATGTAAAATGCCTCAGGTATTGTGATTGATAGGTAATACTATAACCGGAAATTTGGTTTCTCTGTTTCCAGACAGTTTCTATAACTTCGATCAGATAATCAACATGACTTTGGGTATACACCCTTCGGGGGAACGCCAGTCGAACGAGCTCAAGAGGGGAGCTTAGTTCATTACCATTGTCGTCGAAACTTCCGAACATGACACTGCCCAACTCCACCGATCGAATCCCACCTTCTCGGTAAAGTGCATTAACAATGCCTATGCCAGGGTACTGCAGGGCAGGAATATTCGGCAGAAATTTGGCTGCATCGATAAATACCGCATGGCCACCGGAGGGCCTGACGATGGGAATATCAAGAGCAATCAGCCTTTTGCTGACATACTGCATTGTCGCATTTCGGTAGATTTGATAATCATAATCCAGGGCTTCCATCAGCCCTACAGCAATTGCCTCCAGGTCCCGGCCAGCAAGACCTCCGTAGGTCGGAAACCCTTCTTTCATAATCAGCAGATTTTTAAACTGTTCGGCCCACTTGTCGTTGTTACAGATTAGAAAACCACCGATGTTGGCCAGTCCATCCTTTTTACAACTCATGGTAGCAGCATCGGCATAACTGAACATTTCCTGAGCTATCTGTAACAGTGACTTACCTGAATACCCCTCCTCCCGCTCGTGGATGAAGAAAGAATTTTCAGCAAACCGACAACAGTCGAGCACTAAAGGTATGTTATAACGCAGTAAGACCTCTTTGACTAACCGGATGTTTTCCATTGAAACAGCCTGACCACCACCGGTATTGTTTGTGACGGTAATCATGCAAAAAGGAATTTTTTCGGCGCCGTTTTCCTTTATACAATCATGGAGCTTATCTACATCCATGTTGCCTTTGAAAGGCGCTTCTTTCTCTGTGTCGAGGGCCTCAGCACAAAGGAAATTTTGGGCTATCCCCCCTTCAAACTCTATGTTTGCCCGAGTAGTATCGAAATGACTGTTGTTGGGAATGATATCTCCATCTTTTATCAAAGTATGGGCGAGAATGGATTCGGCGGCCCGGCCCTGATGGGTAGGAAGAATATGCTTTATGTTCGTTATGGATTGAACAGTTTTTTCGAAATTTTTCCAGGACTTACTGCCGGCATAACTCTCATCACCCAACATCATCGCGGCCCATTGAGCAGTAGACATGGCTCCGGTTCCGCTATCAGTCAGCAGATCTATGCAGCAATCCTCCGCGTCCAACAGAAACACGTTCAAGTGCGCCTTATCAAGAGCCTCGGCTCTCTCTTCTCTCGAGATTATCTTGATGGGTTCGGTGGTTTTGATGCGAAACGGTTCGATAATTGTTTTCATTTCTCTACTCCCTGGTTGTGAGTGATTGGAATCAAACAAATCATATCGCTTTTCTGATTTTTAAATCAAATATACACTTACATCATACTCACCATATAAGCAAGTCTTTTTGTTCGCTAAAACAACTACTTAGATATCTTTGTCCCGTCTTTTAACACTTACTAAAAACACCTTGCACTGTTTTTCGTAAGTGTTTATGAAGTTATGAAAGGTTTTGATTATCTATTCAAAAGTCATTCTCATCAGGAGAGTAAACCATGGCAAATCTAGGTATCGCCGACATCGAAAATTTCGCAAGCAAAATTCGTTTTGCTTTAATGGTGATTCCTCCAGTCCAAATAATGGAGGCGGCAAAAGACCAGTTTGACCAAAGTCTGACCTCGGTTACCCTCAACGCCTGGAAAACCGGGAAGAACCAGCCAAGCAGAAATAAACTCAAGCTGTTATCCACAATATTAAACATCGAATGGACCGATTTTTATCTCGACTTCGATACATTTGCAGAACTGGTTTGCCGGACCAATTCCATTTCCCTGAAAAAGAGGGCGATTTTCAAGAAACGGGTGAATGATATTCGGGTTGGTTCTATGCAGCTCAAGGCATTTTCACGATACGACGGCGCCTATCTGGAACGGTTGTTCAATAAAATTCAAGGCCGCTATTTTCTCTACAACTACTCCATGAGCAACATCCCTCGAATAAACGTAGCTTTGGTCCATATAAATAACCTGCATGCACCTTTTATAGGTGTCACCCTGCAGAGTCTGAGGGATGGCCAGTACTTTCACTATAATGGTACTTTGTTTGCGGTCCGCTCCAATATCCAGATAATTTTGGAAACCGAATATGTTCATCATGACGAAGTGGTAGTGATAGCTACTAACAATCCGGTGGACACAGCAAGAGAGGTTCACTTTCTTCATGGTGTTATCCTCTCCGGATCTGAAGATTTTATCTCCTATCCTTCTGCCGCCAGGGTTTTTATGGAAAAACTGCCCAGCACCTGTTCCCAGGAACGATCCCTCGAGATAATGGCTGCGATGGAGACAGCAAAACTGCCTGAACAATTTAAAAAACTGATTAACAACGATCTCACCCAAGAAAATGGGGAATATGTCCTAAGAGCCGAACAACTAAATGCAGCATACCTTGAGATGCTCAAGCAGGTTTCCTCGACAATGAAATATGATAAAAATTAGAGCCTTACTCCTCAAAAACCATGTAAAAAAACAAGAAATTCGGATTAAGGTTTAAAATTGGAAACTTAAAGTAACCCACAAACCAATTATACTCCTCAAGGGGTAAGCGTCCACCGAGTACTTGGTCTTTTTCTCCCAGGTATACAACTCCTGTCTTGATCAGCCGAACCGCCTTAGTACGCGATCCGTATGCTTGGTGGTGTGGGAGGGACGGTCAGTGATGGCCGTTCCTATCCCGATATGCCATTGTAATTTCAACCTCTTGACCGTCACTTATATTGTGATAGCCATATACACTTTGAGCCCTTTTTACAGCTATAGCTCGTTTCTCTTCACTGTTTGTTAAATATAGTCTAAACTCTTCAACAGCTTGCATGAATGCTTCAAAAAGATCTTCAATATGAAGAGTGGCATATAAATGCCCTTTATTATTTTTATCAATTTGTTCTTGAACATTTATTGATTTCTTACGCATAGTATACGCTAATTGTCTTGCTTTTCCTTTTGTGCTTAAATCAGACTCACTACTAACCCGATGGACAATCCCACATCTTGATGCATAAATATCAATACTTGCTATATTTCCTTTAAGTTTAGAGATTAAATATGTATCTACCCATTTTGTAAAATATGCTTTATTCCCTTCGTTCCCTTCTTTATTGAGATAACTCATTATATCTATTGAACAATAAATTAATGTAAGGGCTGGAAGACCAAGATCATTGGAGATGCAACCTCTAATGGCAGTTGACATCTGTATCATTATTTGAACCAAATTATTCATTCGAGGATTTCCTTTTGTAAAGCATGGTTATGCCGATGTTTCTAATTTAACTTCATATAAGTCATGAATTGATTGTAGCGTTATTCTTACCATTTCCAATGGTCTACTAATATGATTATCAATATCCCCATGAACAAGGGGATTTGTTTTTTCTCTAATATCGTTGAGGGTTGTTGCTTCTAAGTGTGTATAAGAATCCATAGAAGTCAACATCTTAATACTTTGATGGAGTGTGGGTGCTTTTCTGGGGAATTGGAATTTTTCATTTTTTGGTAAACATTTTTCAGACTCAACAATAGACTTCTTGACTTGTTGGTAATTCTGTGACGCTTTATTATCCAAACCATTTTTATTAAAAAGATCATTCATGGCTATTTCAAGGACGGCTCTAAAGAGAGAGTATACAGCAAGATACCTTTGAAAAACATAACACAAACGTAGCTCATCAGCAAACTTTGAAAGACTACTCGGAATATCACCTACACTTACGATAAGCGATCCAACACATATTAGGGGACAGAGCACGTTTACTCAGGGTTGAAAACGTGGTCTGTCCCCTAATGTTTTTGATGATGTGGTTGAAATCATGAGCGTTCGTGCAAAGGCAAAGGGAATCGAATTAAAATGTGACCTTGATCCCGGCTTACCAGACTGGGTGCATACGGATGGGAAATGTCTGCGCCAGATTTTATTGAATCTGTTGAAC
>JAAELB010000795.1 GCA_024227155.1 Desulfobulbaceae bacterium
CTCAGTAAATCTATCCCACTCTCTCTCGCAAACTCGGCCATAATATGCAGCGGAATCTTGTCATATTCATTTTTAACAATGCGCTCTTTAATCTGCAGCTTCCAGATTTTGTTTTGTTGTACACTCCGATAAGTTGGAGGCTCTACAGCCTCTAACTGCCCGGGGCTAAACCACCCGCTATTTTCTAACCTACTCTTTTCAGTTTCCACTTCATTTTGCAGCCCTTTGTAAACAACCAACCCGCTTTCATCGTAGTTATCTGGATATCCACCACCGATATCCGAGTGGACACCTGGCAGATAAATCTCCTTGTCTCCTGCGCTGTTGGTATTGGTAAGTGAAAAATTTTTCCGGTACTCTTCTGCGGCCGCCAGATGCACAACATCTTTAGCATAGCTAATGGCATCTAAATTTAACTGACGGCTATTCCATTTGTGACTAATCGGCGGGCCGACAGAGGATACCGTATCAAATAGCCCGGCAAATTCGATCTCTAGTTTATCAATTTCAAATCCGATGCTTTCGATTCTTTGCTTGAGACTGCGCACCGGAACTCTGCCGCGTGATTTAGTATTCATCGCCTGATGCAGGAAGTTTCGCGCAGCGGCTGCACCACGACTAAACCCAAATACGTCGATGGTAAGTTTTTCTATTATAATTGACTTGTTCAATTCGTTTAATTGACTTAAAACTTCAAGTAGCCCCTTCTTAGCCCGCTGCGTAACGCCAGTTTTTGCGATACCCAAAGCCTTCCCCTGAAAGCTATCGGCCTTAAAATTAGTGGTACCCTGACCTTCGATATATGTTGCAAAAACATAATTGTCGGTGCTTTTATTTACATACTCTTCCATTTTGGCAATATTGCTCAGCGCATTTTCGAAGCTGCCAACCCCCCATATATCGTTGAACAACCCAATTGAGCTTTTAGCATCTTTATAGGCCTGAGAATCAACACCCTCTAGCACATTAGTACGGTTATTCAGAGTGCCGTCAAAAAAGAGTGAAAAGCGAATTTTTATTCTATTTGCGGCTTTTTCTTTAGCAGGTTCTTCATCTACCTCCGAAAACATCCCCTCATTCATTTGAGTCATATTTTTCGCTTACCTATATTGTCCGATGCTAACTAATGAATTTGAATTTTTTCGAGTCTAACCGCTGCTCTCCAGGAGTAATCTGAAGAAGCATAAACAAGAATATTTTTATGTTGCGTACCAAACAGCAAATCCTTAGCCGCTAAGCCAATTAAGACTGGAGCAGTTGCAG
>JAAELB010000796.1 GCA_024227155.1 Desulfobulbaceae bacterium
ACCTTTTTTTAATGCTTTTTTTCTAAAGTAAGGAACTAATTTTCATTAGTGTCTCCAGATTGCTTATTATTCTTTCAAATTTGATTGCACAGTCAGTATAGGAGATCTCATATGTTTCACGTGAAACATATGAGATCTCCTATACATGACACAAATGTTCAAGAACAAATAATAACAGAATAGAAATTAACGATTGATGAACGGCAATAAAAAATTGATTAGCAATAGGAATATTTTAACATTTTTAAAAAACTTGATGATAAATTGATTTTTTTGAAGATATTTATTGGATAAAGGTATATTTATGTTGAATCAATAATAAAAGAGGGGAAAATGAATACACCTGCAAAAATTATAGCAATAGCTAATCAAAAAGGAGGGGTGGGCAAGACCACTACCTCAATTAATCTTGCTGCTTCTCTTGCGGCAAAACGAAAAAAAACATTACTTATAGATTCCGATCCTCAAGGAAATGCTTCAAGTGGGGTGGGGGTTAACACTAAAAAAATGAGAATCCATCTTTATCATGCGTATTCAAGTGGATTTAGTGGTAACGATGTTCGGGCTAAAACAGAAACAAAAAACCTAGATGTAATCCCATCAAGCATTGATTTGGCAGCAGCTGAAATAGAAATGATTGAAATGGAAAACCGGGAGTCCCGTCTAAGGAATATCATTGAACCCCTACGAGGTGACTACGATTATATACTGATAGATTGTCCACCATCTCTTGGATTACTAACTATAAATGCCTTAACTGCTGCAAATTCAGTTTTAATTCCCATGCAGTGTGAATACTTTGCCATGGAAGGTTTAGCACAGCTAATTTCTTCCATACGATCTGTTAAAAAAGGCCTTAACAAGGAACTGTACATCGAGGGACTGGTGTTGACCATGTTTGATAAACGTAATAGATTGACCCATCAGGTAGCCTCAGAAATTAAAAATCATTTCAATAGCCAATTATTTAAGACTGTCATACCAAGGAATGTTCGTTTAAGTGAATGTCCTAGCCATGGACAAACTATTTTGGATTATGATAAAAACTCTTCAGGGGCAACCGCTTATCTCAACTTATCTAAAGAGTTTTTGAAAAATCAAAGGAAACCAATATGACTGCTAATAGGGGTTTAGGCAAAGGTGTGGGACTGCTATTCGGAGAGGAAGAAAAAGAAAAATTTTTTCAATGCAATATTGATAATGTAGTTCCTAATAAATACCAGCCGAGAACACATTTCAACGAGGAAGACCTCCATGAATTGGCTGATTCTATAAGAGAGAAGGGCGTTATACAACCGTTGATTGTCACAGAAGGTGAAACTGATAATTACAACCTTGTGGCTGGGGAAAGAAGACTGAGAGCTTCAAAAATCGCCGGCCTTACAGAAGTACCTGTAGTTGTCTTTGAGTTGGAAAATGAAGATTCATTACTCGAACTTGCACTCATAGAAAACATCCAAAGAACCGATTTAAATCCCATAGAAGAAGCCGAAGCTTATAGAAAATTGATTGATAAATTTGGTTATACTCAAGAAGAAACTGCAAATAGAGTGGGAAAAAAAAGGTCAACAATCACAAACCTCTTAAGATTACTAAAACTCCCGCCTCAAATACAAACAGATGTTACTAATGGACTTCTCTCGGAGGGACATGGTAGAGCATTAATTAAACTCATTGATGATCCTGTAAAACTACAGGAAATTCGGGATGCCATTATTAAAAATGGATTTTCAGTTAGACAAGCAGAAAAAACCATTAAAAAAGCTGTTGCTGCAAAGCCTCTTATAAAGCGAACCAAAGAGCTAAATTCCGACGAAATTCCCAGTTCGTACACTAAAGCTATAACAACACAGTTGACAAATCGGTTAAATTCAAAAGTAGTTATAAATCAAAATGGTAGTAGAGGAAAAATCGAGATTGAATACTATTCACTTGATGATCTAGATCGAGTGAGTTCTATGATACTTGATGAATAGCACAGCCATTTGCATTAAAGCAAGTATTCGACCAACATTATATTACTATTTCAAATAGATACATAAATATCATGAAATCGACATCGAAAAAAATACTCTTAAGCTCACTACTTGTATTGTTTCTTTCCACTAGTACTTTCGCCCAAATGTTAAGTGTAAAAGGGGATAAGGTTAACCTTAGAGCATCACCAGGGACAAAATCGAGCATTAAATGGGAATATGGAGATGGGTTTCCACTTAGAGTTTTAAGAAAAAAAGGGAGCTGGGTAAAAGTAAAAGACTTTGAGCAAGATACAGGTTGGATTCACAAATCCCTTCTCGAATACAATCCACAGGTAATTGTTAAAGTCAATCGCAACAAAGATAAAAAAATTAATATTCGTAAGGGACCAGGGACTTCCAATAATATAGTAGGTAAAGCCTACTATGGTGTTGTATTCAAGACTATAGGAAAGAAATCAGGATGGATTCAAGTCAAACACGAATCAGGGCTAAAAGGATGGATCAAGGAAAATCTTCTTTGGGGCTATTAATTTTTTACACTAATTGGGTTAGGCCTTAGACAGCAGGGGTGGCCGACTTCGTCATGCCCGAGGTAGTTATCGGCAGATAAGCGTAGACTTCGGATAAGCGTAGACTTCGGATAAGCGTAGACTTCTATCCATAAATGACCATCTTATATTGAGGATTACTTCCCTGGCGGGATTTTATTCATTTAATCGCCCCCACATTAAGCGGGCTTCTTTAGGCAGGAGCTTCACTAGGAAACGACTCTCAGGAGTAAAGCAGTAACACCCCACAAATGGGGTACTCAGTTCAGTACCTCCTCGGAGTCTACCGCTTACCTGAGGGGGGATAAGTGCCACGAAGGTATCACTACGTTCACTACCTGCCGGTAGCTATAAGCTTATGATTTCAGATCAATCTCATACTATCTTGTTTTTATTACAGCTTTGAAGGATGAAGTCATTAAATATCTATCTAACTTACAGTTTACTTTGTTTTTGCCATGATTCCAGGGTATAATTTAAAATATATACTATTATATCAACAACTTACATATATTTTAAGTAGATAAAAAAAAGAGGGTTAGTGTCTTCAGACACTAACCCTCTTTTTCTATTTTCTGGCGGAGAGGGAGGGATTCGAACCCTCGGTGGAGTCTGACCCCCACACTCGCTTAGCAGGCGAGCACCATCGGCCTCTCGGTCACCTCTCCGTCAAAATCGAAATTGGCGGAGGAAGTAGGATTCGAACCCACGGTACTTTCGTACAACGGTTTTCAAGACCGCCGCCTTAAACCACTCGGCCATTCCTCCGTGCAAGCGTTAATACCATTCGAAGAATAATATGTCAATAATATGCTATCTAAAATTTACAATTTAATGTAAATTAAACAATTTTGTAAGAAACATTCATTTACAAAACTTCAATTCGTTATATTTTTTGTTTTTAAACAAATTTCTACATCAATTATTCAATAACAAATAATTATGGCTGCAAAAATTGATATATCTCGACAATTAGCCGATCTCAACGCTTTGTACGAAATAACCAGACAACTTGCTTCCTCTCTCAAAATAAGTGATTGTCTTGAAAAATCAATGACAATCCTCGCACAAATGAAGGATATGGAAAATGGTACTGTGACTATTGTAAATCCGGTTACAGGAAAGCTCGAGATCGAAGTGGCCCAGGGTCTTACTGCTGAAGGCAGAAGGCGTGGAAAATACAAGATAGGAGAGGGAATAACCGGTAGGGTTGTTTCAACAGGAGAACCTATCATTGTTCCTCAAATTTCAGAGGAACCTCTTTTTCTCAATCGTACTAAGGCAAGAGGGGATCTGTCAGAACAGAAAAGATCTTTTCTCTGCGTCCCGGTGAAAGACGGACATAACGTCATAGGGGCCCTTTCTGTTGATATTTTTTATGAAGATGGTTTAGGTGAACAGGCAAACACCGATTTACAATATTTAACAGTTCTTTCATCTATAATTGCTCAAACTGTTGTACGCATTCAGAAGGTAAATCGAGAAACTGAGCAACTTTATACCGAGAACTTGAAGCTGAAAAGGGAGCTTTCTGAGAAAAACAAAATAAATGATATAATCGGTAATTCGAGCAAAATGCAGGATGTGTATGAAATGATACACAGGGTAGTTAACAGTAACGCAACTGTATTACTTAGAGGAGAATCCGGTACTGGTAAAACTCTTGTCGCCAAAGCTCTTCATTACAATGGCAAAAGAAAAGGAAAACCCTTTATAGTAGTCAACTGTTCAGCGCTACCAGAAACGTTATTGGAAAGCGAACTCTTCGGCCATGAGAAAGGATCATTCACAGGAGCTACCGAGAGGAAATTAGGACGTTTTGAACTCGCTGAAGGGGGGACACTATTCCTTGACGAAATAGGTGAAATAAGTAATTCGGTACAGGTAAAATTACTAAATGTTGTACAAGAGAGAACTTTCCAACGTTTAGGTTCTACCAAGCAACTCACCTGCGATGTAAGACTAGTTACAGCGACAAACAGGGATCTCGAAAAAGCCGTTACAGAAAAATGTTTTAGAGAAGACCTCTATTATCGTCTGAACGTCTTTCCAGTTTATATGCCTCCTCTTCGAGAGCGTAGAACTGATATATTATTAATTGCTGAGTTTTTTTTGGGAAAATATGCGAAAGAAAACAAGAAAAAAATCCGAAGAATTTCTACATCAGCAATTGACATGCTCATACAATATCACTGGCCGGGAAATGTAAGGGAATTGCAGAACTGCATTGAACGAGCTGTCATTATCTGTGACGATGATTCCATAAAAGGAATCCATCTTCCCCCAACTCTTCAGCTACCTGATTCAACCTTAAAAGATAATCCATATTCTTTATCAGTTGCAGTTGAAAATTTCGAAAAAGAGCTCATAATTGAAGGTCTAAAACGAAATAACGGTAATCAGACTAAGACAGCAAAGGATCTTGATACCAGCCTCAGGATAATTAACTATAAAATCCATCAATATAATATTTCCCCGAAAAACTATAAAATTTAACTTTCATGAATAATTTGCTTCTCCATGCCTGCTGCGGTCCATGTACTGTTTATCCTGTTACTCTGCTGAGAAAGGATGGTTTCGATGTCACGGCTTACGCATATAACCCAAATATCCACCCCTACAGAGAATTCAAAAAAAGGCTTACCACCCTTAAAACCTATGCTGGCAACATATCTCTTCCTATCCTCGGGGACAGCAAATATGGACTGACAGAATTTATTAGAAAGGTAGCTTTTAATGAAAAAGAAAGGTGTGAGATTTGCTACATAACCAGGCTTGAAGAAACCGCTAGAATGGCCTCAGATAATCACTTTGACAGTTTTACAACTACCTTGTTATACAGTAAATATCAGAATCATAAATTAATTAAAAAGATCTGTGATTCTTTAGCAGAAAAATATGATATTTCATTTTTATACCATGATTTCAGAGAAGGGTGGCAGGAAGGTATAGACAGTTCTATAGCTCTAGATATGTATCGGCAACCGTACTGTGGCTGTATATACAGTGAGCAGGAACGATATGATAAGAGTCTTAGAAAAAAGAAAAATCTATAATTATTATAGGACGTTTACATGTTATCAATACTCGTAATTGCAACAAATAATAAAAATAAGCTTAAAGAATTCAAAGAAATATTCAAAGATCTGCAGATCGAAGTTCGTTCTCTTGAGGACTTTGGCCCTATTCCTGAGGCGATTGAGGATGGTTCAACTTTTGATGAAAATGCGTATAAAAAGGCTCTTCATACGGCCAAGGTCTTAGGATTGCCCGCCATAGCTGATGACTCAGGCCTGGTAGTGGAAGCATTGGATGGAGCTCCAGGGGTATACTCTGCAAGGTATTCAGGTGAACACGCCACAGACGAAGAAAATTTGAACAAAGTTTTAAATAACCTAAAAGGCGTAAAAAACCGTAAGGCACATTTCCAGTGTGTTCTCTCTATTGCTGTACCCTCAGGTCCGGCATTAACCTACGAGGGCAAATGTGAAGGCGTCATAATCGATGAGAAGAGAGGGGATAACGGTTTTGGTTACGACCCGGTTTTCTACTTTGAGGAATTTGGCAAAACCTTTGCGGAGCTGACTATGGAAGAAAAGAATAAGGTGAGCCACCGCGGTAAGGCGCTTGCAGAGGTAAAAACTGAATTACATTTGATCAAAAAGTGGTTGAATCAACGCCTTATAGAAGAGAAACCACCAAAACCGGATCACAGTGAATTTGAAACAAAAGACTGGTCGGATGAGATGTGAAGTATGACTATTCTACTTTAAGCTCTCTACTGAGCAGGTCTTTTACTGCGTCTGCACAAGTTTTATCTTTGTAGATAATATTATAGACCTGCTCCAAAATTGGCATTTCTATCTTCAACTTTTTTGCCAGATCGAAAACTGATCTGGTCGTTTTAATACCCTCAGCTACCATGCTCATTTCATCCTTGATTTGATCAAGTTTTTTTCCTTCTCCAAGCTTCAGTCCTACGGTTCTATTCCTACTCAGACTACCAGTACAGGTCAGGAGCAGATCACCCATACCACTTAATCCGGAAAAGGTAGCTGAATCAGCTCCAAGGGCAATCCCAAGTCTCTTTATTTCAGCTAGTCCTCTGGTTATCAAGGCAGCTCTGGTGTTTAAACCATAACCGAGGCCATCGCAAACTCCGGTGGCAATAGCAATTATGTTTTTTAAAGCCGCTGATATTTCAAGACCTATAACATCCTCACTGGCGTACACTCTGAAATAATCAGTTACAAATAATTTCTGCACCTCTTTGGCAACTGCTATTTTCTCAAACCCAATGGTCACCGCTGTGGGAATATTTTGGGCAACTTCGATGGCGAAGGATGGGCCAGAAAGAACACCGACTTCAATAGTTGCATTAGACTGTTGTTCGCGAAGAACGTCTTCCATAATCTGCGTCATGGTCATCAGGCTGCTATTTTCTATCCCCTTAACAGCTGATACAACTCTGCAATTATTAGCAAGAAAGGGGACCAATGCAGTAAAGACAGATCTATATGAATGTGACGGGACCACCATCACAACCATAAAGGCACCACGTACAGCCTGCTTCAGATCATCTTCTGGATGAAGTTGATCAGAAAACGGGATATTTGCTAAAAATTTCCTATTTTCTCTATCTCTTCGAAGATCCTCAATATGAAGGCTTTTATGACCCCATAGTGATACATTATATTTTTTTTGGGCCAGGAGTACACCTAGAGCTGTACCCCATGACCCTGCACCTATTACAGCAATTTTTAAATTATTCGCCATCGCCGGTTTCATCATCTATCTCTTGGCTGTCAAGATCAGCTGTTTCTATTGGTATTTCCTCTTCCACCTGCATTCCATCTTCGAGATCGTCCTCATTACGATCCTTTGCTACGCTATCAAGGCTCACCACTTTTTCTGTCTCATCAAGGTTGATCAGTCGTACACCCTGGGTGCTTCTGCCGATAACTCTAATAGCACTCAGATCCATCCGGATCATCTTGCCAGAATCAGCTATCAGAATAACCTCTTCATCATCGTCTACCTGCTTTGCCGCAATTATATCACCATTTCTAACTGATTCCTTAATACCTCGAACACCTTTACCTCCACGTTTTTGCAAACGATATTCGTCTATTGGGCTTCTCTTACCAAAGCCATTTTCGGTGGCAATTAGAATGGAATTATCGGAGCTGACAACAATGGCACTGACAACAAGATCATCGTCTTTAAGATTGATACCCCGGACTCCAGCAGCCATCCTGCCCATGGTTCGAATATCACTTTCATTAAAATGGATACACATTCCTTTTTGAGTGACAAGAAGAATAGTGTCATCTCCATTCAGAACATGAGCTGCAATTATTTCATCGCCTTCATTAATGGTGAGTGCGCGTTTTCCTTTGCGTAGAGGTTTTGCGAATTCATGTAAATTGCTCTTCTTGATACGACCAAATTTTGTAACCATAAGAATAGTCTTTTTCTTCGTATCATCATCAAAAGAGGCAATTGGTAAAATTGCGGCGAGTTTTTCCTCTTCAGCTAAATTGAGAAGATTGACTATAGCCTTGCCCCTCGCTGTACGTCCTGCAAGTGGTAATTGATAAACTTTTCGCCAGAATACTTTGCCATGATTTGTGAAAAAGAGGAAGGTATCCAAAGTGGATGCAACATAGAGGTTTGAAACAAAATCTTCTTCTATGTTTTTAACACCGGTAACACCTTTACCACCGCGGTGTTGTGATCTGTAAAGGGATACGGGATTTCGCTTTAAATATCCTGAATGGGTGATAGTTACAGCCATATCTTCAGGTTGGATCATATCCTCAGGAAGGATTTCATCTGTTGCATCGATGATTTCTGTTCTTCGATCGTCCCCATAGGTCTCTTTCAATTCTTTCAGCTCATCTTTGATTATGTTCATAATCAAAACCTCGCTGCCAAGAATTTCTTTTAACCTTGTTATCTCTTTTACAATTTCTTCGTATTCTCTGGCTATCTTATCACGCTCAAGACCTGTGAGGCGTTGAAGGCGCATATCAAGAATGGTCTGTGCCTGAATTTCACTAAGGTCGTAATTTGTTATCAACCCCTCTTTAGCTTCCTGGGGCGTTTTAGAAGCTCTAATCAGTGCTACAACATCATCAAGATTATTAATAGCGATGTTTAGGCCTTCAAGGATATGAGCCTTTTCTTCAGCCTTTCTCAACTCAAAAGCGGTACGTCGATATACAATAACCTTTCTATGGAGAATGAAGTGTTCGAGTATCTGTTTAAGATTGAGAACTTCGGGCTTATTGTTAACTATTGCAAGCAGAATAATACCGAAAGATTTCTGCATCATAGTCATCGTATAGAGCTGATTAATAACTATTTCCGCTATTTCATCTTTTTTAAGCTCAATGACCACCCTTAATCCATGTCTATCTGACTCATCCCGTACTTCTGAAATTGAATTTATTCTTTTGTCTTTTACTAAATGAGCGATCTTCTCAACAAGATTGGCTTTATTAACCTGATAGGGAATTTCAGTTATTACAATAGCTTCCCTCTTACCATCTTTAATTTTTTCAATATGGGTAAGAGCTCGCATCACAACAACCCCACGGCCGGTCTCATAAGCCTCTCTGATCCCTGCTCTACCACAAATCTGACCACCGGTAGGAAAATCCGGACCAGTGACAATGGACATAATCTGGTGAACGGTGAGGTTAGGATCATCAACTATGGATATCAGTGCATCGAGAACTTCAGTCAGGTTATGGGGCGGAATATTGGTAGCCATGCCCACCGCTATACCTGAAGAACCGTTTACCAGCAGATTCGGAACCTTGCTCGGCATAACTGATGGCTCATTGAGTGAATTATCATAGTTTGGCACCCAATCTACGGTATCTTTATCGAGATCATTAACAATGTCTCTGTCAATACGTGTCATTCTCGCTTCGGTATAACGCATGGCTGCGGGGGAATCGCCGTCAAGGGATCCGAAGTTACCTTGTCCGTCAACAAGGGGATAACGCATTGAAAAATCCTGGGCCATACGAACAATGGTATCATAGGCAGCAGTATCACCATGGGGATGATATTTACCGATGACGTCACCGACAATTCTGGCGGATTTTACATAGGCTCTATTATGATATACACCGAGTTCACGCATGGCGAAAAGGGCTCTACGATGAACGGGTTTTAAGCCATCACGTACATCAGGAAGAGCTCGACCAACAATGACACTCATTGCGTAATCGAGATATGATTTTTTTAGTTCTTTCTCTATTGAAATAGTAGGTAATTGTTCACTACTTTGTTCTATATCTGTGCTCATAAGAGTATTTCGTACTTATTTGACTTCATAAAATAAAAGGTAACTTCAGGATAGCCTTAAATATCAAGATCGGTAACTTCAAGGGCATGATTCTGAATAAATTCGCGCCTTGGTTCAACCTTATCACCCATTAGAGTAGTAAACATATCATCCGCCTGTTCAACATCGTCGATGGTCACCTGCATGAGTGTCCTGTTTTCCGGGTTCATCGTTGTATCCCAGAGTTGTTCAGGATTCATCTCACCAAGACCCTTGTAGCGCTGAAGATGGCTTCCTTTAAAGGATTCGTCGCGAACAGTTTTTAGCATCTCCTTCCAGTCGCTAGCCTCGATGCTTTTTTCCTGACCGCTCTTGCCGCTATGAACAATTGTAAAGGATGAATTCAGGAAGGGTTTTATTACCGGAAAGAGCCCAAGCGCAGTCCTGTATTCGTTTATGAGTGGAATTTGAGGTCCAAGGGTCATCATTATCTGCACCTTTCCCCTGATAGCCACATCAAATTCATAACAATCCGGCCGCCATCTACATGATCTGACATTGCCAATGACCAGTTTTTCTTCAGGTAGTTTTTCCTTTAAGTTTCTTACAAATTCTTCGTCTTTAAACTGATCAGCGGATCTGATGTTGTTTTCAAGGAGAAAATAGAGCATTTCATCCCAAATATTCATCCTGTTCATAAAGGCCGTAATACGAAGATAGACAGATACTTTTTCGAGGAGATCAACAAACATTTCATCTTCTAGCAGAGAATGAGACTTATCGTGTGCTGTCAGCTTAAAATTTTCACTGGCACGGGTAAAAATGTGGCTGTTCAGTTCACCCTCATCAATAAAATACTGTTCTTTTTTGCCTCTTCCAAGTCGGTACAGGGGAGGCTGACCAATATAGACAAAACCACCTTCGACTAATGGTAACATTTGTCTATAGAGAAAGGTGAGCAACAAGGTTCTGATGTGCGCTCCATCAACATCAGCATCTGTCATGATGATTATCTTGTGGTATCTCAGCTTTTCCTGATCAAATTCATCTTTTCCTATACCACAACCAAGAGCGCCAATAAGCTGTTTGATCTCTTCACTGCCAAGAATTCTATCAAAACGGGCTTTTTCCACATTGAGGATTTTACCGCGCAGGGGAAGAATAGCCTGATTTGATCTATCTCTGCCCTGTTTGGCAGAACCACCGGCGGAGTCACCCTCCACTATAAATATTTCTCGTTTAGCGGGATCTTTTTCCTGACACTCAGCTAGTTTTCCGGCCATGAGAAGACTGGTTGAACCTTTCTTTCTCGATAAATCCCTTGCTCTTTTTGCGGCTTCTCTGGCCCTTGCTGCATCAACAACTTTAGAGAGAATCTTTTTCGCAATTGCTGGATTCTGTTCGAGGAAAAGAGTGAGTTTTTCCGAACAAACAGATTCAACAATTGACTTAACTTCACTGTTTCCAAGCTTTGTCTTTGTCTGGCCTTCAAACTGTGGATTTGGCACCCGAACGGAAATAACACAGGTAAGGCCTTCCCGGATATCATCACCAGCAACCTTTTCCCTCATGTTTTTAGGAATCATATCGTCATTTGCATATTTATTAATGCATTTGGTAAGTGCCGACCTGAAACCCGCTACATGAGTTCCTCCTTCCCTGGTATTGATGTTATTAACAAAAGAAAACAGACGTTCTGAGTAACCATCAAAGTGTTGCAGAGAAATTTCTACTTCAACATTATCTTTGTCACCGCTTACATATATTGGTTCTTCAAAAACAGCAGTTCTCTTTCGGTTCAGCCATTCAACATAGGAGATTATTCCGCCTGAAGCATGAAATTTATCTTCTTCACCGCTTCTTTCATCTTTTAGATAAATACGTAAACCTTGGTTTAAAAAGCTCAGTTCACGGAGTCTGCTTTTGACTGTTTCATAGTTATAAACAGTTGTCTCTGTAAATATATCCGCATCGGCTTTGAAATATATCTTAGTTCCGGTCTTTTCACTCTCACCGATTACTTCAAGTTCACCAACCTTATCTCCACGTTTATACGATTGCTTATAGAGCTTACCGTTTCTACGGATTTCAGCATAAGCTTCCGTTGAAAGGGCATTTACCACGGATACACCTACTCCATGGAGGCCACCGGAAACTTTATAACTGGAATGATCAAATTTTCCACCCGCATGGAGCGTGGTCATTACAAGCTCAAGAGCCGTCATATCTTCTGTAGGATGTTTATCAACGGGGATACCACGACCGTCATCCTCTACAGAAATAGAGTTATCTTCATGAATGGTTACTCTTATACGGCTACAATAACCCGCAAGGGCTTCATCAATACTGTTATCAACAATTTCCCAGATGAGGTGATGAAGACCTTCTTCGGCGGTATTGCCGATATACATTGATGGTCGTTTTCGTACCGCTTCAAGACCATCCAGTACTTGAATTTGCTGTGCACCGTAGTCGTTATTTGTTTCTGTCACACTTGATCCTTTTTATAAGTACTTATAGTTTTGTTCTTTTATAGTTGCATCGGCATTATGACACTTAAAAAACCTTTGTCATCTTCTGATTTCATAAGGCAGGGGCTTGAATTTGAATTTATATACGCCTCTACTGTTTCACACTCCATAACCTGTAAAGAATCTATGAAGTATCTACAGTTAAATCCAAGGGCCAGAGAATCACCGGTATAAACTATCTTTTGTTCATCTTTTGCATTACCGAGATCAGCGTTCTGAGAAGATAAAATCATCTTGTCCTGCTCCACCTGCAGGGAAATAGTGTGAAAAATATCTTCAGTAAAGAGATTTATACGCTTTAATGATTCAAGAAATGGAATTCTGTTTATTTGCAGACAGTTGGTAAGCTCAACTGCTCCTACAATGGCTGAATAATTAGGAAATTCACCCTTTTGTAAGCGAATAATCATTACCGCCTGCTCATCCCGCAGCACGAGCTGTTTTTCTTCAAAAGAAACTTCGATAGTATCTCGGCTTTCACAGAATTTTTTCCATTCCTGAATCCCTTTTTTAGGAATTAGTGTTATATCATTAAGTTGCATCTGTTCGAGATCCACAGCAACATCTTTTTTCATAACAGAAAGTCTATGGCCATCTGAAGAAATCATTTTCAGATAGTTTGTCTCTTCTATCTTCTCTTTTTCGAAAAGTACACAGGTAAGCGAATATATGTTTTCCTGCTCATTGGCTATTGAATAAATTACTTTTTCTATGAGTTCTAAAAAAATGTAGCTTTCAAAAGATATAAAACTCTCGTCTTCGTAATCAGGAAATTCTGGATAATCATCGTTAGGCATGCCCGCCAGGTTGTAGGTACTAAGTCCAGCTTTGATAATAACCCAGCTGTTTTCAGTTTCCTCTATAGTTAGAGTTTCTGTACCAGATTCTCTGACTATCTCGAATATTTTCTTTGAGGGGAGAGTAAGAGAACCGTCCTCCTGAATATCAGCAGGAACAAAGAGTCGCATACCCACTTCTAGATCTGTACCTGTTAAATATAACCCACCGTTGGTAGTTTCTATGAGAACGTTGGACAGGATTGCCAGGGTTCCTTTTTTATTTGTTATATTTTGAAGGCTGTTAAGACCATCAAGAAAATTGTTTTTAGTTACAGTGCAGTTAAGTGCCATAGAGGAACTCCTTTAGAACATCCCTTTATTATATATCTTTTTACTACTATTATTAGTGGTGTTTAAATGTTGATTAGTTGCTTAATGAACTGAATTAACTAGTTTTATTACAAACAAATCAAGAGTTGATATGACACTTGATTTTGTTTGTAATGAGTTATTAACAATCCTTTACACATTGTATTAAAATGTTATTAATAATTGTCTGTTGAATGGGTGTTGATAACTATGTTGATAGCTTTTAGCAGCAGTTCAATTAAAGAGCTAATTTCAACGAAAAATCATATATATACTTTGAGTATACAATTCCGTACAATCTAGTAAAAATAGGTAAAAATTTCAATATAATAATAAAACTCACAATTTGGATGTAAGGGTGTACAGAGAATTACAGAAAAAATTGGATATATATCTTGCTAAGGGTTTGAAAAACAAAGTTTTTTCAGGTTGTTCCATCGGTTTTTTTAAAGTAGTTGATAAACGAATAGATAAAGATATTTTTTACTACGGGGAAAACCAGTTTGGCAGTGATGCTGTACCTGTAGATGAAAGGACAATTTTCGATCTCGCATCGTTGACTAAACCTCTGGTAACATCGCTTTGTATTCTTGCTCTCGTAGAAGAAGGGAAAATTTCACTTGAGGGTAGCTTAAAATTATTCTTTAATCAGGTTAACGAAAAGGCAAAAAATATAACAATCTTCCAATTGCTAAATCACACCTCCGGCTTTCCTGCACATTGTCCATACTATCTCGATCTGCTTCTCCTGGAGAAAGGGTCTCGCTTTAGTCAATTAGAAGCGTTAATTTTAAAAGAAAAAATCATCTCCCCCCCTGGGACAATGTCTGTATATAGCGATCTGGGATATATACTTTTGGGTCGGATAATAGAAAAAGTGACCGGAGATAGTTTGGATAGTTACTGGAGTAGGAAGATAATTGCCCCTTTACAGCTTGCAGAAGGTCTGTTTTTTACAAATAATAGAAATGCAGATACCAGAGTGTATGCCACCACAGGAAATTGCGTGTGGAGTAAAAAAAAGCTATCTGGAATTGTTCATGATGATAATTGTAGAGCTGTAGGCGGGGTTGCAGGACATGCCGGACTCTTCGGCACAACAACTGGACTACTCTCTTTTTGTGAGAATGTGGTTTTACTATATAAAGGATTGTATCAACACCCATCCATATCGAACCACACCTTTAAACACCATATCGACAATAAGGTTATGAACAGGAGGTTTGGCTTTGATATTCCTACCGGAGACAACTCGAGCAGTGGCCGATACTATTCAGATTGTGCTATAGGTCATCTTGGCTTCACAGGCACCTCTTTTTGGCTCGATCTTATAAAAGGGATTGGAATAGTGTTTTTAACAAACAGAGTCTACTGTGGGAAGGATGTTGAGTCTATAAAGAAACTCCGTCCTCTGGTACACGACACGATAATGGAGATATTATAACCAGGTGATCGGGGAAAAGGTAGTTGTACAAAAATAAAAACCCTCCAACTGATTACTTCAGTCGGAGGGTGGCTGGGTTCTGAGGATGATTACCACCAGCAGATGGTTTGATCAGCCTCAAAAATTTTATCCACCAGATTATCGTAATCCGGGCTTTCAGCGTGAAGATCAAAACTATCCGCTTCTCTGTCACGGGTAACTATTTCAACCAGTTTTTGAACTGTTTCGTCCGGCTGGGATTTGTACACATTTAAAATTTTCATAAAATCAACTCCTGAAAAGCTTATTTAATTCCATAAGGAATGATGTGGGTCATCTCGCGAAGTTTTTCTCCGAGTTCTTCGATGGTCAGTGCTTCGAAACCATTTTTCTCCACATTTGCAGGAACAGTTGAGAAAACATCACCTTCCATATCTCTCAACATCTCTATACTTTCCTGGGTTAATTCATCCAACTTAGGAATTTCAGTGTCTAAAACCACACCATAGGAGTACATATTTTCTACTGCCAGGCCAAGAGCAGAGCGTATACCGTCAACAGCATAATCTTCGTGCCTGTACATCAAACAAACTTTATTGTATTCCATATCTACATCTCCTTACAGGCTAAGATAGCAGTCAAAATCTTCTATTATGATCCCATGCTGAGCTTGTGTTGCCATTTTCTTGGCAGTAAGACCTTCAGGAACATCATCAACAGCAAACCCCTGTTTCTGGTAACTGTCTACACAAATAGAAACATCGTCGGCTAACTCACAAAGACCAGGAAAGGCGGGATCTTTTGAAAGGGTAGTAGCTTTCCAGGTGAAAAAGACCTTAACGTTAGATCCTTTTGCTTTGGCAGCTTTTGTTATGCCTATAACGTGCTGAAGAGTATCTTGTGTGGTTACAAAAATACCTAGACTTTTCGCCATGCGAACTTCCTCCATTAAAAAATGGTAATAAAATCTTTACGAACGTAATGTTAAAAAAAGGCTCTAACCTCTGTAAACTAGAAGTTAGAGCTATCCATTACTGTTGTATACGGTGGGAATCCATCGTATACAAAACGGTATTAACCTTTTTTGATGTAGAAGCTAATAAAACCAGAACCTTCTTTTTCGCCAAGGTACTCATGTCCTGAACGTTCACACCAGCCAGGGATATCATTTCTAGAACCGGGATCAGTTCCATCTACCTGAAGAATATCACCAGCAGCCATTTTACCCATTTCTTTTTTGGTTCTAAGAAGAGGCATTGGACAGCTGAGACCTTTTGCATCTAAAACGTTTGTTGCTACAACATCATCTGCGACAGTTTTTAAATCACTCATGTTTTGTTCTCCTAAAAAAAATATAAAAAACTCATTGTAACAGGTGTCTAAAACACCATATAAACTCTACAATAGTAACATATAACTACATTTAATGAACCTATACTGTAGCTGTATAATTCTGTCAAGTTGGGAAAAAAACGGTGTTTGTAACTATATAAAATATAAAATAAAAAAATAACCAATACCCTGTGGTATGATGCGGAGTTGGCGTCGTTTGTCTTGACAAAAAAATAAGCTCTGTGTAAAGATTTTCAGATTATGATGAACATTCAAACTAGTAATTGTCTATCAATATAATTTAACAGGGAGATTAAATCTATGAGTGAAGAGTCTGTTTTTAAAACTAAGGCTAAAGAACTTTATGGGCTGTTGTGTGAGAAGGAGTGGAACCCCTATGTGACAGGGGTGATAGTTGCATTTTTTTCAGTAATGATAATGGCCTGGTGGAGACCATGGGGTGCGGTTGGGGCTATCAGGAACTGGGGTGATTGGTTCATGTATGGAGTCGCCACCGTTTTTGGTAATGAAGCGGGAATTCTAGCGCTCTACGACGAAGCGCCGCGATCCATCTTTATTAATTCCGGTTCTGTAATTGGTATCGGGTTTGTTGCTGGAGCATTTATATCCGCATGTCTTGGGAAGGATTTTGCACTTCGTATTCCCCCACACCGTGAAATGGTAAAAGCGGTTATTGCAGGTATATTAATGGGGATCGGTGCAACACTTGCCGGTGGTTGTAATGTTGGTGGTTTTTATAATGCACTTGGAAATCTGGCAGCCAATGGTTTTACCATGATGCTGGGTATGGTTTTTGGTGTTATCCTTGGTCTGAAACTTCTCTATCTGGAGATGGAACATATTACCTGGGGTGATGGTGGATCTAAGACTATAACATTTCCTACAGGTGTCATTTATGGTCTTGGTGTTTTTGGCATAGTGGCAATAATTGCTGCATCTTACATTTATGCCGGGAATGAAGACAGTGATTATGTAGCTTCCCTCAGTGGAATTATACTGATTGCCACTTGCCTCGGTTACACAATGCAACGGGGAAGATGGTGTATGGTTCAGGGATTTCGCGAACCACATATGACAGGTGACTGTACTCTTGCGAAATCAGTAATGCTTTCAATTGTCATTGTGGCAATCGGAGCAGCTGTTTTGAAGTATGCTGTACCTGTTCGTGCTGAAGGTGAAGCCGTTCTTGCATCTGCTCATTATGTACGCGGAACGTTTGGCTGGGCGGGTATTGTAGGTGGTTTTGTTTTTGGGCTCGGTGCAATGTTTGCCGGTGGTTGTGGATCAGGAACTCTCTGGCGTGTAGGTGAAGGGCAGGTCAAGCTGATTATGGTGGTACCATTTTTCGCCATTACCTCTTCAATAATGACAGCCTGGTTTAGAGATAACGATTTTGAAGCGGATGGTGTTCTTGGCTCTTACGTTTATCTTCCTGAGGTTATTGGCTATGGCCCAACTCTTTTTCTTATTGGTGGCGCTATGATTCTCTGGTATATTATCGTTACCTGGAATGAAGAGACGAATAAACTTATTGTACCAATGTGATAAAATAGTCATTGTACGTTTGAACAGGAAGCGCAACTTCACTTTGAAGTTGCGCTTTTTTTTTATTTTTTAATCCACACCGGTCGATTAAAGACTGGTGACTGTCTGGGAATGCCTATTCTCGGACAGGCGCTTGGGGAAGTTGCAAAAAAATATTGAAAAATGTAGATTCATTGTAAGATCTTTTTTTGGGAAATCAGGGAGAACGTGTTTTGAAAAAGGGACCAACTAAAATTCTCATAGCTGATGATGATGCTATGGTTCGAATAACAGTATCGAAGATACTGGAAATGTTCGGCCATAAGATTGCAACGGCATCGGACGGGAATGGTGTTATTGATATCGTGGATGACAGTTATGATGTAATTATCCTTGATGTTAATATGCCGGAGAAAGATGGCTTTGAAACCATGGAGAAGCTCAATGAATTGGACCTCAATATTCCGGTACTGTTTCTCACAGGCGCAGGTTCCATGGATTACGCAGTCAAGGCTATTAATCTTGGAGCATATGATTTTCTGACAAAACCCATTGAAGATCTTGACATTTTTAATGTTAAAATCCGCAGGGCGATTGAAAAGCGCATGTACGTGCTGCAGGAAAGAGAATACCGTGCTTCTTTAGAGGATGATGTTCGGGTAAAGGCCAGACAACTAGAAAAGCAGAATGCTCTGTTGCTCACCTACAGTAATAGTCTTGAAAATGCCACAGTTCAGTTGATGACGAGTCTGCAGAACGCAATGGAAGAAAAGGACTATTATACTGCGGGGCATACAATGCGTGTCACAGATTACGCTTTGATGCTCGGGGTTGCTATGGGGTTGTCGGCAAATGAAATAGTCATCTTAAGAAGAGCAGCGCAGTTTCATGATATAGGTAAATTGGTTATAGATCTTTCCTGTATCCAGAAACCGGGCAAATTGACGGATGAAGAGTGGAAGCTTATCCGTAAACACCCAAGTGTTGGAGCAAATATTATTCAGCCCCTGGGGTTTATGGAAAGAGAGCAGTTTATAATAAGGCATCACCATGAACGAATGGATGGAAAAGGCTACCCGGATGGTTTAACCGGAGATAAGCTTGATGATCTTACCAAGATAATCATCGTTGTGGATAGTTATGATGCAATGACTTCCAGGCGTAACTATCGTAATAACATGTCTATGGAACAGGGTGTGGAAGAGCTCTATAACTGCAGTGGATCACAATTTGATCCGGACACTGTTGAGTATTTTTCCAGAAGCATTGTTGATTTTACTCCGACAAAGAGTGTTTTCACAGAGGAATATCTGGAAAATGATTATAAAAAACAATAATTTAAATACATAAATAGTATATGAAGATCAGTAAACAAGATGTGAAACATGTGGCTAAGCTGGCACGGCTCACTCTGAGCGATGAAGAGCTTGAAGTAATGACAGGTCAGCTGGACAACATACTTTCATATGTAGATAAATTAGAAGAGCTGGATACTAGCAATATCAAGCCAACATCACATGTTTTTGCAGTGTCCAATGCATTTAGAGAGGATGAGGTCAGAGAATCTCTAACCCAGGACGAAGCTGTTAAAAACGGACCCCGGCAAAACGGCGAACTTTTTCAGGTTCCACGAGTTATATAACCCCGGTACGTGGGGAAGTATCTTTTTAAGTTTGTCGCGGATCTGAGTGGTATGTAAATTTTGAAAATCCTTATATAGTCGGACATATATAATGTCCGCTTTTTTTTTGAGGTTTAAATGAATCCTTATGAAATGACGATAGTTGAGGCCCTCAGCAATATGGAAGAGGGAAAACTATCAAGTGTTGAATTGACCAGAAGTTGTCTGGATAGAATTGATAGTGTTGAGAAAGATGTTTCTGCCTTTATTACAATAGATGAAGCTGGAGCCATGGAACAGGCTGCAAAGGCGGATAGTGACAGAAAGGGTGGTAAGGCTGGTAAGTTGTGCGGAATCCCTTTGTCGGTAAAAGATCTTATCAATACCAAAGGGTTAAAGATGACCTGCGGTTCGAAGATACTTGAAAACTTTATCCCCCCATATGATGCAACAGTTATAAGCAAAATTAAAAATGAAGGTGCGGTTATTCTTGGCAAGGTAGCCATGGATGAGTTTGGCATGGGATCAACCTCAGAAAACTGCGCTTATGGTGTACCGGTCAATCCATGGAAGAAAGGATATGTCGCGGGTGGATCTTCAGGTGGATCTGCAGTTTCAGTGGCCTCACTCGAGTGTGCGGCGTCCCTTGGTTCGGATACGGGTGGATCAATACGGCAGCCTGCCTCACTTTGTGGAATTGTGGGAATGAAACCGACCTATGGCAGGGTATCTCGTTATGGTCTTACAGCTTTTGCATCGTCTCTTGATCAGGTTGGACCTTTTAGTCGGTCCGTTGAAGACTGCAGCAGGATGATGGGGGTTATCAGCGGATATGATAAAATGGACTCAACCTCTGTCAAAGAGGATGTTCCCGATTTTAACCGCGCGTTGACTCCAGGGATTGAGGGGATGAAAGTTGGTGTTCCCAGAGAGTATTTTGCTGAAGGACTGGATCCTCAGGTTGAAAGTATTGTCCGAAACAGTATAGAGGTGTTAAAAGACAGGGGGGCACAGGTCGTTGATGTATCACTGCCACACACCGAATATTGTGTAGCGGCCTATTATCTTATAGCACCATCGGAAGCGAGTTCAAACCTGGCAAGGTACGATGGAGCACTCTATGGCTTTAGAAAGCCGGATGCGGATACATTGGTAGAAATGTATCAAAACACCAGATCAGAGGGATTTGGTGCTGAAGTTAAACGTCGAATCCTTATTGGTACCTATGCTTTGTCTTCAGGTTATTACGACGCCTACTATAAAAAAGCATCCCAGGTGAGAACTCTTATTCTGGATGATTTTAAAAAGGCATTTGAGGCCTGTGATGTACTTATTTCACCAGTAACACCTACACCTGCCTGGAAACTGGGTGAAAATAGAGATAATCCTTTGGCACTATATATGTCTGATATATTAACTCTTTCCGCAAATCTGGCGGGAATTCCAGGAATGTCAGTTCCAGGAGGTTTTACAAGCGAAGGGTTGCCGGTAGGTGTACAGTTGCAGGGTGGCCATTTTCAGGAAGAAACTCTGTTAAAAACAGGATTTAACCTGGAACAAGGGCTCAATCTCGAACCTGGAAAACTTGCAATTTAGAGTCTATTTAAAAACAGAGATTTTTTGCTTCTGTTGAGAAAGTAAATATTCTAATCGAACGGGTGTACATTGAAATTAAACATTCCTGAAAATATTGAATCGATTAAGCCTTATCCTCCAGGAAAACCACTTGATGAACTTGAACGTGAGTATGGCATAACAAACTCCATTAAGCTTGCGTCAAATGAAAACCCATGGGGACCTTCGCCTAAAGTAATTAAGGCTCTTGGAGCAGAATTGCTTAATCTCCACAGGTATCCAGATGGATCGTGTCACTACCTCACCGAGGCAATAGCCAGCAAATCTGGTGTGGATCCTGCTGAAATAGTTCTGGGCAATGGTTCTAACGAGATAATTGAATTTCTAGTGAAAGCTTTTGTACGGGAAGGGGATGAGGTTATCTCCAGTCATCCTTCTTTTCTTATGTATCAAAAGTTTGTTCAGGTTCGGGGGGGGACAAACAATGTGGTTCCCCTGGTTGATATGCACCACGACCTGCCCGCTATTAAAGAGCTGGTTAACGAAAAAACCCGTCTAATATTTATAGATAATCCTAATAACCCAACAGGAACAACAATTCCCCCCGTTGAGTTGTATCGATTTTTCAGCGACATCCCTGAGCATGTAATCGTTGTCCTCGATGAGGCCTATGTTGATTTCATGGATGAAGAATTAAAGGTGGATGTTTATTCATTGTTGAGAAATAAGGACGGCAGATGTCCTGTTGTTTTTATGCGTACTTTTTCAAAAGCCTATGGTCTTTCTGGGCTACGTGTAGGTTTTGGCCTTATGGCAAAGGAAATAGCTTCTTGTTTACACAAGGTTCGTCAGCCTTTTAATATAAATCAAATGGCCCAGGTTGGAGCTATCACAGCCTTGGAAGATGAGGACTATTACCAGCAGACTCTTGATTTTACAGCCCGGGGAATAGCTTTTTTAAGCAAGGAAGTTGATGGGCTGGGCTGTACAAGTTATCCAACTCAGACTAATTTTTTTCTCATTGATGTCAAAGGCAATGCAGATAAGCTATATCAGCTTCTATTGTATGAAGGTGTTATCGTACGATCTATGAGTGCCTACGGTTTTGAAAATTTCATCAGAATAACTGTTGGCACAGAAGAGGAAAATATTCGCTTTGTAAAAGCATTAGCTAAATGTCTGGATGAACTTGAGTATGTCAAATAAACAAAATATTGTCACTATAGACGGGCCAGCTGGCGTTGGAAAGTCGACAGTTTCGAGAAAAGTTGCTGCTGCGACAGGATTTACTTACCTTGATACGGGGGCTATGTATCGAGGGGTTGGATTGTATCTACAGGAAGAGAAGATTGATCTGGGGGATAGAGAACGACTAATAGCTCATCTTGAAACCCTTAAACTGGAGCTTTTCCCTGGTAAAACTGAAGATGATGATGTTGGTGTTCTTTTAAATGGCAGGGATGTTAGTAGTATTATTAGAACAGCCGAAATGGCAATGGTGGCATCCGAGGTGTCTGCAATACCAGCAGTGAGGGATATTCTCACGAAGATGCAGAGAAACTATGGAGAGAAAGGAAAAATTGTTGCAGAGGGCAGAGATACCGGTACTGTGGTTTTTCCGGATGCAGCATATAAATTTTTTCTAGATGCGAAACCTGAAGAGAGGGCTAGAAGACGTGTTGATCAGTTGAGGATAAAGGGTGAAGTTGCTGAATATGAAGATATTTTAGCTATGACCATCGAAAGGGATAAAAATGACAGAGAGCGGAATATCGCTCCATTAAAGCAAGCTTCAGATGCTGTGGGTATTGATACAACAGAGATTGACGTAACAGAAGTTGTCAAACAGATTCTGGGGTTAGTGATTAAGTAGCTCGATAGATTTTAGTGCCTTAGAAATTCATTCTAAGTCTTCGCTTATCTGTTGTTTTTTATGAATGAATTTCGTGAAGGCACTTATCCCGACTTATTTTCCGTTTATCGGGGTTTGTTTAATCTACCCCTCAGGTAGGGATCAAACCGGAGGGGCAGTATTGTCTCAAGTTTTATTCTACAACAAAATCAACTCTTCTGTTGAGTCTGTATGAATCCTCATCCTGGTCCAGGAATAAAGGTTTTTCTTCACCGTAGGACACCGTTCTCATCCGCATCGAATCTACTCCAAGATTGATGAGGTATTGTTGGGTATTGATTGCCCGTCTTTCCCCCAGTGCCAGGTTGTATTCATTTGTGCCCCGTTCGTCGGAGTTACCCTCTATAACGATATGTACCCCAGATATTGAATTGAGGTAATCGGCATTGTTAACAAGGACCTCCGTCATCGCCGGACGAACACCAGCCTGGTCAAATTCAAAGTAAATCGGGGAGAGGCCTGTTGAAGATCGCCCATGGGCTTGTTTGTATTCATATGATTGCTGGTCTATACCGGTCAGGGATCTTCCCTGGTTGGCAGCACCAGTTGAATCGTCAAGAGTACCCTCTATTGGCAGGTTTTCCTCTGAGTAGCCACCGCCCTGGGCCATGGGGTAATTTATATCGTTACCACCGGTAATTGCTGTTCCATTTGCATCACCGCTCTGGCTTGGCGGGACGACTGTTTTTTTACCGCAGCCGCCGATGAGAAGTAGTGAAACAACAAAGGTTGAGACAATAAGAGTGGTACAGGTATGTTTTTTCATAGGTGCTCCTGTTAATAATATTTTAATTATTTTGCTTGTGAGCTTAAATATAAAAGTAAAATTATTTAAAATAAACACCTAGTTTAGCCGTATTGGTGTAGAGGTCAAGGGTAAACTGTGAAGAACTAACCCGACAAGTCGGAAACTTTTTTTTAGAATCGCTGGATAAGTGCCTTGTGGGTAATTTAAAGTTCTTAATTTCAAAATACTCACCTGATTTCTTGTTTTTTATTACAGCTTCTATGGAGTAAGGCACTAAAATATGGAGAAGATAGGAATGTATAATGGAACATTTTAACCTCGTAGCAACCTGTGCAGGGGGGCTTGAGACTTTGGTTAGTGATGAAATACGTCGCTGTGGTGGAGTTGATATAGAAGCCTCGACGGGTGTGGTTTCATGGTGTGGGGGGCTGGAAGAAGCCTATAGGAGTTGCCTCTGGTCGAGATTTTCTTCCCGAATATTTTTAGAAATAGCATCATTTTCCATTAAAAATGAAGAAGATCTTTATAGCAGATCTCTTGATGTGCGGTGGTATAAACATCTTGAAGTTACAACAACATTTGCTGTCAACTGCACTATTTCCGGGACTTCACCCATTACCCATAACAGGTATGCAGCACTAAAGGTAAAAGACGCCCTTGTTGATTCATTTAGGAATTTGACAGGTGAACGACCAAATGTAAAAGGTGAAAAACCTGAAGTGCAGATACATGTTCATATAGATGGTGCTCGTGCTACGCTATTTTTGGATCTGTCAGGTGAAAGTCTCCATCGGCGTGGATACCGGGCTTCAGGCACAATAGCACCCCTGAAAGAGACCCTCGGGGCAGCTATAGTGGCGTTAAGCGGTTGGCCGGAACATAAAGAGACACTTATAGACCCTATGTGCGGGAGTGGCACACTATTGATCGAGGCGGCCTTGATGTTTGGGGATTCTGCTCCAGGTTTATCCCGTAACTATTTTGGTTTTCTTGTCTGGCTAGGTCATGATGAACAGCTCTGGCAGAATCTAATAGATGAGGCAATGCAAAGAGAAGAGTTCGGTTTAGAAAAGAAATGGCCACTTCTCATTGGTTACGATTCTGATCCTGTAGCGGTGAGTGCTGCAAGAAAAAACATTATTAAGGCAGGACTTGAGGAGCAGATTCAGGTTAAACAGGCTGATCTTGCAACCCTTGCACCACCCACAAAAGACGGCATGGTGTTATCAAATCTTCCCTATGGCGAACGTTTATCAGAGGCTGGGACAGTGGCTTATCTCTATAGGGCGTTTGGCAGGGTTCTTAAGAGAAAATTTCCTGGCTGGAGGGTTGGGGCTTTTATTTCAAACCCGGATTTGACGGATAGTTTTACTCTGGCGTGGGATAAAAAAGATAAACTTTTTAACGGTTCAATCTCATGTAGATTACTTTCAGGGGAGGTCCCTTTGGACGGTGTGGCTGAATTCGTATGGCAGTTACCAGCGTATGACCAGAAGGCTGAACTTGGAGAGTTTGGTAACAGACTAAAAAAGAATCTGAAAAATATGCTGAAGTGGGCGGGTAAGGAGAAAATTTCCTGCTTCAGGATTTACGATAGAGACCTTCCTGACTTTAATCTAAGTATAGATATATATGCAAAATGGGTGCATGTTCAGGAGTATGCTGCACCGAAAACCATAGATCAGGGAGTTGCAAAAGCCCGTCTGAGTGAGGCTTTGGGGACAATCAGAGAGGTTTTGGGGATACGATCAAATCGTATTTTCATAAAAAAAAGAGAGCGTCAGAAGGGTGCAAAACAATATGAAAAGAAGAATACCAAGCGCAAAATGTATGAAGTGCAGGAAGGGGAGTGTTCATTTCTGGTAAATTTTACAGATTATCTTGATACCGGACTTTTTTTAGACCATCGACCGGTTCGTAAGAAAATTTTTGAAGAGTCCCGGGGCAAGAGGTTTTTAAACCTCTATGGTTATACAGGTACGGCTTCTGTTCACGCTGCTATGGGAGGGGCTGCCTCTACCTCTACAGTTGATCTTTCTTTGAACTATCTTAATTGGACCAGGACAAATTTTGTTTTGAATGGTCTTTCGGAGAAAAACAACATTGTCATCAAAGAAGACTGTTTACAGTGGCTTAAAGAGGGTGATTCCCGTTTTGATCTGATTTTTATAGATCCTCCAACATTTTCAAATACCAAGAAAGAAAAAAGGGTGTTTGATGTCCAGCGTGATCACAAGTTACTTTTGACCCTTGCCATGAATAGGCTCGAAAAAAATGGTTTAGTTATATTCTCAACCAATTACAGGCGTTTTAAGCTGGATGAAAGTTTGATCGAGATGTATGCTATTGTGAATATTTCAGGAAAAACTATACCCTATGATTTTTCTAGAAATAAGAAAATACATAGTTGTTGGGAGGTCAGGCATAGAGCCTAGGAGCTTGTCCGAGAATGGCTTTTGCCCAAACTCTTCGGATTTTTCGAAAAATAATGCTCGCAATATTGCGTATATGGCTGTGCTTATTTTCCGAAAACTTCTCGATTGTGAGCAAAATCCTTATTCTCGGACAACCTCCTAGGAGCTTGTCCGAGAAAGGTCTGTTAAATTCTATGCTATCTGTTTAAAAATTCCGACCAGTCGGGTTAGAGAAAAGGTATTAGGATGAAAACCTTAATTGTGGAAGACGATTTTCTAGCACGTTCACTCTTATCAACATTACTCTCTGAGTATGGGGTGTGTCATGTAGCCCTTAATGGCAAAGAAGCGCTGGATGCAATAAGCAATGCTCTTGATTATAATGACCCATATGATCTTATTTGTCTTGATATCATGATGCCGGTAATGGACGGTCAAGAGGCACTTGTTGAACTGAGAAAGCTGGAAGAAGAGAGAGGGATCAGGGGAAGTGATGCTACTAAAGCAATCATGGTCACAGCTGTAGATGATTCTAAAAACATAATGAAAGCTTTTCGTCAGGGCCAGTGCGAGGCATACCTGACAAAACCCCTTGATCGAAACAAGTTGTTAGGTCATATTCGAGACTTGGGACTTGTGTAGTGGTCTACTTAACTTAGTGTATAATTTGCCAACCGGAGACAGAGCGTGTCAGAGATCGAAAAGCTGGAACAACAGCTCGAAGAACTAAAAGCTGAGCTTACTAAACAAAAGCAAACCAATGATTTGCTTAAAAAAAGAGCTATCCAGGCAATCATAGGAAACAGTGATGCTGCCCAATGTGATGCAGATCGAATAGCGTGTGAGGTTGGGCGTGCCCAGGCTGAGCAGGCAAGTCGTGTCAAATCAATTTTTCTTGAAACGGTTAGTCACGAGATTCGCTCCTCAATGCACGGCATAATCGGTATGACTGAGCTGGTTCTTGGCACACAGTTGTCAGAAGAACAACGCCTTTATCTTGAAATGGTGAATACATCCGTTGACAGATTGATGGTTGTTGTTAACGAAGTCCTTGATTTATCGAGTATTGAAACAGGTGAGCTTGAACTTGAACTGGAGGATTTTAACCTCAAAAAGAGCCTGGATCATGATCTCTATGTCCTGAATCTGTCAGCTGAGAAAAAAGGTTTAAAACTTAACTGTACAATAGATTCAAATGTTCCGTCCCATGTTCATGGAGACGCTGCCCGGTTGGTTCAGATAATCACAAGTCTTGTTAACAATTCCATTAAATTCACAGATGAGGGCGGGGTTTTCATCAGGATTGCAAACAATGGCTATGATCAGGGGAAAAATCTCCAGCTACGCTTTCAAATATCGGATACCGGACGTGGTATTGATCCAGAAAATCTCGCTCAGATACAACACTATTTTAACCAAGAGCTACAAACAGATAGTCCATCACCTCTTTCTGTTGGTTTGCCCGGAGTTGGTTTGACTGTTACCTCCCAGTTGGTGAAAATTATGAAGGGGGAACTTGGGGTTGTAAGTGAGGAAAATGGTACAACATTTTGGTTTACCCTGCCTTATAAAGAGGTTGCCGATTTTGTCACAATAGAAAAAAAAGCTAACGAAACCCTGGAAAATATAAAAGAAGAAGCTACCTATGCCCTTCGAGGTGCTAAGATTCTTCTCGCTGAAGATGAATATATCAACCGGATTCTCATTGAAACAGTACTCAAACAACTTGGCGTTGATGTCATATCGGTTGATAGTGGCGAAGAGGCGATACGATTAGCCTGTGGGGGAGACTTCCAGCTTGTTTTAATGGATATTCAAATGGAGGGAGTTGATGGCCTGGAAGCAACCCGGACCATTCGAAAATTTGAGAAAAAGAATGGTGGCCATATTCCTATTGTGGCTCTCACCGCCTTAGCCATGGGGGGCGACCGCGAGAAATGTTTGCAGGCCGGGATGGACGATTATCTGGCTAAGCCGGTGGAGCGAAAAGATATGGTGGCGGTACTCTCTCCGTTTTTAACCAGTAAGGCACTGGTGGTAGATAGCGATCCTGTAAGCCAGAATATTTTTGTTCGCACACTCATTGAGGCAGGGTGGCAGGTTACCATTGCAGAGACAAAAAGAGCCGCCATGTATGAGGCCTCTCTGGCTCATTTTGATTTGGTCATCTTTGATATAATAAACCCTCATATGGAAGGATTGGCAGCGATAAAGATTATTCGCCAATTAGAGGAGTACTCGGGGCAAAAGGCTATAATAATTGGTCTCGGAGATGAAAATATGAAAGAGGATATGATTATATCAAACGTTGATCACTCATTACAGCGTCCTGTAACTAAAGAAAAAATAGAACAAAAGTTAAGTTCTCTGTAGTTTTCGTCAGGATTTAAACCCAGGATGCCTATCCGATAATACTCTTTTGAAAAGCTATCTTTAGCCAAAGAGTGATAACATTTTAATTATGTTTAACAGTCACATAACCAGCTGAAAATACTAAATCTTATGATCCATTATTCCCACGTATGTCTTGATACCTTTGCCTATGAACTCCCCCCTGAAGTAATAACTTCTGAAGATATTGAAACTCGTCTGGCGTCCGTGTATGAGCGGTTGCGTTTGCCCGCAGGCCGGCTTGAACTTATGAGTGGTATAAAAGAAAGAAGGTTATGGCATGGGGGAACGAAACCAAGCCAGGCTGCTACCTTTGCCGGAAGACGAGTTCTTGAAGAGGCAAAGGTTGATCCGGAAGAAATTGATTGTCTTATCTTCACTTCGGTTTCCAGGGACATGATGGAGCCGGCGACAGCGTCTTTTGTACATAATAATTTGGGCTTGTCTTCTTCAGCTTTGATACTTGATATTTCAAATGCATGTCTGGGTTTTTTGGATGGAATGCTGATGCTTGCCAATATGATTGAACTGGGGCAGGTAAGGAATGGTTTGATTGTCTCTGGTGAAACGGCTGAAGAGTTGCTGGAATCGACCATGATGGCCCTGTTGAGTGATGAGACACTAAGTCGTAAAAGTATTAAACCCGCTTTTGCTTCTTTGACTATAGGCTCCGGCTCCATTGGGGTTTTTATGCGTAGGGTTAAGGAAAATGAGGACAGGCCCCGGCTTGTTCATGGAGCCTGGAGAGCCAATACCAGACACAGCGATCTCTGCCATGGTGACCAGAGCGGAGCGAACACCACTTTGATGGCGACAAACTCAGAGGAGTTGCTGCACAAGGGGGTGGAAACAGCACGGATGACCTGGGAGGAATTTTCATCAAAGAGTGGGTGGGGCGGGGCCGATATTGATCGCTTTTTTTGCCATCAGGTTGGCTCTGCTCACGCCAAGCTTCTTTTCACAAGTCTCGGTTTAACTCCGGCTAAAAATTTTGAAACCCTGGCAACTCTTGGTAATGTGGGCTCGGTTTCTGCTCCGATTACCATGGCGATGGCTATGGAGCAGGGTGCTTTTCTTCCAGGACAAAAGGGTGCTCTGTTGGGGATAGGCAGTGGTATAAATTGCATGATGTTGGGAGTGGAGTGGTAATTATGTCTGGAGATATAAGCGATAAACAGGGGAAAATACTTATTGAGCTGGCAAGAAAAACCCTGGAGCATCGATTAATGAACGGGGATCAGCTGGCCGAGAGTGATGAAGCCGAAATGCTTGAAAGAGCTGCTGTTTTTGTCACCTTGAAAAGGAAAGGCAAGCTCCGTGGTTGCATTGGTAATCTTACACCGGTTTCCTCGTTGTGGCAGGCGGTTCGTGATAATGCTATCAATGCAGCGTTTAATGACCACCGATTTTCCCCTCTTACTCTGGAGGAGTTGCTGGAGGTACGGCTCGATATTTCTGTGCTGTCAAAACCAGAAAAACTTCAATACTCTGGAGCTGAGGAACTTTTACTCAAACTTCGGCCAGGGATTGATGGGGTTACTTTAAGGGATGGCCATCAAAGTGCTACCTTTTTACCCCAGGTGTGGAAGCAGCTTCCAGGGGCTGACCAGTTTTTAAATCATCTCTGCATGAAGGCGGGGTTAGCCAAGGATCTCTGGCGCCAAAAAGATGTTGATGTAGAAATATACCAGGTCCAATCTTTCCAAGAGGAAACAGAATGAAAGAGGTGATTCTTCCAGAAAAACTTGTTACGGAGCTGGAGGATATTTATGAACGGCTCCAAAGTGAATATAGCAGGGTTGCAGATTCACTGAAGTTTACCTGCAGTGGTTGTCCAGACAACTGTTGTGATTCCTATTTCCTCCATCATACATACGCTGAGTGGGCTTATTTGTGGCATGGGGTTAGAAAACTTGAGGTTGCTAAACAAAAAGATCTTATAAAAAAGGGCACAGAGTATCTGACTCTCTGTGAAAAGGCTATGGTGGCAGGTGAAAGGCCCCAGGTCATGTGCCCGTTAAACGATGAAGGGCTCTGCGCTCTTTATAAACACAGGTTGCTGGTGTGTCGTACCCACGGTGTACCCGCTACCTTGACCAGACCTGATGGTCAGTCTCTGGGGTTTCCGGGGTGTTTTCGCTGTCAGGATATCGTGGAACTGGAGTTCCCTGACGGAGATTCTCCCAGTGTTGAACGTACGGCTATGCTGAAAAAACTCGCTTTTCTTGAGAATGAGCTGTTGGAGGGCAAAAGACATCTGCTGCCAAGGGTCAAAATGACTATTGCGGAAATGCTTGTGAAGGGACCTCCTACTCTGCCTCTCGCCCATTGTGAAAGAAAAACGACATAATTAGGAGGTTGTCCGAGGATAAGGTTTTTGGTCAAAATCGAGAAGTTTTCGCAAAATAAGCACAGCCATATACTTAATATCGAAGTCTACGCTATCTGCGAGCATTATTTTACGAAAACTCCGAAGAGTTTGGGCAAAAGCCATTCTCGGACAGTTTCCTAGAGGGGAGGTACTGGTTATATGAGAAGTCCAAATGATCTCTGGGCTGCTATTGGGGATATTGATGAAGAGGAGACTCGCAATGTGCTTACCAAACTCTTTGTCATCTATGAGCAGGCTATAGAACGGGATCCCACAAGCATTGAAGCAACACTCTTTTTTAAGAATCTGGATCTGGCGATGACCCAGACTGAGGAGTGTAATCTCAATAGAAGGTAGTTTCCAGGGAGCTGTTATTACAGCGGAGAGAGAGATGCGTAAAAGTGTAGAAAATAAACAACCAAACTCAAAAATGTGTTTTGTCTGCGGCATGGACAATAAATTTGGTCTCAAGGCTATGTTCTATGAGCTTGAGGACGGTCAGCTTATTGCAGTATTTAAACCGGCTTCTGAGCACCAGGGATACCCCGGGCGTCTGCATGGAGGCATTGCTGCAACAATCCTTGATGAAACCATTGGCAGGGCAATCATGTTTTCCCATTCGGGTAATATCTGGGGGGTGACGGTGGATTTTTCCATGAAACTCAGAAAACCTGTTCCTATCGATGAAGAGGTGCGCGTAATTAGCCGCATCGTATCGGAGAATAAACGTTCTTTTGAGGGTGAGGGTGAAATTATCCTTAAAGATGGGACCGTTGCTGTCCAGGGCAAGGGCAAGTACCTTAAGATGGATATAGACAAGATTTCCTCCTCTGACTTTGAGGGGGAGGATTGGGGGCTAGTACCGCTTCCCGATGATCCTGAATTTATCGAACTGCCGGACTGAAACATCGCTTAATCCTTGTAAACTGAAAAGGAAGTAAGCCGGGACTTAGTATAGTACCTTTTTAGGGGTACAAGTGGTTTGGAGAGAGGAATGGAGCAAAAGGAAATACTGGAACTTTTAAAGGATTTTTATGAAAACCAGATGCCTTTTGACCGTCTACTCGGTATTCAGGTAGAGAGCTTGACACCCGATAATACTAGAGTTCGCATTGATATGCGGGAAGAGTTGATTGGAAATTTTGTTAGAGGTGTTTTACATGGGGGTGTTATCTCTTCCCTGCTTGATTTGACCGGAGGTCTCATAGCGTCCGTTGAGTTGGTGAATCATATGCAAGGCCTTGAAATCAGTGAGATCAAGAGGCGCCTGGCGAGGATTGGTACCATAGATCTTAGAGTAGATTACTTGCGGGCTGGTAAAGGTAAATTTTTTACAGCCTCAGGCTCAGTGTTACGGAAAGGAAATAAGGTAGCGGTGGTGAGAACAGAGTTGCTCAATGACCAGAACGTCCTTATTGCTGCAGGAACGGGAACTTACCTTGTTAACTAATTGTAAGCCCCAGGGCTGTGGCAAAGAAACAGTCAGTATCAATGGATAGGTTGGTCACTTATCATCCAGAGTGCTTGTTCTGAATCTCAAAAGGTTGTCCAATGACTGGCAGGCCATTTATGGTCACCGGGTTTTGATAGCTGAGACCTTTGTCGATACTACTCGTTTTACAGGTGGCTGTTACCGGGCTGCATTGGAAAAGATTTGACCGCCGCTTAACAGCGAGCCCATGCTATACGAGGTGCTGCTGCAAGTTTTGGTGCAGAAGCACTGCACAGGCTGTATTCAGTGCTGAAGGCGCTGGAGATTTTAAAACAATGACAGGGTTGATGGCTTCTGTTGAGACTGAATTTGTACGTTTCATGGCGTTAAAATGTGATGAAGATGTGAACCAGATTTATTGCTGTTTCACATCTTCATTTGGCAATGCAAGATATATTGCACTGTATATGAGTTTTCTGATAGTTCTCAGTAGAATAACTCTTAGTTGTCTTCCCAGATGGGATCGTTTGGAAACTTCTTCTTGATGTCGTCGGCTGTTACATCGTATATGCCAGCCCCGGCAACATACTCTTTGCCACCATGGTTCACAAGCACCACATACGATACTTTAGGGGAGCTGTCCTTTTCACCCGGCTTTGGCCATACATATGGAACCCACCCTGAACCTTTATCTTCAGCAATTTCATTCATGGCCATAAAAAGCAGGGTCCCATTGGTATCAGCAAGGTCGAGTAGTTCTTTTCCGTCAAGTGACGGTTTTATGGGATGCATGACCATTACTCCTTCAAGGTTATGAACCCAGACATATCCTGCTCCATCTGCAAAACGAAATTCACCGTTTTTATCTTTGATTTTTTGGAGGGCGGCATCTCCTTCAGCCTTAATCAACTCTGCAGCAGCCAAAGCCTTCTCCTTACATAATTTAGGGGTCAGGTCTTCACTGAACCCTGTTCCGGTGAAGGAAAAGACCAGGATTAAGCTGAGAATACCTATTACGGATTGTTTGAACATGTTTTCCTCCTTTCTTTTTTTTATTTGGCTCTGTTAAAGCTTAAATTGACTGACGAGGCTCTGTAGTTCGCCAGCAAGTTTTTTGAGCTCATCACTACTTCGGTCAACCATAGCGCTTTCACTCAACACCTCTAAACTTCTTTGGTTAACCTCAGCAATATCGCTTGCAATCGCATCTGCTACGGTTGAACTTTGTGCGACATTTTCATTAACTTCCTGTAACCCTGCTGATGCCAGCCCCATATTTTCTGCAATATCACTAGTTGTGGCGGACTGCTCCTCTACTTTCCCGGCAATAGTTCCGACCATATCATTGATATTCTCTATAATTTTGGATACACCCTCAATTTCTTGAACAGTCCCTGTTGTAGAGTTCTGAATACCCTCGATTCGCTTGCGAATATCACTGGTTGCTTCAGCTGTTTGATTGGCGAGTTTCTTGATTTCTGTAGCTACGACCGCAAATCCTTTCCCTGCTTCTCCAGCTCTTGCTGCCTCTATGGTTGCATTGAGTGCCAAAAGGTTAGTCTGTTCGGAAATTTCGGAAATAACTTCTGTGATCTTACTAATTTGCCTTGCAGCATTCCCTAATTCATTAACCCGTAGAGTCGCACCTTCAGCTCTTTTGACAGCTTTCTGGGTAATAGCATTGCCCTGCTCAGAATTTTTGGCAATCTCAGCAATCGAAGCAGTTATCTCTTCAGTTACAACCGAGACCGTATTCACATTGATTGATGCCTCTTCCGTAGAAGCAGCAACTGAATTTACATTTACACTCATTTCCTCTGCAGCGGCCGCAACAGATTCCGATTTAGCTGTCATTGTTTGGGCTCCGTCGGCCATCGACGTTGCAAGTCCTGCGAGGTCAGATGAAGAAGAAGAGAGTTGGTTAGAGAAGTGTGTTATCCGCCCCATAGTTTCTCTCAAATTGTCGGCCATTGCATTGGTATCACGAGCCAAGTCACCGAGCTCATCTCCGGATGATAATTTCACGCTATGTTGAAGGTCGCCAGATGCTATTTGATTGGTTGTTTCGGCTAGTAAAGTGATACTACGGGTGATATACCTGCTGATATACACGCCCAGTGATATAGCGACCAGCACCGCCACAATTGTGAGAATGATAAGGAAAATTATGCCATTGTGCTTTGCTGCCTCTGCATTTTGTAAAGCTACCGTCACTTCTGCCTCGGCACCTTCAGCTAGCAATTCAAGTTGGGTATTTATTTTATCAGCTGATGCAGCTAGCTCTTGAAGCTTATTCTGCTTCTCAAGGTCCAACCCCCCATAAATTGGCTCCACGTACGATTTCATTTTCTTAAAATAGATATTTATCCGGGCAGAAGAGCCTTTTGCACGATTATAGTATTTATTTTTCCATTCAGGCTCATTTTTCTCATTGATTTTTTGAGCATATCCAGTCAATTTTTTGTGGAATTTCTCGATTTTTCCCATCGTGTTGGTCAACTTATCGTCATTAGTACGATATGTCCTCAAAAACTCACCCAACATCCCCTCATCCGGATTTGTATTTCCTTCAAAGGTGGTACCTATGCCAACCGCACTTCCCAATGCGTCCAACCATTCATTTTGATCCTGAGTGAGCATTAATAGATAAGATGGAAGTCCGAATGTACGATTCTCTGTGACAAAAGAGTATGTTGACTGCTTGTGGTGGGCCTGAATAACCTCCAGGCTAGCTGTTCTGAAAGCACTACTTTCCTTGCTGATTTTACCAATAATATTCTCTAACTTTTCTGTACATTTATGAACAGTAATGTTTAACTTGAGTTCTTGAAATAACCTATATGATTGATTTTTTTTAAATTCCCCAGAGTCAGTTCCATGTTGTAACATTGAGATCCACATATCGAATATGTCAATATTTCTAACAATACGATTTTGGTTTTTCTCTTGATTTTTATAAGAGTGAACATAATCAGCAAGTAATTTTTCAGTTTTCTCAACAATCAAACTAGCCTGCATAACCGCATTTTGAATGGGCATCTTTTCCTTGGCGACAGTATCGCCGGCACGTGAGAGAGAGTTGAGAACGTAGATGCCTATAACTCCCGAGATTAAAACAAGCAGTGCCAGAACCATAAAGCTTACGGTGAGTTTTTTACCTATGGTAAGTTTCATGTAACCTTCCCTAATAGATAACCATTAATTGCAGTACCTCTTTTTCTAATTAAAATACTTAAAGTAAATCAGTAGTTGACCAGATGATATTCTTCATCCGAAAACCCAACAACACATCCGGAATTGTAGACTTCCCTTAATCAAAGGTCAAATTATATCTGGGTGAAAAATCAAACAAGTAGTCCGACAAAAAGGATATTGGTGCAAATTCAGGGTGCTTAGCAACAAATTCCTGAATTTACGCGTCAAGGACGCGTAGCAGCTATTGTGGCAATGAGTTTTGCGGCTGCCTGAGCCCCGTTTTCTTTAAAACCATGGGGCCTGGGGTGACGCAAAACCTCAGATAGCGCAGGATTCCAGCGTCCTGTGAAATAATCTTTTTGGGTCATGGTTGCTCCAGAAAGAGTACTTTTAAGGTAATTCTCCAAAACGGTGGATTCAGCAAAATTGGACCTGCCCACTGTAATTACATGCACTCCCGCCTGGCAGCATTCCGCAACGGTGGAGTATCCCGCTTTACAGATAACGATATCTGCCGCACAAATGAGATTCGGATGGTAGGTAGGATTATCTTTAGCCAGCAAAATGATATTGGCAGCTATTTTTTTATCTTCATTTTGTCCGGTAAAAACAAAGGAAAAATTTATCGATTCTTTCAGTAACCCAAGGTCCGGTAGTTTCTGATCAACTCCTCCCATGGTCACCACTACCACATTCTTGTCCTGCCACTGTAGTTCATCTCTAGTTGCTTGGTTACTCTTTGTTTTTTGTCTAAAGATTGGTCCACAAAATAGATCGTTTGGGGCTGGGTGACAGAGGGGTGATGTCTGGATGCGATAGTCCGCACCAGTGGAAAGTTTTTGTAAATAGTCGATGTGTTTCTCTATCTCCGGATGGTCCTTAATGTAGGGCGTGTAAATCCAGTCCCAGGTGAAGTTTTCAACAAGAATAGAGGGGATCCCACAGAGCTTGGCAACAGCTATCCCAAGGGGAGCAATATCGCAGAGGATAAGGGAGCTGTTTCTGCAAATGGAAGCCAAATTTTCTGTAAGGGATGTGTCAAACGGCAGGAAAAGGTCGAGCGCCTTGATTGTTGCCGGGATATCCGCTCCAAGAGCCGATGACTGTATCAGTCCTATATCCACATGCACCGGGTGGTAATGGAAGTTCTCAAGGGTCTCTGCAAAAAGAGATTCCGGTACTGTGGTGATAATCCTGATTTGCAGCTCAGGGACAATCCTTGTTAACGCATCCAATACGGCTATGGCACGGGTGGCATGGCCGTAACCGTGGGGGGAGATGAAGCAGCTTATCTCTTGCAAAATCAGCCAAGGTCATGGTTATGGGGGTGGTCGCCAGCCTTGTGAATATGACGGTGAACATGAATGTGATCCTCATCACATCGGTGGATGTGCCCATGGTCAATCTTATAGAGAACAGAAGTGGTGTGACTTAAAAAGTCCCAGTCGTGGGAGATAATGATCTGATAAAGATCAAGGTTCTGCAGAATTTCGATAAGTCGACTGGTGGTTTTAGGGTCAAGATTATTGGTTGGTTCATCCAGTAGAAGAATTTTGGGACGCATTGCCAGGATGGTTGCCAGGGCGACCAGCTTTTTTTCGCCTCCGGATAACCTATGGGTAATACGCTCCTCAAAGCCGTGGAGGCCTAGATTTTCAAGGGTTTTCATGGCGATGGCTTTGGCATCTTCAGGGGTGAAGCCGAGATTGAGCGGACCGAAAGCGACATCTTCAATAACTGTTGGAGAAAAGAGCTGATCGTCAGAGTTTTGGAACAGGAAACCTACCTCACGCCGCAGATTATACATCTCAAGCTTTGTGCTGACCGGTTCTCCATGGAATAAAAGTTGCCCCTTGTCCGGGGTCAACAGACCTACCATAATGTGGAGAAGGGTTGTTTTACCGCATCCATTAGGGCCAATAATACCCACCCTTTTTTCCTTTAGAGAAAAGGAAAAATTGTTGAGCGTTGGTTCTTCAGCCTGGGGATAGCTGTAACTCACCTTATCAAGTGCTAACATGAAAACTCCTTAAACCTTAAAGCGAATATTTAAGATATCCCCGTCAATTACGGTGTAGTCTTTTCCCTGAAGGTACATTTTTCCCGCCTTTTTCAGTTCGGCTTCGCTACCCAGCTCAATAAGTTCGTCGTATTTCATCAGTTCAGCCCGAATAAAGCCGCGTTGCAGATCAGAGTGGATAACTCCAGCGGCTACCGGGGCGGATGAGTCGCGTCGCACCAGCCATTGTCGAACCTCGTCTTTACCGACAGTAAAAAAAGAGATAAGGCCGAGAGCACTGAGGCAGAGCCTGGTCATTATACCCAGAGCGGGTTCTTCAATACCCAAATCTTGCAGAAATTCAGCCTTTTCCTCCTCTGAATCAAGGAGTACAATTTCAGATTCAACCTGGGCTGAGACGAGCATCGCTTCCATCTTGTGGTTTTTGCATTGATCTGCCATCTCTTGCAGCAGTGTGCTGTCAGCCAACTGATCTTCTGAGACATTGAAGGCTATGATCAACTCTTTTGTCGTTATAAAAGGGTAACTGCGGGTAAGAAACTCTTCATCTTCGTTGAGTTGAAGAAGTCTCAAGGGTAACTCTTCTTCAAGATGAGTCTGCATTCTCTGCATCAGTTCCAGTTCTTTGGCCTGGTTTTCGTCTTTGATTTTCTTCAAGGCCTTTTCGATTCGCTCGATCCGTTTTTCCACAAAGATCTGGTCATGCATAATTAGCTCAGAATTGACCATTTCCGCATCCCGCAATGGATTGACAGAACCTTCAGCGTGGTAGACGGCGTCATCTTCAAAGGCACGGACAACATGACACAGGGCGTCAACATCAGCTATATCCCTGAATATATCACCCTTGGCGATATTCTCCTGTTCCATCTTCGGCAGTAGCATCAGCTCGATACGGGCACGAGCCTCTTTTTTTGGTTCATACATTGCCATGAGTGTATCAAATCTTGGATCGAGAATCTCGGCGGTTCCAGGGATCGGTTTTGCAGGCCCTGCCTGTTCACGTAATTCATTTCCGGTGAGGACTTGAAACAGAGTCTTTTTCCCCGTCTGGGGGAGCCCGATTATACCGACTTTCATGGTTGTACCTCGTACTTAAGTATCGTGTGTTAGCTACTGTTGGCTGATAATATCTGTAACATGTAATCAGTTCGAATCCCATATCACAGGATGAATTACCACACTACTATACAATCTATCAAGTGGATACCGGGTTTTTAGTGCCTTAGAAATTCATTTCGTGTTTTTTATGAATGAATTTCGTGAAGGCACTTATACAGCGATTCTAAAACAGTTTCCGACTAGTCGGGTTAGAAAAAGATAGTTGAGACTATGGTTTATATAAAGTGAAGAGATATAAGTCCCACGGTAATGGCCAGGGAGGTGAGGAGAAAATAGATATCGCGCCGTGCCATGGCGTGTTGCTGTAGTGGGATAAGACGACCGTTAAAACCGCGCAGGAGCATAGCCTGATGGATTCTGGACGAACGGTTCCAGCTCTTAACCAGAGTCATGCCAAAGAGGTAGCCAACGGTCCTGTAGGTGTGGATAGAGGTCTTTGGTACAAAACAGCGCAGCTGTGCTGCGCGCACAAGTTTTTGATACTCATCGTAAATAACAAAGACATACCTGTAGGAGAACAGCAGGAGAAAGCATATCCTTTTAGAGATGTGCAGAGCCTCCAGGGCGTGGCCTAAGGTGGCAACGGAGGAGGTTGACAGCAGGGCCATAAGGCAGAGGACGATACTGTTGGTTTTTAATGTAATAAGAGCCGCAAGATGAACACCCTCTTGACTTACAGAGAGAGGGCCAAGGGTTGCAATGGACTGGCCTCCAAAGGTCACCGGCAATGTGAGCCAGATGAAAATTGTAAAACTATTTGCGGCAAGGAGGCGTTTCAGCACCGGGTCAGCATCCAGCCTTGAGAGGAGGAGGAAACCGCATGATACAGCCAGGGCTGTTGTTACCACTAAAAAGCTGTTGGATATGGCGACCACAGCAACAAATAAAGTGGCGACAATAACTTTTACTTTTGGAGCAACACTGTGTAGCAGGGAGTTACCCCGGGCGAAACGCTCATCCATCATAATTTGAAACCAAAAATAATATTATTTTGAAGTTGTGGGAAGTTTATCAAAATAGACCCAGAGTAGTGCACCAAGTTCAACACCCTTTTCCTTTCCTTCCGGATCCTTGAGTGTATAATCAGCTTCGCTGAGGGCAGCAAAACCCCACCAACCTGCCAGGGGACAGCTAAATGAGAAGACTCCATCATTATCCGCCTTGACCAGCTGGGTAATGTGGTAGTCAGAAGTTGCTGTCAAGGTGTTGCCTTTATTAAAGAACTCTACTTCAATCTCAGAACCAGCTGCTGGTTTACCGTTGATAAGAACCTGGCCAACAAAGAGATTGCCAGCATAGTTGCCAAAGGGGCGGAGCATAGGCACTATTTCTGTGGGCAGTCCCACGGGTTCATCCCATCCCTCATCATCACCAAAGGCGGGGATGATTGTTTTGGTGTAGTGGATAATTGAAACGTCTTCAGCCGGTTCCCAGTATGGTGTCGGTTCCATGACAAACTGATACACCCCAGGACGTTTGAAGTTGTAGGTGGTAGTCCAGCTGGCATGGTCCATGAAACTGGATTCTACGATGGTCTTGGTAAGATCTGTAGTGGTGCCGGCAACGGTTACTGAGAATTTAGCAGGGGAGGAGAGATCCATCCCTATATTTTCGAAAGGATGGGAAAAAGAGAGGTTTATTTCTGCACTTCTGTTCTCCTGGCTGATAATGGGCTGGTCGGCAATCACCATTCCAAAGTGAGCGTCAGCGGCAGGAGACACCAGGGTGGATAGGGACAGGGTGCAGATAGCTGCCAAAACTACTCTCTTGTGGCTACTGAATGTCATTACTTACTCCTTCTTTGTTTTTGATTTCATATACGCTGCGATACCGGCGAGGCCGAGTATATAACCAATTCCGCCGAGGATATCCTGAATGTTTGGACCTTGTTCGGAATTTTCAGCAAGAGTACGGTGGATTGGAGAAAGTTTTTTATCCAGTGCTTCTTCAATGAGGAGGGTGAGTTCTTCCCCTGTTATCGAGAGGGTTGCCTGGCCGGGAGGTCCCGGTTGTGGAAGAGGCTTCTCTTTTGTCGTTGGTTTGGTCACAACAGGTGTAGGGGCAGCCTGGGCCTGGTCAGTTATGTGATACAACCAGCTGTTTTTATGTCCATCGCCGCTATCGACAATTATTTCAAGGCTATTGCCCGGGTTGTTTTTAAGAGCCTCCGGGTTTGTGAGGGAAAAGCTGAACAAGCCGTCCTTATCCGTGGTTCCGGATATGACGAGAGCACCGCTTTCTTTGTCTATGACCGTTACTGCAGCTTTTTGTGCAACCCGTCCCCCACTAAACTTTGACTCTGTGTGTATTGTGTCACCTTCTTCCCAGGCAAAAATACGGATCTTATGTCCATAAACAGTGGAAGAGACGAGGATAAAAATAAGTGAAAAGAGGGGAATTATTGGTGTTTTAGAGTTCATTTACCACCTGCCTTTAAAAATTCAGGTTGAACCTTACTGAGAAAAAGAACTGTAAACATGGTAATAACCCCTTCAATAATCATCAGTGGGATATGGGCGAGTACTACTAGTCTTGCTGCCTGGATAAAGCCTTTGTCGGTTGAGGCAAGAGCCGCTGCCATGAGCAGGGAGGATATCAAGGTTGCTAGAAATCCAGCAGTAAAGGCCGCAATTTTTCGTCTGTTGCCGTTATGTTCTATCCACTTTCGACAGAGGTAATAACATCCAATAGCTGGTAGAGCCATAATTGCCGTGTTAGCTCCGAGCACCATTAAGCCACCATAGTGGAAAAAAATGGTCTGTAACAAGAGTGCAACCAGGATAGCGGGAAAGGCGCTCCAGCCCAGGACGAGCCCCATAAGACCGCCGAGCACGAGATGGATATTGCCTGGACCAATCGGTACGTGTATGAGGGATGCAACAAAGAAGGTTGCGGTGAGAAGAGACACAGTCATGATTCTGTCGTAATCGAGATTCTTTAAGCCGATTGCAGTGCCAGCAACTGTTACGGCACCGCCTGCAGCAAGAACAGGGAGACTTAGAACCCCTTCAGAAATATGCATATGTATCCTCTTTTTAGTGGCTTATTCCTGAACTTCTGTCATAAATAACAGGAAATCAGAATTGTGTTTTAACAATTGATACCTCATACAAGTAACAAGGCACTTATCCCGTCTTATTTTCCCGTTTACGGGGTTAGATAGATAATGTAATACAATTTTAAATTTCGTGTTACACTACTTGGGTGCTGGGTTGCTGTCAAGGTTTTGGTAACACTTATTTGTGTTTTGTGTTACAAAGTCGATTAAATACTTTTAAATCAACATGTTAGTGAGATTGTTGCTATGGAGCATGGGATTTGTTTAGAACCGATAGGGGTGGTGAGGTCATGTTTTACTGAAAAATTTGGCATCCCGCGACAACCGGGGATGGTTAAAAGTTCGTCGGCCTATGTGCAACTTTATCCTCCCTATAACAGAGAAGAGATGGTGAGGGGGCTGGAGCAGTTTTCTCACATCTGGGTTCAGTTTTACTTCCATGAAACAGTAGAGGAAGGGTGGAAACCTACTGTACGTCCGCCGTGGCTTGGAGGCCAGAAGAGGGTTGGAGTTTTTGCCTGTAGGAGCCCCCATCGGCCAAACCATCTGGGTCTCTCTGTGGTTCGACTGGAAGCTGTTCGCTGGAGTAAAAAAGGTACTGTCCTGGAGCTTTCCGGCATTGATTTTCTCGATAAAACTCCCGTGCTTGACATAAAACCCTATGTTCCATACAGCGATAGTGTTCTTTCAGCCAAGGGTGGTTATGCATTGGGTACGGTACCAGAGGTACAGGTTGTTTTTAGCGAGCAGGCGAAAGCCTTTTGTGATGAATATCAGCTGAAAACGGCTAGAACCATAGAAAAATTAATATCGGAAATGATCGGTCAAGACCCCAGGCCAGCGATACAGAAGAAAAATAAAGCTGACTTTGGCATGCTGCTGTGGGATGTGAACATCAGGTGGAGAGTAGAAGGGGACTGTTTCTATGTGGAGAGTTGTGCTTTTGTCCAAGCGGTGTGAGGGTGGCTAAAAAAACTATATGGCTTTATGGCTGCTCAACAAAGCCATTGAGAACACAGTGGACCCTCTTTTCAATAATATAGGTCTGGGTCTTGATGTCATAATCAAGGCTGCCGCCATCGATTACAACCTTGTCACCTTCAAGTCTTGTTGGCCCAGGGCAGTCAACGGTACGTTGTTCACTGTCGTAGTGGAGCAGGTCGGTGTATAAAACCTGGTTGTCTGCGGTCTTGTTAACGACTACATCTTTAGTGAGGGTAAGTAGTTTTATTACGGTGTGGTACTTGCCTTTTTGGGCAATGATCTTGGTAATATTTCCATCCTCATCAAAGATATCCGCATCAACGTTATCCATCAACAGTACATCGGGGTCCTCACCGGTTGCGGCCTTCTCGGCTCTGATGAAGGCTGTTTTGACTCCGCCCTGATTCTGGGTGATTCTTACATGATCCATATTAAAGTCGTGGGATTTGGCCGGCGCTTTTTTAAGATCAGGGTCAAAGCCGCCCCGGGGCGTGAGGAAGGTACCAACAGGAATAGACCAGAGAGGAAAGGTGATGATGAAAAAAAGCGGTATCAGCCAGATAGTATTGCGATGGAGTTTCATCGGTTTTTGTACTTTTGCAGCAGTTCCGGGATTAGGTTTTGAGCCTCCAGAATCAAATCACAGGCTTCTCGCACCGCTCCAGCTCCACCCGCACGTTCGGTAGTAAAATGTGCGACCTCTTTTACCTCTTTTACTCCGTTAGCGGGAGAGATAGCCAGCCCCACCTGTTGGAGGAGTACCAGGTCAAGCCAGTCATCGCCCATATAGGCAATTTCAAAAGGTTTTAAGTCTGAGGCTTTGACTATTTCCTTAAAGGCATGGTTCTTGTTGGGAGCGCCCTGGTACACATAGGTCATCTTCAGTTCAGCTCCTCTCCTGGCCACCACCTCAGATTTCCTGGCGGTTATCACCCCAACATCAATTTTTGCTTCACGGAGCAGACGAAGACCGAAACCGTCCTGGGTATTAAATGACTTGGATTCTTCGCTGTTGCCACTGTAAAGAAGATTACCGTCCGTGAGAACACCATCAACATCAAGTAGCAGGAGCTTGATATTTGTCGCTCTTGAGAGTGCTCGCTTGCGCTCAGGATCGTTTTTTGCGACCTCTTTTTCCCGTGCGCGGGCCCGGTAACCTTCGAGCACCTCACAGTCAGACGGGTAGGCTTCCGGGGAGTTGGGTGATGTTGGGCAATCAGAAGACATAATTACAGTACCGCTTCTCGAACGCGAACGAGCTTTGTCAGCAGCTGTTCGACTTCATCAAGGGGTATGGAGTTAGGGCCGTCGCACAGGGCTTTTTTAGGCTCGGGATGGATCTCCATAAAGAGTCCGTCGATTCCTGCTGCCAGCGCTGCTTTAGTCAGAGGTTCTATAAATTCACGTTGCCCGCTGGAGGTGCCACCTGCCCCTCCAGGAAGCTGGACAGAGTGGGTAGCGTCAAAAATAACAGGACAGCCAAAGGAGCGCATAACCGGAAGAGAGCGCATATCGACAACAAGATTGTTGTAACCAAAACTAGCTCCCCTTTCAACCAGCATGGTTTTATTACCACCGATACCCCGGATCTTATCCACAGCATTTTTCATATCCCAGGGAGAGACAAACTGGCCCTTTTTGACGTTAACCGGCTTACCTGTTTTGGCGGCAGCAACCAGAAGGTCCGTCTGCCTGCAGAGAAAGGCGGGGATCTGGATAATATCGAGAACTTCACCTGCAGCTTCAGCCTGGCTGATGTCATGAATATCTGAGATAACAGGTACAGCCAGTTCTTTGCGGATCGCTGCTAGCGTAGCAAGACCGGCTTCAAGACCAGGTCCCCGATAGGAATCAAGAGAGGTCCTGTTTGCCTTGTCGAACGAGGCCTTAAAAACGTAGGAAATGCCAAGGCGTGCACAGATTTCCACCATCTTCCCTGCAACCGTTCTGGCTATTTCTTCCGACTCCAGGGCGCAGGGCCCACCTATGAGAAGTAGTGGCTGGTTAGAGCCAACTGTTATTGGCGAGCCGCTGGGGGTCTCAACCTGAACTGAAATTGAAGACATGAATCTATCCCTTTTTGTGCTTGAGTGCAGCGCTGATAAAATCTCTGAACAGCGGGTGGGGTTTCATCGGCTTAGATTTGAATTCGGGATGAAATTGACAGCCCAGGAACCAAGGATGGTCTTCAATCTCGACTATTTCAACGAGATTGTTGTCAGGAGAGGTGCCGGAAATGACAAGCCCGTTCTCCTCCAGTCGCTGGCGATAGTCGTTGTTGAACTCGAAACGGTGACGGTGTCTCTCATGGATCTCTTCGAGTTTGTACGCTTTATGGGCATTGCTGTTTTCTTTCAATACACACGGATAGGCTCCAAGACGCAGGGTACCGCCCAGATCAGATTCCTCATCGCGGATCTGCATTTTATTGGTCCTGTAGTCGAACCACTCCTTAATGAGATATATTACAGGATCAGGGGTGGCCTCGTCGAGTTCGGTGGAGTTTGCCATGGGTAGTTCCAGCAGATCTCTTGAGAGTTCAACCACTGCCAGCTGCATCCCAAGGCAGATGCCAAAGAACGGAACCTTGTTTTTGCGGGCATAATTGATCGCCTTGATTTTCCCTTCAACTCCGCGTTGACCAAAACCGCCTGGTACCAGAATACCATCACAGCCATCGAGAAGACTGGCGACGTTCTTTGATTCGAGATCTTCGGCGCTTATGTAAAGAAGGTTGACCTTGGTACCGTTTGCCAGGCCACCGTGTACCAGTGCCTCATGCAGACTCTTATACGATTCGGTGAGATCAACATATTTACCGGTAATTGCGATGGTCACATCATTTTTTGGGTTCTGGATGTTGTGAACCAGTTGTTCCCACGGCTTTATATTTGGCTGTCCCGTCCAGATATTGAGGAGTTCAAGAATCTTTGTATCAAGTCCTTCCTTGTGAAGATGGAGTGGCAGCTCATAGATTGTGTCAACGTCAATTGCTGTGATAACGGCATCTTTTCGAACATTACAGAAGAGACTTATCTTCGATTTAAGGCTCTCTTCCAGTGGTATTTCAGTACGGCAGACGAGGATATCCGGCTGGATTCCATCTGCCCGCAGCTCACGAACAGAATGTTGGGTCGGTTTGGTTTTTACCTCCCCGGCTGTTTTTATATAAGGAACGAGGGTCAGGTGGATAAAAAGTGTGTACTCATGGCCGAGATCGCCCCGTAACTGACGAATTGCCTCAATAAATGGCAAACCTTCGATATCACCGACGGTACCGCCGATCTCGATAATGGCTACATCGACACTGCCGTCAAGCTGTAGAACGGCCGCTTTGATTTCATCCGTGATATGGGGGATAACCTGTACGGTCCCGCCCAGGTATTCACCCCGTCTCTCCTTTTTAATAACGGAGTAATAGATACGTCCGGAGGTGTAATTGTTTTTCTGAGCCATCACCGCATTGGTATAGCGTTCGTAATGGCCCATATCCAGATCGGTCTCGGCACCGTCGTCTGTAACGTAGACTTCGCCGTGCTGGAAGGGGTTCATGGTTCCGGGATCGACATTGATATATGGGTCGAGCTTCTGGAATGTTACCGTGAGTCCTCTACTTTCCAGGAGAGCTCCAATAGCTGCAGAAGCGAGTCCTTTCCCCAGGGAGGAGAGAACGCCGCCGGTTACAAAAATAAATTTGGTCCGTTTGGTATTATTTGGCTTTTTCATGGAGGCCACTATAGCAACGGTGCCTCGATTTTGAAACAGAAAACTCACCATAAAGGGGAAAAAGAAAGGATTGTTATAACTGTTTTTAGGTGCATTTCTCCCGTTGGACCGGAGAGGGCTTGATCCAGTGGTCGGGCATGCCTACCTTTTAACCCGACAAGGCTTTAATTTTTTATAATCGCTGGATAAGTGCCTCGAAGGTCTCTCTTCGTTCACTATCTGGTGACTGTATGAGGATTCTAATGCTAAAATACACTCCAGATTTCTTTTATTTTATTTCAGTTTTTATGGAGTAAGGCACTAAACAATCACCCTCAATTATAACAGGAGGAATATATGCAATATTTTCTAATACTGGTGGTTCTTGCTGTGCTTTCTTTATCGGCATTTGCAGTCGCTGATGGGAGTAGTTCCGAACATAAGGACGCGGTCTTTGGCGGCGGATGTTTCTGGTGTATGGAACCACCTTTTGAGCAATTGGCAGGGGTAATCGATGTGAAGGCCGGCTACTCCGGTGGGGATGAAAAGGAGCCGACATACGAGGAGGTTTCAAGTGGAAAGACTTCACATATAGAGTCGGTCCGGGTTGTGTATGATCCGTCTACAATCAGCTATGATCAGCTACTCGATACCTTTTGGCGCTATGTTGACCCGACCGATCCCGGGGGGCAGTTCGCCGATCGTGGTGAGCATTATAAAACTGCAATTTTTTATAGCAGTGAGGAGGAAAGGGTGATCGCCGAAAGATCAAAGGCGATCCTTGATGCATCTGCCATTTTTGAAAGGCCCATTGTTACAGCCATTCTCCCGGCAAAACCTTTTTATCCGGCGGAAGAATACCATCAGGATTACTATAAGAAGAATGTTTTTCATTATGAAGCGTATAAGGTGGGGTCTGGCAGAGCTGGATTTTTAGAGAGCACCTGGAAAGACAGGCCGCAAAAGAAAAAATATTTTAAGCCGGCGGAGGATGAGTTGCAGCAAATTCTGACCCCGGTTCAATATGAGGTAACACAGAAGGATGGAACGGAACGTCCTTTTGGCAATGAATATTGGGATAATAAAAAAGAGGGTATTTACGTAGACGTGGTCTCCGGGGAACCGCTGTTCAGTTCAAAAGATAAATTTGATTCCGGAACCGGATGGCCGAGCTTTACAAGGGTGCTGGTTAAAGAACATGTTACTGAAAAAAAAGATAGCAAGTTCCTGATGGTACGAACAGAGGTGAGAAGTAAATATGGGGATTCCCATCTCGGCCATCTTTTTGATGACGGGCCAGAGCCAACAGGTTTGCGCTACTGTATAAATTCAGCGTCTTTGAACTTTGTCTCTGTTGATGAGCTTAAAGAGAAAGGGTATGGAGAATTCTTACCTCTATTTTCCCCATAATTGATACACTCGGAACCTTAATTGCAAAAATAACAGAGGTTATAGGTTCCGAGTTGTCAGCCTATTTGCCGTTCAGTATATCCTCCACACATTTGCCATCAACTTCTGTTGCAAAAATGGCCTCAATAAGCGGTGCTACTCTGGCCCTTTCCTCTTCGCTTAGGAGAAAGCCGGGAAGTGGTTTTGCCGTCAGGGTTTGCATCCTTGCCTGCATGATGACACTGTTGTTGAATTTCTCACTGGTTTCTCTGAATTCACTGATATCCAAAAGTGCCAGCAGCACGTCAAGCATGTTGCCCCAGTACTCCTTTTGACCAAGATGTTCGACGAGTTGCGTGGTGGCTGTTGACGCCTCCAGATAATAGTCCGGTATGAGGGCTGGTTGACCAAGGCCGCATTTTTTTGATGAAACAAAGAGTCTGCAACTAAACGGCCGGACTGGGTAAATAGTGCAGCTATTGTTTTCAAGAAATGGGCAGCTTGATTCAGAACTTGGCGATTCAGGATCAACATCTCTACCATCAAGGCACGCCTTGGCAAAATCGTTGGTGGTCATCTTTGGCCGCTGGTGGTTTCTGTTCTGTGTGAGTTTAACAGAAAACCAGTCGGTTAACTTTTCAGCCATGATATAACGGAGGATGTCTTCTCCCTCCAGGGCAGTGATGGTCACATTTTGTGTGCAACAACTGGAACAGCCTTTTTCACAAACCAGAGTGAGGTCAGCCTGCTCGTTGCTCCATTTTTCAAAAACTTCATAAACTTTGTGTAAAATCCTGTGCTTCATCCTTTCTATCCTCCTGTGTATGCCAGGCCCTGTTGGACCAAAACAGCCAGAGTAGCATATCGCATAAATTTGCCAACAAAAACCAGCACAGAAAACCGTATAAAACCGGTTTTTAAAATCCCGGCGATGAGGCACAGGGGATCACCTATTATTGGCAGCCAGGTTAACAGCAGGGACCAGCAGCCGTATCTCTGGTAGAAGTTGTTTGCCCTTTTCAGTTGTTTCGCGTCAACTCGTAAAACTTTTTCAATGAGAAAATTCGCCCCCAAGATGCCGATGAAAAATGTGGTGCATCCCCCTAAATAGTTACCTGCCGCCGCCGTGATAACTGTTTGCTCTAAGGAAAAACCCTGGGTGAGCATCAGTACCAGGAGCCACTCAGAACCAAGAGGCAGCACTGTGGCTGCCAAAAAACTGATAAAAAACAGCAGTGGAAGGCTTGGTGACTGGTATATAAAAGTCGAGAAATCCATGGTGCGATACCCTATTCGATGGGACCGGATTTCGCAAATGAGTAAGACATTTACCCCCGGGATCGTGTTTGAGGCTCATTTGAAAAGGTCCATTATCCAACTGGACGAAGCAAACATCCAAGGTCTTTGAACTTTCGTGGAACTCTTCAAATGTCGATAAGTTATGAGAAAAAAATAGTCGGACATGATAGGAAAATCTGCCGACTTATGATGTGGGACTCTCTAGGATAAGTAGTAAATAATATAATGGTGTTTTTATCAACCAGAACTTGCACACGGGTTATTTGTGGTTAGGATTGATGAAGGCCCAAATTTACAGCTTTCAGCCAACAGTTGATGTGAGCCAAATGACACTTATCCCCTCAGGTAAGCGGTAGACTCCGAGGAGGGACTGAACTGAGTAGCCCTTGTGGGGTGTTAGAAATAAACTTGTAATCTTTAGTACCTTACTCCTGAATTACTGTCATAAAAAACAAGAAACTCAGGAACTCTTTATGAAATCGAGAGCTTACTTTTACCACCAGATAGTGAACGTAGTGAGACCTTCGAGGCACTTGAAGCGAAAACAGGAAAAAAGCCAAACATTATTTATTTCATGTGGGATGATGCTGCCTATGGTCGTGTGGGTCACCCAATGTTGAGTAAAATAACTGGTATTGATACTCCTAATTCCTAACCCGAATAAATCGG
>JAAELB010000797.1 GCA_024227155.1 Desulfobulbaceae bacterium
AACCATAGCGGCTCCTAAAGACTCTATCCCGTTGGTTAACTGTGCACTTCCCTCATTAGATTTACTAGCCTCAGCTGTTTTTATGGCAGACTCAAGCCTCTCCAGATTTTTATCAACCACTCCTTCCTGCTGAGCACTCCATTGAGGAGATCTTCCTGATTTAGACTGCTGTTGGTCAGAGTTAGAAGTGCAGTTTTAGCTCCACTACCTCTATTTTTCCTTCTTTTTCTCCACCATCTACCCCTACCACTCCAATCTCCCTTTGGAGAATCAGTTTTTGGCTGGGTGGTAGCACTCACTCCTACAGAATCAGCTTCTTTATTGGTTCCTGTTTCACAGACCATCTGAAGCCTCTTCATGATCTGAAAGAAGTCAATTGTGGGGTTGGTGGCTAAATATTCTCTAGCCCTTGTGCAGTATTCTTCTCTCAATCCATCAAAAATAGTCTTTGTGAGAGCCTCTACTCGTTGTTGGCTCTGCTTCTGAGCAGGAAAAGCTCTTAGAGCAAAACTGGTTAATTCCTGTTTATAATGCTCTAGACTCTGTCCAGGAAGTTGAACAGCTCTCATGAGCTTATTTTCCCATTTCTTTTCGAGGAAGGTATTTTGATAATGCTCATCCATCCAATCTATAGCATCTTTGAAAGTTGGATTAGGTGTCATAATAGACTTCAAGTGAGTCTTTGCTCCACCCCGCAACTTGTTATTTAGGATGATCATCATCTCCCGGTCACAGAGTTGGTTTGCTTCTTGGTGCTCCAAAAGCTCAGTCTTCCAGGAGAGCCAATCTGTTCCTCCCTCTATCTCCTCATTCTCAGAAAATGTATCAATCATGTTGAGAATTTGTTCCAATCTCAAGGAGCTAGGTTTGGCTGTGGTGGTTTTTAGTAACTGCACCACATTATCTCCAAAGTATCTCATTTCCTGGACCATAAGTGAATTTTCTGCTATGGATCCAGGCTGAGTTTGATAAGGTTCAATTGACCTCTCATTACCCCTTTCTGTTGTCAAATCCAGGTTAATGGGAGTACTTTGTGCATCTGAACCAGGTTTCTTCAACAATGGGGTTGTATGTACAGTGCCTACACTTGGAGGATATGTGAGATCTTTAGGTTTCTGCACAGACTTCTCTGATGGAGTCATAGGGTATCTGGTAGTTTGTGCATACCTTTTCCCCACATTCCTATCTTCCACATTTGAGTGCCTTCCTTTATTCTGAAAATTGTTTGAGGCCTCTTTGTCAGAAGACACAGGCTGGGATTGCCTTTGGAGATATAGCCCCCACTTTTTAATAC
>JAAELB010000798.1 GCA_024227155.1 Desulfobulbaceae bacterium
ATTTATGAATAAATGATATATAAACTATTTTCTCAAACCAAGTAAAGGAAAAATTTTGACCTTTCAAATTATTATTTTACTTTTTGGTCTTATCCTTCTCTATGTAGGATCAGAATTTCTTGTTAACGGCTCTTCATCCACGGCATTAATGTTTTCAGTTAAACCAGTTATTGTAGGACTTACAATTGTTTCATTTGCAACCTCTGCACCCGAACTCCTTGTTAGCTTTGTTGCTGCTCTTAAAGGATCAGGAGATATTTCCATTGGAAATATTCTTGGAAGCAATGTTATCAATATTGCACTTGTCTTAGGCATTAGTGCAATAATTCGAAAGGTTGATATTAAAAAACAAATAATAAAATTTGACCTTCCATTTATGATATTTATATCAATCCTTTTCTGGATTTTATGCATAGATTGTAAGATTGGGTTTGCTGATGGCATTATTTTAATATTCTTTCTTCTTACCTTTCTATTTATAAGTATAAAAAATGCAAAAAATAAAAATAATAAAAATGACCTCCCTGACAAATCATATAAAAAAATTTCCATTAATGCTTTTCTTGTAATAACAGGCGTATTTGCACTTGCGCTTGGCGCAAACATGGTTGTAAAAAATGCAATAATTATCGCTAAAGCAGTTGGGTTGTCTGAAATTTTTATTGGTATCTCTATTGTCGCTCTTGGCACATCTCTTCCAGAGCTTGCAACTTCAGCTGTTGCAGCTGCAAAAGGACATAGCGACATCTCGGTTGGCAATGTTGTTGGAAGTAATATCTTTAACATATGCTTAGTCATGGGCATTGTGGGCATTTTCAATCCTACTAAAGTTAATAAAAGCCTTTTATATTTTGAAATTCCATTTATGGTATTTTTATCAATTATTTTTTACATAATCTCCCTAAAATTCAAAAAAATGAATGCCCTGTCTGGCGGTGCTTTCATCATTTTTTTCTTAATTTATAACATTATTTCCTACAACAAATAGTAATTAAATATGGAATTTTTGTATTTTTTTCTTGTATTAAATACCCAATCTATAATATGAATAATTACTACTCTAATTTAAGTGATTATAAA
>JAAELB010000799.1 GCA_024227155.1 Desulfobulbaceae bacterium
AAAGGGGCGCGGGGGACAGCTGAAGGTAGGATTCAATGACGAGGCCATTGCCGAGGCAAAGAAGTATTTTGGCTACTTCGCTCTCGTCAGCAATCAGACTATGGACACATTTACCGCGCTGGAGAACTATCGGCTGCGAGAAAAAATCGAAGAACTCTTTGCCGTACAAAAGGGGAGGCTCGACGGCTCGCGACCGCGCACATGGTATCCAGATAATCTGCGTGGAAGGCAATTCACACAGTTTGTCTCACTGGGCTATCACTGTTTCCTGACGAAAAAAATAAAGCAAGTGCAAGCCAAGCTCAGGAAGAAAGAACCCGGAAAAGCCAAATCACTTATCAAGCTCGAAAAGAAACTGCAAAACTGGCTTGCGCTACGCTCTCTAGCCCAGATCCTGGATTGGTTCGATTGCATTGAAACCACAAAGGTGCAGACTGTCATGGGCAGCTATCGATGGTCCACCGAATCAGTGGCAAGAGACAGGTTGTTCTTGAAGTACTTAGGAGTCGAAACCAAATAGTGTACGCTTTATCCGACTTTCAGGTTACTATGGGTTTTGTTTGTAAGATATTGAAACACTGAACTAAACATTTTGCTAGGATTTTTTTGATGCCCTACGAAAAAGTTAGGAGAATAGTTTGCTGGAGGTGATGGTTTGAAATCATTTTTCGATGGGTATTTGTTGTC
>JAAELB010000800.1 GCA_024227155.1 Desulfobulbaceae bacterium
ATTCTGCTCGGTTGAAATGTTCTTTTCATGTCCTTTTTCCTTTATTCTCAAGTGTTCCTTATATATAGGCGCAAGCGCTTAAGGATTCTCGTAATAATCCATTTTATTAGATGCGACATTGGCTGTCGAACCCGTGAAAATAAACATAATGCGATCTCTATGTCAATATGAAATCAATTATCGCTTTTTCTTGGCGGCTTTATCCGGTCATTTATTATAATCCTTAATTATATGAATCTATTTTTAGGTTTCCAGTATATCGAACTCTTCCAGATGGAATCGCTTATCCGGATAGATGGTTATTTGTTTTCCCAAGCGATGCTCCAAGGTGGTAATGAGATGTTTTTCCTCTCCGTGCAGTATCTCTGCAATTTGCGGGTGGACCCTCAGTGTCATCCCCGAACCGTTCATGTCACGGGCGTTGCGTATTATTTCACGTTGAATATTGTAACTGATGGTCTGTCCTGAAAGAAGATGGCCCTCACCATCGCAATAAAAACATGGTTCGCACATCAGTCTTGTGAGCGGTTTTCTAACACGTTTGCGCGTCATTTGAATTAAGCCCATATCTGATATGGGCAATATATGGGTTTTACTGCGATCCTTGGAAAATGCCTCACACTGCGCATTAAAAACCTTTTCCTGATTCGCCTTTTTTTCCATATCTATAAAATCAATAATGATGATACCGCCGATATCTCTGAGCCTAATTTGATAGGCAATCTCCTTAACAGCTTCCAGATTGGTTTTAAGTATGGTCTCTTCCAGATTGTGCTTCCCTACGTATCGCCCGGTGTTCACATCTATTGCCACCAGAGCTTCGGTATGCTCGATCACGATGTAACCGCCGGATTTGAGCCAAACCTTCTTTTTTAGGGCTCTTGATATATCTCCTTCAAGATTATAGGCATCAAAAATTGGTTCATCTCCTTCGTATAGCTCCACTGATCCCTTCAAGTTAGGCATAAATGTATCTAAAAAGGACAAAATTTCCTGGAACCCACTGCGCGAATCGATGATCAGGGTTTCAGCCTCATGGAGCAGCAGATCGCGGACAGCGCGCAATCGAATATCCAATTCCTGGTGTATTAAGGATGGGGTGGGTGCATTTTTGTATTTACTTTGAATGCCTGTCCATAAAGTCTTAAGAAATTCCATCTCCTGTGAGATCTTATCCTTGTTAACCCCTTCAGCTGCTGTACGTACGATATAGCCTAAATTATCTGACCTCAGTTCGGCCACGATCTCTTTTAGCCTTGTTCTTTCACTCTCATTTTCAATGCGACGGGAGATGCCGATGTGGTTGGATGTTGGCATTAAAACTAAAAATCGACCCGGTAAGGAAATATAGGAGGTTATTCGAGCGCCTTTGGTGCCCATGGGTGACTTGGCCACCTGAAGCAACATTTCCTGGCCCTCGTTGATCAAAGCAACAATGTTAATTTCACTTTTTTCTGTTGTTGGACCTTCTTCCCTTGAATCCGGTTGATTTGATTCTGTCCTCAAATCCTCTTCGCCATTTTCATGAACCAATAAGGAGGTCTCTTTGTAGTTGTCGGTTAAAATATCGTTCACATATAAAAAAGCCGCCTGCTTTAAACCGACATCCACAAAAGCAGCTTGCATCCCGGGCAATACCCTTTGAACACGTCCTTTGTAGATATTTCCGGTGCAATCCGAAGCTCCTGCGCGTTCAATAAACAACTCAGTAATGTCGCCATCTTCCACCATTGCCACGCGTGTCTCATGAGCCGTATC
>JAAELB010000801.1 GCA_024227155.1 Desulfobulbaceae bacterium
CTATGGATTCTATTTAGATTTGTTTCTCACAGAAGGTGCAGTAACCTCCGTTTACGACGACAGCAATTTCCAATCTTCTAAATGCAATAATGTAGTAGACGAAGATACCCTTCATAAAGGTGTCCACATTTCTGAACAAGACTTTAATCGAATATGCAACAATGATGCAAATAGTCAGAAGTCTCCAAGGGATTTCGACTGTCAAATCGATTCTATCATCCATAGCACATCCCGTTCCGAATCAGATCTTTCTCATCTTAAAACTGAACAAAAAACCAGTGGTACTACAAAGGGCTTCTGCAAATTAAATCACAAGGACGTCGATCTTGATCAATTGGACACCAATTTACCCCATCCCATTAATCTCTCTATCTTTGATACCCTCGTTGATGGAACAATAATACCAGCCTCTCTACACATTAATAATGTAGCAACACATGTTCACGAAGCTGAGTTAACAACTTTATTGTCTGTCTTCGGCACGATCATTGGTGTGGAGAAATTTCCGAACCAATCCTTTGCCATTGTAGAATTCAAACATCTCAGTAATGCACAATCAGCCATGGAAGCTCTTAATGGTACTATTTTTCATGGATTTCCCATAGTTATAACTCTTCTCAGTAGTCAATCGTCGGGTCAACAATTAACTCCAGAACGTAATAGTACTAACACTCCAATTACTACGCAAGGGGAGGATACATTCTCCCTACGCCATCAGAACATTCCTAGCCCTTCACCTTTAATTCGACAGGCAGAGTATGAGTCGTCAGAAGATGAGTCCTTTAACGGTTTTACTAACGACGACAAAGTACCTATGGTCCATGAGCAGATACATCGGGAACAGGAAATCCTTTTATCACAGGTCAACATCAATAATGTCCGAATTAGAGCTATCGAAAAATTGGAACTCCCTCCGTATGCACGTAAAATCGTCAAATTTAAGATATGTTCTCTACCCGGCCATAATCCCCAAAAGCAACAAGGCAAGATACGTCTTTTTATAGCCTCAGGCAACCTTCCGTGCCCTCAGATTGTGGATGGTCCCTACAAGATGACAAACAGTCGGTTGTCATTAATTCTGCGTAATCCGTCAAAAACGACAAGGATCATAAACAAAAATC
>JAAELB010000802.1 GCA_024227155.1 Desulfobulbaceae bacterium
ATATGAATCTAAATTATACCAATTAACTATTCCCATAAAGCGTATAGATGAGATATCAGAAATATTGGGGGATCAATAAGACAATGAAAAACAATACAACAATATTCAAATTAATATTATCTTTATTTTTATGCAGTTTATTAATAACAGGGTGTCTTGGGAAAGATAGATTTGATAACAGTGCCATCAGATATCAGATGGTAGAAATCCCTGATTATGAAATATCAGATTATGAGGATCTTTTAGCCTCTGAAAATGATGTGGCTAAGTACAATGCAATATGTAATCTGATTAAATATGCCTGGGACTATGCAGGTATTCTTAAAAAAGCAACAACAAAGAATCCTGACTCAAAAGAAAAAATGCCAGCCAAAGAAGAAATCGAAAAAGCTAATAAAGTATTGAGTGATATCTTCACTGGATTAACAGATGAAAATGAAAACATAAAAGCTGCCTCGCTAATTTTTTTAACTGAATTCTCACTAAATTATTCAGATAAAGATATGTTATATAAGCAAGTTGAAAAAGTTAAGGCATACAGTTTAAGAACTCAATATGAGCACATACGCGCTCTTGCAATTCTTTCAAACTCTGAAACAAAAATTGATAAAAACCTTATTGAAACATATCTTGATAGCAAATCCTGGTTAGTTGCAAACATGACCTATCTGTTTTTAGGAAAGATATCCTGTGAGGAATTTCATAAAG
>JAAELB010000803.1 GCA_024227155.1 Desulfobulbaceae bacterium
GGCAATCCTAACGATTTGGGTAAACCCGTAAGTTAAGATTGTTCCTGATCAGGTGATTTCAGTACCCAAGCTTTGGACTTAACATTGCCAAATCCAAGGTATCAATTTCGTACTTTTTTGGCTGGTTAATACTATTCCTGTTTATACGTAACAAAAGTAAATTGATGATGTAGTATACTATGGTCATCAACGTCCTGTTTTTTCTACAAAAGAAAAATGGAGGCGAATATGAACGACCAAAGTATACTTTCAAATTGTTACGGATGTGACTGGGCTGATTATGTGCATGAAGCACATTGGCCAGTGATCCAACCACCAAAAGATCGGCCTGCTCCAGGCTCCTTTGCACCACCTAAATTGTTTTTTTCTCCCATAGCCGGTTCACTTCCAGTCTGGCAACCTGATCAAAGGCGGAGAGAACTTGATAGAATCTCTTTTACCAAATCGGCCTGAAAATCTTGAGAGAACGAACTCACAGGTTTTGATGGTATTTTTTTTTGGAATTGGCTCTGTGGTACTGAAGGTGGAAATCGACCGCTTGAGTAACTTTCATGGTGTACCTCCTGAAGTTGGAATTGTTGGAGAATAGCCTCCTGATTTGATTATACACCATGATACACGCTGACCGCAGA
>JAAELB010000804.1 GCA_024227155.1 Desulfobulbaceae bacterium
ACACTTTCATGGCCATGACACTGGCCAAATTCTAGAAAACGTGAGCAAACGTCACAAAAGGAAGATACATGTAGAATGACTTCTAAAATATTGTTTGGGCACATATTTGTGGGTCTCCCATGATTTTCAGGCTGTTTTGGTCCATAAGACACACTTAATACTTTCATGGACGTGACACTGGCAAAATACTAGAAAACGTGAGCAAATTTCACAAAAGGAAGAGTCACCTCTGAGGGTGTACAATGATTCTATTAATGTAGTTTGGGCACATATTTGTGGGTCTCCATTAATTTCTAGCCAGAATTATTCAAACAACCTCACTTTCACTTTCATTGATAGTACAATGGGCAAAAAATAGAAAACGTGAGCAAATCTCACAAAAGGAAGAGTTACCTCTGAGGGTGTACTATGACTCTATCAATGTAGTTTGGGCAAATATTTGTCGGTCTCCATTAATTTCTTGCCAGAATTAGCCAAATAGCCCCTACTTTCACTTTCATTGGTGGGACAATGGGCAAATAATAGAAAACGTGACCAAATGTCACAAAAGGAAGAGTCAACTCTGAGAGTTTACTATGACTCTATAAATGTAGTTTGGGC
>JAAELB010000805.1 GCA_024227155.1 Desulfobulbaceae bacterium
GCTAAGTTGTGGAGATTGCTGCGATTCATGTCTAAATCGCGAGCAGCAGCAGCCCAGTTGCCATTATTGTTATCAAGGGCTGAATTTATGAGACGTATTTGAAGTGTTTGTAATTCTTCTCGAAGGGATATTTTACCGGTTACGCTCGGTGGATGGTTGTTGGCGGGGGCAGGAACCGTATACATTGCTGTACCGAGATCGCCGGCTAAATGATTGGGTTGAATTATAATGAAACCATTTTGAATTGTTTCAGATGATGCTTTTAGTGCTGATCTTGAAATTATATTTTCCAGTTCGCGGACATTGCCGGGCCAACTGTAGCGGAGAAGGAGTGCCAGAGCATTTTCATCAATCCGAACTGAGTTAAGCCCCAGTCGTGCCATTGATCGTTCTGCGAAAAATCCAGCTAAAATTGCAATGTCATCTTTACGCTCCCTGAGTGGTGGTACCGTTAAAGGATACACATTTAGCCGATGATACAGATCAGCTCTGAACCTGCCAGCTGACACTTCCGCTTCCAGGTCTCTGTTGGTTGCTGCAAGTAATCTCACGTTTACGTAGATCATCTTCTCTGAACCAATGCGCTGGATTTCACCTTCCTGGATAGCACGTAAAATTTTGGCCTGGATTTCAAGTGACAACTCCCCGATTTCGTCCAAAAATAGGGTCCCTCCATCAGCCAGTTCAAATTTTCCAGTGCGGTCATTCCCAGCACCGGTAAAAGCTCCTTTGACATGGCCAAAGAGCTCACTTTCAGCTAAGTTTTCAGGGAGTGCTGCGCAGTTCAGGTAGAGTAAAGGCATATCTCTACGGGGTGAATGGTTATGAATCGATCTTGTTACAAGTTCTTTGCCGACACCTGTCTCTCCCAGGACAAGTATTGTAAAATCTGATTTTGCAACCAGTTCAATTTCCTTTCGTAGGTTCTCCATTACGTTGCTTTTCCCTATAATCTCCCTGCCTTGCTGTAATGCAACACCATGCATCAAATCAGTTGCTATCTGGCCTTGGCGCTCTGCTTTTTCTTCAAGAGCAGAAAGCAAGTCAGCGGTATGCATCTGGGCTCCAGCCATTAAGCCTATCACTTTTAAATATTGTTTCGGAAGATGATCAAAGGCTCCTGGATCATGAGCATCTGCAATCAGCACCCCAATTAACTTTTCTTCGACGTATAAAGGGCATCCAAGACATGCATGGATGTGCTTTGTGGTATCTGGGTCCAAGGCTACTAAACCATCGAATGGATCTGGGAGGGTGCTGTTCTTGGAAAAAAGGACAGGTTCGCTGGAGCCACATATTATGTCTAGTCGTGGATGAAGCTTACGGGAATATTCCCGTCCCATGGCATCTGGAGTTAAACCTTTGGCAGCCAACGGCTTGAGGATATCTCCATGGAGCCTTAAAAGTGTTGCCGCGTCATAGGGAATAGCAATAAGCAGCGCATCAAGGAGCTGTTGATAGCGATCTTCAGCATTGAGTGCGGAAGTTAGGTTAGTGGCCATTGCGGCCAATGTGTCGA
>JAAELB010000806.1 GCA_024227155.1 Desulfobulbaceae bacterium
AGCGAAGCTACCAAATACAACAGAACCAAACAGTACAACATTCAAAAGATTGGCACCAGCTGTGACGCATAAAGATTTTTTCCCTGCCGCGGTAAGGGTTGCATGTAAATTGTTAAAAAAGTTTTTCGCAAAAAAGCAGTAAACATTAAAACGCCACCATTGTAGAGTAAATTATCCACAATTCTCTACAACGGTGTTATCCATGACGATATCGCAAGCCATAGCAATTGAACAATGTGGCCGTAAATTCACGAGTGAGGATATTGAAGAAATTGCAGAGACTATAAAAGCATTTCCCAACCTCTGTCAAACAACATTGACTGAAACAATTTGTGAACATCTTGACTGGTTTACCGCAACAGGTCGTTACAAAAAAGATGCCTGCCTCAAGCTGCTAAGAAAAATGGAAGATATTGGCGCCATCAAGCTTCCACCAAGACGCCCATGCCCCAAACAACAATCGCCTAAAGCAAAAGCTGCACCATCGCTGCCACCTCACCAATCGATCCACTGCAACCTTGAGGTTGTGCGACCAATTTCCATTGAACCGGCAACAACCCAAACGGACGTGGCAATGTGGAATCAACACGTTGACCAGCATCACTATCTTGGTTACAAGCGTCCTTTTGGATGTTTCATCAGGTATTTTGTAAGATCCGTAAAAGGAGAGATATTGGCGTGTATTCTTCTCGCTGGTGCTGCAAAATCAATTTCAGCGCGAGACAATTGGATTGGATGGAACACCAATCAACGTCTTCGTAATTTACCGTGGGTCATAAATAATTCCAGATTTGTTATCATGCCATGGGTGAATATTCCGTACCTGGCGAGCCATGTGCTTGCTCAACTGAAGAGACGAATTTCCAGTGACTGGTTTACCCTTTGGGGATACCGTCCACTTTTAATGGAAAGCTTTGTTGATCCTGCAAAATACAATGGTACCTGCTATCAAGCATCGAATTGGCACCTTGTCGGCAAAACAACAGGAGAAGGACTTGCTCGAAAGGGCAAACTATATACGACCACACCAAAATTGATTTTCACCATGCCGTTGCAAAAGGACTTTCGCAGTCAATTATGCCGTGAATACCTTATAGGGAGGATTGAAATTTGAAGATACCACATCTGACGCGAGAAAAAATCGAGGAACGTAACAGTAAAAAAAATACTCACAGAACCAATTACGTCTCGCTCTGGAGAAGAGAGGACTAAAGCCTCACAAACGGACACATATCAGCAACAACATCTGTGAATACACAACCGTTGACGAAGAAAAACTTGCAAGAACCGGGATTACGATCCAGCAGGTGCAGGTGTATCGCACCCAATTACCGGCTCTACTCAAACGCCTTAGCAAGATTACTGATCCCCGAAACCCAAAAAAAAGTAAACACAAACTGACGGTTTTGTTGCTTTATGGTATTTTTACGTTTGTTTATCAGATGTCATCCAGGCGTGAGGCAAACAGAAAGATGACAACACCACAGTTCGTCGAAAACTTACAGCTGCTTTTCCCTGAACTGGAAAGTATCCCCCACCATGATTCCCTCCAACGCTTACTGGCAAGAATAGATATTGAAAAAATTGAGCAAGCCCATATTGAGCTGATCCGTCGCTTGATAAGAAATAAAAAATTCCATCGCTATTTGATCAATCACAGTTACCCTATTGCCATTGATGGTACACAAAAATTCAAACGTGACGAGATTTGGAGTGAGGAATGCAGCGGCCGGACAGTTGGAAAAGGCGACAGAGCAAGACCTCAATATTTCGTGTATACCCTGGAAGCAACCTTATCTTTTCACAACGGCATGGTCATCCCGCTGATGAGTGAATTCCTGGAGTACACCAAAGGCGACACGTTTGAGAAAAAAGAGGATTGTGAAATAAAGGCCTTTAAACGTTTAGCTGGCAGGCTAAAAAAGGAATTTAAGCGACTACGAATAATGCTGTTATTAGACGGTTTGTATCCAAGCGGCCCACTTATGGAAATATGTCGGAAAAACAAGTGGGATTTCATGATTGTCCTGCAGGATAAATCCCTGGCAAGTGTTTGGGAGGAATATTATGGATTGTCCAAACTACAGTCAAATCATACAAAAGATATGATATGGGGAGATCGGGAGCAAAAATTCAAATGGGTCAACGAAATTGAATACTACTTCGGCCAGAATCAGAAAGAAAAAATCGTTCTCCATGTAGTGACATGTAGAGAAAACTATCAGGAAGTTGATAAATCGTCTGGCGAAATCATAAACAAAACATCACACCATGCCTGGATATCAAGTAAATCTCTGACAAAAGACAATCTTCATGAGCGGTGCAATTTGGCTGCTCGCTATCGATGGGGAATAGAAGCCAACATCCTGCTCGAAAAACATCATGGTTATCAGTATGAACACTGTTTTTCTTATAACTGGAAAGCTATGAAAGGGTACCACTATTTGATGCACCTGGCCCACCTGATGAATGTTCTGGTTGAATACTCAGAAAAGCTTTCCGTGTATATCAAAGAAAATGGGATACGGAATCTTATCCAGTTTGTTTTTATAACTCTGACCGGCCCCTGGCTTGATGGTGACATTGAAGAACAAGCCACTACCTCCTGCCAATTGCGGTCAGTGTAAGCAACAAAAACTTTCCGCCAAACATCATGCTAAAAAATGAAGGAATAGCTGCGGGTTGTTTTTAGGTAGGTGTAGCAAAAGATATGCAAAACTGCGATGACTGCGCTTGAAAATGATCTGAATGCAAGAAATTGAGACAAGAACCTATGCAGCAATACATGTCATTCACTAAAATTATCATGCCACAGGGGGTGAAAAATCTTTGTGCGTCACAGCTGTGCCGTCCATACTGTTGACAGCAAGAGACGTGGCTGTTAAGCCATGCACAGTAAGCAGAGTGTTTCCGGAAGAACCGGCTATCTTACGGACAAACTGCTGGGAAGAATCTGAGTCGGCTATCCATACTGAGCCGTCTTTAATGTTGGCTGAAATGATATCGGGGGTTTGGAAAGAGCCTTGACGAAGTAAAACCCGTCCTTTTTCTGAGATTTTGGCAATACGTTTATCACCATCCAGAGAATCCCCGAGCCATAAGCCAAAGGAAAGTCCACTTTTCGCAAAATGAGTCGAAAGGATGGTTAAGTCCAGCGGGTCAACAGTTCCGCTGTTATCGAGGTCGGCATCCGGATTCCAGTTTGCATCCGTAATGGTGGTGCCGTTTGCTTTACCAAAGGAAATGAGATCTGTCCCGTCAACCATGCCAGAAGCATCCAGGTCACCCGGTAGAGCTAGAAGTGTTGCAGGAGCTGTGAGAACAATAAAAAGGATAACAAATAAACTGAGAAAGTATCGCCGTAACCCCATAATGTCATTTTTCCTCTATCTAGTGAAGTGCCATGAACACAAACACATTATTCGATATAGTAAATGCAGAGAGGCATTTTGGCGGAGATATCTATGAGCCCGTTGATTTAATGCCTTTTCGCCCAATTTCTTCGTTAAACCAAAAATTTTATCCTCGGAATATCAACTATATGCCTGTGGTAAAATTTTTTATTTGCCACGATATTGAACAAAAATGCTATTAAATCAACAGACTCATCTATAGAAAAGAAAATTATCCCGTTCAAGCTCTATTTGTGCCAGATATAATTCTTATTATGATTTCATCATGTCCGATTTGCATAAATAGACAATCCCTCTCGATTCCAAGAGACTTCATCATATAGTACCACTAGTAATTTTTTTTGAAAATTGCTATTTGAAAAAAAAATATTGGGAAGCTACTTATGTCGGCTTACTTTCCGTTTACCGGGATTAAATCAATCAAAAATATTGTACAAGCAAGATTGTAGGTATAGTATGTTTTGATGTATTTCAAAACCCATAGATTCACTTAATTATTTCTTTAAAAGAGGAGAACGTTTTGAAAAAGTTATTAACTTGTATTGCTATCTCTGCTGCAATGACTGTTTCTTCTGTCGTCGCGGGAACCCTTGAGGATGTCCAGAAAAAAGGTTCCTTGACCTGCGGAATCAGTGAAGGTGTGCCGGGCTTCTCTATCCCCGACTCAACCGGACATTGGGTTGGTTTCGATGTTGATATGGCCAGGGCAGTTGCTGCAGCTGTGCTGTCTGATCCTCAAAAAGTCACCTTCGTTCCCCTGGCATCCAAACAAAAGATCATTGCGGTCTCTTCAGGACAGGTTGACCTTACCTCCAGAACCACCACCTGGACAATGAAGCGAGATGCCAAGCAAGGTGTTGACTTTACAACGATCGTTTTTTATGACGGACAGGGTTTCATGATTTCTAAGGCGTTGGGCGTTGACTCAGCTGCAAAGATTGATGGTGCTACAGTATGTGTCACCGCCGGAACCACCTCCGAACTCAACCTTGCTGACTTCGGCAGAAGCAATAATCTGAAACTGGAAGCCCTGGTCTTTGATGGCAAGAAAGAAGCTCTCAGCGCTTATTCAACCGGCAGATGTGATGCATTCACCACAGACGTAAGCCAACTCGCCTCTCTGCGTACCACCCTCGCCAAGCCGAATGATCACATGATTATGCCTGAGGTTATCTCCAAGGAACCTCTATCACCTCTGGTAAAACACGGCGACAACCAGTGGAAGGATATTGTCACCTGGGTCATTAATGGACTTATCGCTGCTGAAGAAAATGGCATAACAGCAGCCAATGTTTTAGAAATGAAAGAAAAATCGAACAACCCTGTGGTTCAACGTATGCTTGGAAAGTCTGGCGATACCGGCAGCTACCTTGGACTGGACCAAGATTGGCTGGTGCGTGCCATTTCTGCTGTTGGCAACTACGGCGAAATATACGACCGCCATTTTGGCCCTGAAACAAAGCTGAACATCCCTCGGGGTGTCAACAAGCTATGGACAGAAGGTGGGCTCCATTACGCTCTACCAATTAGATAAGAAAATACATTAACTATTACGCAGTATAAGAAGAGAAGTAATTCCTTATACTGCGTAATTTTTTTGAGTAAGGCAGATACCTTGAAGCAACCACTGTTTTTCCTTTCAAAAGATACCATTACCACTCTACTACTGCAGGGGTTGGTGATTGGCATAATCTTTTATGCAGCCCACGGGTTACTGAATACCACCCAGGAAAATCTGGAAGCCAGAAACATTGCATCCGGCTTTGGCTTTATGTCTCTTGAATCCGGAATGCCCATCAGTAACTCACTGCTGCCTTATTCTCCTGCTGACTCGTACGGCTACGCCTTTTTCATAGGCACGCTCAACACCCTTTTTGTTGCCGTCCTTGGTATAATTCTCTCCACAATACTAGGGATAGTGGTTGGCGTCGCCAGGGTTTCAAGCAACTGGCTTATAGCAAAACTTGCAGAAATTTATGTAGAAATTTTACGAAATATCCCACTGCTGCTCACACTTTTCTTCACCTACTCCATTGCCCTGGCGGCACTGCCAATACCAAGAAAAAGTCTCATTCCTTTCGAAGGATTCTTTCTTAACAACAGGGGAATTTATTTCCCAAGACCCATCCCCGAATCAGGATTTCTTTTGGTATGTTTGGCACTTGTTGCAGGCATTATAGCAGCCATCCTCATTCAGCGCTTCGCCACCAGGACCCACCGGGAAACCGGCAGGATTATCCCTTCTTTCACCCTGGGTGTTATTGCAATTATTTCCCTGCCCACCATTGCCTGGTGGTTGACAGGCGGGCCCATCTCCTGGGAACACGCGGCCTTAAAAGGTTTCAACTTTACAGGTGGACTGGTCATTCGCCCTGAATTTTCTGCACTGATGACAGGGCTGGTACTCTACACCGCTGCCTTTATCGGTGAAAATGTACGAAGCGGCATTCAATCGGTTGCCATTGGCCAGCTTAACTCCTCTAGAGCCCTTGGTCTGCCACCCGGCCTCACCATGAGAAAGGTAGTGCTGCCCCAGGCATTGAGAGTTATTATTCCGGCCACCACCAACGACTACACAAGTTTAGTTAAAAACAGCTCCCTTGCAGTTGCCATTGGTTATCCGGATATGGTTTCCATTGGTGGAACCATTATTGGCCAGAACGATCAGGCGATTGAAGTGATTGCCGTTTGGATGGCAGTATATATGACAATAAACCTGGTGATTTCAATGTTTATGAACTGGCTGAATGCAAAGGTTCAGCTCATAGGAAGATAGGCATGGAGTAACCGTTCACCAGCACCCCATTTTCGTCCGATCAGGCCTCCTGGCATAGTCAACTATTGCCAGGAGACCTGCTTGAACGAACCTGGAGCACTGGACGAACGGTTACGGACTCTGGTTATGTAGTCTTTTGAAGGAAGCGGTGAACGGTTACGGTATGGAGACACAGAAAAAAGCAGAACAGGAAACACGTATATTCAAGCCCACACCGGACCAGCCTGCCCCCCTGGTCTCTGTTGGTGTCATTGGCTGGCTGAAAGAGAACCTTTTCAACAGCACAATAAATTCACTGCTGACAGTTATTGCTCTCCTGTTTTTGTGGTACTCAGTTCCTCCACTCATCTCCTGGGCCATAATTGACGCCACCTGGTCTTTTGTTCCCGAGCCATGCAGCCCGGAGAAGAGTGGTGCCTGTTGGACCTTTGTTTTCGTCAAATTCAGAGTATTGATGCTCGGTTTGTATCCTGAACAATTTTTATGGCGCCCAGCTCTAGCCTTTACAATCTTCGCCGCAGTCTGTGTTATTACTGCCTTCAGGCTTCTTGGAACCAGATTGTTGATTGGGCTCTGGTTCTTTTGTCCACTGCCCATTTTTTTTCTTATCAATGGCGGTTTTGCCCTCGAAACAGTCAGTCAGACTCTATGGGGCGGTCTTATGCTCAGCACCGGTCTGGCAGGCATAGGCATCTTACTCTCCATTCCTCTTGGTATAATTCTGGCGCTGGGAAGAAGATCAAAGCTGATTTTAATAAAATCCCTTTGTGTAGCCACCATCGAATGCATCAGGGGAGTACCACTTATCACTATTCTTTTTATGGCCTCGGTCATGCTACCTATATTTTTACCACAGGGTATGGATATTAATAACCTGCTCCGGGTACAGATAGGTATCATCCTCTTTTCATCCGCCTATATTGCGGAAGTGGTGCGGGGAGGATTACAAGCCATCCCTCCCGGGCAAATCGAAGCAGCCAGCTCCCTGGGACTTAAAAGCTGGACAGTCACCTGTTTCGTCGTTTTACCCCAGGCCCTCAGACACGTTATCCCCTCTCTGATTGGCAGGTGTGTTGCGCTGTTCAAAGATACCTCTTTAGTGATCATTGTCGGACTTCTTGATTTTTTGGGGATGATTAAGGCCTCTGCCCAGGATCCCGAATGGCTTGGTTATGATGCCGAGGCGTATGTTTTTTGTGCCCTGATTTACTGGATAATATGCTTTTCCATGAGCCAGTACGGCAAATCTATTGAACACCGGAATCAATGGTGATGAGTAAAAAGAACGACGTGGATAATATAATGGATCAGCAGAACAGCCCCATCATTGAAATCAATAATCTCAATAAATGGTTTGGCAATTTTCATGTACTGAAGAACATCAACATGACGGTGCATAAGGGCGAAATAATCGTAATATGCGGCCCTTCAGGCTCAGGAAAATCGACACTTATCCGTTGTATTAATAGAATTGAGGAACACCAGAAAGGCAAAGTTATTGTCGCGGGAACTGAACTAAGCGGAAAGATGAAAAACATTGCCCATGTCCGCAGAGAAGTGGGGATGGTGTTTCAGAGTTTCGATCTTTTCCCCCACCTCACCGTACTTGAGAATCTTACCCTGGCCCCCTGCTGGATTCTGAAAATGCCCAGAAAAAAGGCCGAAGACATTGCAATGACGCTCCTGGAAAGGGTACAAATCCACGACCAGGCACTCAAAATGCCGGGACAACTTTCCGGCGGTCAACAACAGCGGGTGGCCATTGCAAGGGCTCTATGCATGAATCCAAAAGTTATGTTATTTGATGAGCCAACCTCTGCACTTGACCCGGAAATGGTCAAAGAAGTCCTTGATGTCATCAAGAAACTTGCAGCTGACGGCATGACCATGATCTGTGTAACCCATGAAATGGGCTTTGCCAGACAGGTTGCAAATCGCATTATTTTTATGGATCAGGGTGAAATAGTGGAAGAAAATCATCCCGATGAATTTTTCGCCAATCCGAGATGGGACAGAACCCAGAAATTTTTGAGCCAGATCCTTTAACAAAACCAACCTACACCGGAGTATAATACAACAATGTCCGCTGGTTATTTCTTTATAATATCTGCCGCAACCTGCTGGGGTCTGATCGGCATCTTTTCAAGCTTTGCCTTTTCCCAGGGCATGGAACCGATGGAGATCGCCTTCTGGCGTGCATGCCTCACCTGGCCATGCTTTGCCGTACAGGCTTTTATTCAAAAAGAGACCTCACTTGACAAAAAGGATATCCCGCTCTTTCTGCTGTTTGCTCTTTTCGGTATCTCCCTTTTTTATATCTCCTATCTCTTTGCCGTGAAAACAGGTGGCGCAGCTTTTGCCGCAGTACTTCTTTATACTGCCCCTGCCTGGGTGGTTGTTGTTGCCTTCTTTGTTTACAAAGAAAAACTTACCTGGATCAAAATGATGGCTGTAGCCCTGGTAGTCCTTGGGGTCTTCCTCATCTCCAAAACTGGTGGAAATGCTGGTTCAGGGGTGTCTATCGGATTAACTGCCATTCTTGCCGGACTCACCTCAGGTTTCTGTTACTCCCTCTACTACACCATGGGTAAATACTTTTCAAACAAGTATACCTCTGCCAACCTTTTTTTATATGTCCTTCCCCTTGGTGCCCTTGGCATCCTGCCCTTTGTAGACTTTGTACACAAAACACCCCAGGCCTGGCTCGCACTCATCGCCGTCTCGATTATCTCAACCTTCATTGCCAACTATTGTTATTATCAGGGTCTAAAATATTTGGAAGCGGGCCGGGCTTCAATTGTTGCCACACTGGAACCAGTAGTTGCCGCCATGACCGCATATATTTTCCTGGGAGAGTACTTCACTCCCTTTGGCTACCTCGGTGCCGGACTGATAATTGCGGCGGTGATTGCAACCATCTATGAGAATTAACCTCTGGGTGACACTGTTACTCGTTGTAATTCCTCAACAAACTGCTTGTCTATGCCTGTTTTCCATTAAAATACACTCCGTTGTTTCAATCCACGCCCTCGTACGGAGGACGACATTTTCAAGATGGAGAAATGGGCAGATTTGAAAGTACTATCTTGTATTGGTAGTACTTTCAAAGGGAGCAACTTTTCGACTATATTATTATATTGAAAATGAATCAAAATTACGGCTTTTATGGCTTTTGATTCATGAATCGCCTCAGTTTGAAACCGGTTATTATCATCCCCACTAAGCCTGTAACCCGCCCTCAAGACATAACCATTTCTTGCACCCACAGGTAAAATCAGATAAAATCATTTCGCGTCGAAATATTAAGCGGCCAAGACTCTCCTTTTGACCTGGCATCACGAATGTTGGGTGTACCCGGGTTAAGCTACAGTGGAAATATCTTGACTATTGGAAAGGTATGGTTTTTTCATATTATATAAATCAGAAACCATTTGGAATCGCAGCTTTTTAAAATGGTTAATGCCGTTTCCTGCAACACAGAGGATAGATATTATATGATTTACAGGTTGACCGTAGAGTGTTTGGATGGCTGGCACTATGATCATGAAACAATACGAATCATCGACATAGACGAACACGCGGTATTATACGATTTGTTCGATATTATTAGAGAAGCGAATGGATTTGGTTTTGAACATTTACACATGTTTTATTTAGGGCGGACACCAAGGAATAGGAAAATCATTTTTGGTGACAAAGACGATTATTATGATCATGAATGTAGACCATATCATTCAACTTTGAGTTCTATTTACCCACTGGGGAATTTAAAATTTTATTTTTTATATGATTTTGGGGACCAGTGGGTTTTTCAGATCAAGAAAAGTAGAAAACGAATATCCACCCAAGCAGGTGTCAAATACCCTAGAATTGTACAGAAAATTGGAGATGACCCAGAGTCCCATTTGTATATTGAATAATTCGGGGCTAAGCTATATTGCTCCCCAGGACTCTATTTTGAATCAACTGTTCACAAGGCTATATAGTCGTACATTTTTAGGCTTGAATATCCGGTTCTGAAAGTCAACATACCTCCTATATTAACCTTCTTTAAATATGAACTCATGAGCAAAAAACTTTTCCGCAAATTAAGCCGAGCCAAAAAATCAAAATCGTTTAAAGAACTCGACTCATCTACCCTGGTGATGACAATAACAGATGAATTTTTCCAACCGGCACGCATCTATTACGACGTGTATGACCAAGTTGCTTTGCAGAATATTTTCCTGGATCTGAAATGTATGGACTATGATGATCAGAAAAATCGCTGGGTCTGGAATTACACAGATGAGGCCAAGAAAATTCATTTCAAACGTACCTGGTCAGAGCTACCCAAAGAAATCCACCCCTTGGTTATTGGTTCCTTATATGCGCCTAAAGAAAATCAGATGTACATTGATGTCAATTCCTTTGAGCGTGTACCTGCGGTAGTACGTTTTTTCGGCGACCGGATAGATCAAAAAATTGCAGAAGTAACACACATGCAGCTTTACAATAAAATTTCGCGAGTAAGGGATGGCATACCAGATCATCATAAGCTCTTTGAAGAAATACTCAGCCATCGTCCAGATCCAGATGCCGAGATGCATGCATTAATTGCTGAAGCGAAAAAGTCAGGCAATCTTGAAGAATTGCGCGACCAGTTTTTCACAGAACAATATGAAAAAAGTAAGCACAAGATGGATACCATCGAAACCATGAAGGTTTATTATGATATTGGTCATGAAGAAGATTGCTTGGAAACTATCCAGAATGGTTTGAGAATGCGAACCGCTGTCGCTTTTGAACATGATCGTGGGAATACAGATTTTACGTTCAACGACTTTTTGAATAAGGCCTTTAATCTAACACCCCACAAGGGGGTATAAGTGCCTTGCCGGTTACTTTAAGTTCTTAATTTCAATACAGTCTCCAGATTACTTGTTTTTTATTGCAGCTTTTCTGGAGTAATGCACTAAATGAATAATAAATAGCCGGTGTTGTAGACTGGAAAGGTTGCAGGATTGTTCAGCCTTGATCCATTTTTATTCGGAATAAATAGGCTGTTATCTCTGATTTTCAGAAGTCAAGATATCTCCTATAGATCAAAACATTCAGGACAAAACAGCTGAACC
>JAAELB010000807.1 GCA_024227155.1 Desulfobulbaceae bacterium
GAAGGGTCGCCTGGGCAGGTCGTCCAAATTTTTCTCTAAACAATTCAAGCTCTTCTTGTGCTCTGGGGGTTGAAATATGATCTGCAACATTTATCCTGGCAAGGGTATTTGATCTGTAAATTCCTTTTGGTGAATTAGAATTCAATGAAAATCCTTCATTCCATGTTTTAGCATATGGAAATTTCCCATATGAGAATGGTACAACTTTTTCTCCTAAATAATCTTTGTAATCTGCCGGATCAAAATCAATGTAAGAGGTGTCTGATTTCATTAGACGTATTTGACCATCGTATAGATTCAAGGCGCCTTGTTTATCAACAGCTCCAATAAAGCCTGTGGTAATGGTCCCAAGTCCAGGCAATTGATCCTGGAATTGAGGGAAGACCTCTTTTTTGGAATAATCAAGTGCAAACAGAACAAAATCCAGCACCTGTGCCATAATAGCTGAAAACTCTTCCTGTTCATTCTCCAAAAGCGGCTTGATAAAGCCACCTGGTACTCCTGCAACTGGATGAATAGCTTTGCGAGAAAATCTGTCCAGAATCATTTTTGCTTTATACCGCATCTTGACAACCTTGCGTGTAAGA
>JAAELB010000808.1 GCA_024227155.1 Desulfobulbaceae bacterium
TGGTCGGGGCGGTAGGATTCGAACCTACGGCCTCCTGCTCCCAAGGCAGGCGCGCTAACCAGGCTGCGCTACGCCCCGACTATATAAAAAGGCTTGATAAACAAGCCTGAATGAACTGGCTCCCCGGGACGGACTCGAACCGCCGACAAGGTGGTTAACAGCCACCTGCTCTACCAACTGAGCTACCGAGGAAGACACTATCATGCGTTATCTTAATGAAACATTGATTGATTTGTTATTTTCAATCGTACAGCACTCACTTATGAGCGGCTGTGTCATTGTCTAACGCGACAGTGGCGGGGAATATACAGAGGAGCGGGTACCATGTCAACAGATTTCTTTCAATTATTACCTTTTTTTTCTTACGCCATCAACAACCCATAAATACATACATCACAAAGCACACGTCAAGGCATGAATTCGACACCGAGCCAACATCACTTAACCTTTGGCAATTCCTTCAAGATCTGCGTTACAAGCCGCTCAACATACAGGGCTGCTTCCGACTCATCCATTCCTTTTATAAGCTTGGCAGCTCCACTTCCACGCCAAATCATTTTATGATTCTGTGGATTAATAATATCCATCAATATAGTTCCTTCCCTATATTCGACTTTCCTGCCTTCAACCTTGGGGGTATCTCCAATTTCTGCCGCAACTGGCCCATAACCGTAGCTGCTATAAAAATGATCGATTGACTCCTGCTTCACCTTGGTCTCCACGGCACCAAACCAGGCTATTTTAAAATCAGAGTCCTTCCTTGCTACCTGCATATAACCTTTTTGCGCAAGCACCTTATCAGCTGTCGCCTTCACCCATTTATCAATACGGGGATTCTTCACCCGCAACTTTTCACTACTTTTATCCTTCAGCTCAATCCAGGAGTATGTTTTCAAGTTAGACAAATCAGCGCCTGGTCCATATTCACTCTGCACATCAACTTTCCCGCATCCTGCAAGGATAAAGACAAGAAAAAAACTAAAAAAACAGTACGTTTTAAATGTATTATTCACTTCCACCTCTGAGTTTAATTTTGGCTATCAGAAAATTTCCCAACCACACAACACAGTACCTTTCTCCAAACGGAAAACCAAGAGTAAGCTGAGAATATTTTTAACCCGGTAAACAGGATAAGTACCTTGGTGGTTACTTTAACTTCTTAATTTCAATTGAGTCTCCAGATTTCTCGGAGTCTGCGCTACCTGTTTTTTATGACAGCTTTTCTGGAGTAAGGTACTAAAAAAGTTATTATTTGCACTCCTGGCCGCAATGGGCGTATGATTAATTATATGATGTAAAATCGGTAAACAATAGGAGGTGCAGTTATGAAAAGTGCCATCGACTATATCCCCCCCAATTCCTGTAAATCTTTACCAGGTCTCTTCCTGGCAAGAGCCGTAAAATCACCCAACGACACCGCTTATGGCTACTTCGACAAGTTGACCAGCCAGTGGCGCCATATTACCTGGCATGAAATGTTGCAAAAAATCTGCCTGTGGCGAACAGCTCTTAAAAACGAAAATCTCCAAACCGGCGACAGAGTTGCATTGATGCTCGGCAATTCCCCAGACTGGGTAGCCTATGAGCAGGCAGCATTATCGCTGGGTTTGCTCGTCGTACCGCTCTACTCCAATGATCGTCCAGACAATATCAGTTACATCCTCCAAGATACAGAGAGCAAGATACTGCTCTGCCCAGGAGCTACATACTGGCAGCAACTCCTGCCAGCTCTCAATACAGTAGCCAGCCTTCAAAGAATAGTCACAATTGACGACTGCCAAACACAACAAGACGACCCCAGACTGCAATGTATTGATGAGTGGCTTCCAAAGGAGGCAGCCCAGGGCAGTCATTATTCCCCAACTATTAGTGAAACTGCGACCATTGTGTACACTTCCGGGACAACCGGACCGCCAAAAGGGGTAATGCTCAGCCACCACAATATTCTCGAAAACTGTTACGCCGGGCTCCAGTGTATGGATATATATTCCAGCGACGTATTCCTCTCCTTCCTTCCCCTTTCCCACATGCTGGAGAGAACAGCAGGATACTACCTACCCATGATGGCGGGGGCCTGTGTAACCTTTTCCCGTTCCATCCCTGATCTCGCTGAGGATTTGCTGACAATACAACCCACGATACTTATCGCCGTTCCTCGTATATTCGAACGTGTATACTCTGGTATTAAGGCAACTCTCAGATCCAAACCACCGGCGGCCAAAAAACTTTTCCACTGGGCTGTTACAATCGGCTGGAACTCATTTCTCAACAAACAGGGAAGAGGAAAATGGTCGCCCTCACTCTTGAGCCACCCCCTGCTCGACCGCCTGGTGGGTAAAAAAATAAGAGACAGGCTTGGAGGAAACCTTCGCATAGTTATCGCCGGTGGAGCCGCATTATCCACTGATATTGCTCAGTTTTTCATAGGCCTTGGCCTACCAATCTACCAGGGGTATGGGCTCACCGAAACAAGCCCTGTTATAAGTGTCAACAGAAGTGAAGACAACCGACCCGGCGGAGTGGGCCCGACCCTCCCTGGCATAACGGTACAGCTTGGCGAATATAACGAGCTACTGGTGAAAGGCCATTGCGTGATGCAGGGATACTGGAACAACGAGCAAGCCACCCTAAACACAATAGACAAGGATGGCTGGCTGCACACGGGTGACCAAGCTGAGCTTCAAGATGGCCACATATATATAACCGGCAGACTCAAAGAAATTCTGGTACTCAGCAATGGCGAAAAGGTTGCCCCCACAGATCTGGAAATGGCAATAAGTCTGGACCCACTTTTTGAAAGTAACATGGTTATTGGTGAAGCACGCCCCTATCTCTCCCTGATCTGCGTTTTAAATACACCCCTCTGGGAAGAACTGGCTGAACAACTGCAAGTCCCACCCGCAGTTGAATCACTGCAACTACAACAGGTACACCAGGCTGTCCTAAAAAGGGTTGAAAAACTGCTGGAGACGTTTCCGGGTTTTGTTTTTATAAAAAATGTATCACTGAGCCTGGCCCCGTGGACGGTGGAACAGGGCCTGCTGACACCAACTCTGAAAATGAAGCGAAAAGTGATCGAAAATCATTTGAAATCTGATATCGACAATATGTACAAGGGAGAATAACGGAGTCACACCAGTTGTTCAAATTGACGAACAGCCTCCATCATCTCAGCGAAACGAGGATTTGCAAGCTCTAGAGGAAACTTGTTCGAGCCACTATTTTTCGGGTAGACAGGTGCATCCAGTACCACACAGGAATGATGGACTTCACGATCCTTTGCAATAACAAAAGGACAATACAGATGTGATCCGATAGCGTCACCAAAAGCCCGCAAGGCGTGAACACTCACCACTCTGTCAGACTCTGACCATGCGGAAAACAAACGTTTTCCAAAGATTTTCCCGCCATCAACCGGGCACATAAGCAGGCGATTTTCCCTCATCAAAATGACCAGTTGTCGAGCACTGAGAAGTGGCACCTTGGCATACCGGTAAGGATTCTTACCGATCAGAGAATTTGACCTGGAATAGAGATTCACCAAGGGTGTCATAAGGAGAAACTCCAGGAACTTACTACATCTGCCACCAGGCCCGCCGTACAGACTAAAAGCGGCGGAGAAAAGATAGATTTCCCCTGTTACCCTGGAGTCGGTCGCGCCGAAATTAAAACTAAGCGCCCCTCCTGTTGACAAACCTCCAAGGGAAACCGTAGCCGATGATGAAGCGGCGATACCAAGAGCAAACTGAACATTGGCTTTCCATTCAGCCAGGGATACACCCTTCATCCCCCGCGGCTCTTTCAACCCGTGACATTGCAAAAGAGGAAGGTACACATCGTAGTGAAGATTTTCAAAAAAATAGCGACCAATGGCCTCCATTGCGTAAGGAGAATCCGTCAAACCATGCACCAGGACAATAGCCTTCTCACTGCCACCGGGGTGAAGCATTACCCCGGGACCGCAGCCTGGTCTGAGTACATCCCCTGAGAAATAAGGGAATGCATTATAATAGTCGATCCATTCAGCTGCTCTTTTAGTTGCCCCCATCACCCTTCACCCTGAACTTCTGCACTCTCCGAACCACTCACAGATAAAAAATATTCAGCAGTCGACATCTTTTTTATAAATCCAATAAAAATGACCTGATTTTGCCAAAGATTTTCTCAGCCCCCGGCCCATTGACGAGAACATGTCGATCATAATTCAAAAGACAAAACTCTTTTTCGCTCGACCCCAGGGCGTCATAGATTTGTCTCGATCCGGCTGGATCAACTACCGGATTATTGTCCGCCTGGACTACCAGTACTGGCTGCCTGATATTCTGATATCTCGTTTCTATGGATTCAAGAAAATCTCCCAACTCAGAAACACCATCCACTGGATTTTCTAGATAATTCACATGCCTGTTGCCATGGGAGAAGTCGAGAAAAGCCTGCTCCTTTTCCCCACTCTTCCACTTACTGAGAAGACGATTCCAAACATCTTGACTCGGCATAAAATTAGTCGAATAATTGCGTAACTGATAAGGAGGACAAATTGCAAAAGCAGCAACTACATCCTTTACTCGGGCTGCCAAATCAAGCCCCAGACTACCACCGACGGCGACACCACCCACGACTATTTTTTTACAAATCGAGCTGAGCATCGCATAACCGTTCTCAACCGCCTCCACCCATTCGCGGTATTTCCTGGTCGCTAAATCCTCCGCAGAGGTGCCATGGCCTGGTAATCGTACTGCATAAACCCAGACACCTTGTCTTTGCAGGTACGTTGCCAATCCCCGCACCTCTTCCGGCACAGCCAGGTAACTGTGAATAAGGAGAACACCCGTCGTAAATCTATAACTTGGCAGGAGATACGGTGTTCCAGCAAATTTCCCTTCACTCGACTTTACATACTTTTTACAATCTCTTACATAGTCTTCTCTGTCGTTTTTGAGTATGGATCGTATTAAAGATAATTTCAAAAGAGTTTCAGGTTGCCATGCTATTTTTTTTAGAAAAGACTGGAGCTCATGTAATGGCTCAATCTCGTTGGCCATAACCTCGATTGGGTTTTCGATCCGCCCTCTATGCAAGCTGAGCGGCGCCGATAGTTCATCCTTGACTCGGATTAAAAAACTACCCCGTTTTTCGACCACTCCTTTATCTTCTGCGAGTTTTAAAAAGTTTTCATATTTCTTAAAACGATCATCAGTTAACAGGTGGGCCTGATTTTCCTGCAGAGATTTATGAAGATAAAGAGTCCCTAACCCATTACTCTTCTGACCAATGAGGCTTGCTGCGTAAAAAACTCTTCTGTTAAAATCTTTTTCCCGAATGTGTTTTAAAGGATACATGCGAAGAAAAGTTGCAAAAAGATGTTCATGATTGACAGTTGTCATTGCATAAATATCATCCATATAGCGCTGCATTACATCATAAGCGGCCTTCTTCATCTCCACTTTTAACTGCTCCGGAACAGAAAAACCGCTTATGCCCTCAGCCTGCATGTGTTTACTTAACCACTTCTGTTTCAAATAGTCTTTTATCTCAATAGCTCTACCAAAACGAATATCAAGATCTACACCGGAAAGCAGCATGGTTCCTTCGGTCATGATCTCCTCGACCATCCTGTCCGGAATATCCTTTACCAGTTTTGATGCGATACTTGAGGCAATGTTTTCAGCAGTTCGAATCGGATAATAGGTCAGGTTTACTGGAACTACACTGGTGGAAGCTGCCACTATAGCTTCAAAATTATCAATACCGAGCGCTTTCAGCATTGGTTGTAGTTTCTCTTCTGAGCCTACAGCGGTCTCCATGAGATGGGTCCTGAAAAGCTCTGCCCTGAGTGCCAATGCGGCTGCCCCTGTGTGGGGCTCATGCATCCCCTTTGGGTGGGCAACCATATACCTGCCGCCATCGACAATTTTCTTGGTCTTAACCATGCTTCCTTCCGGGAAAATAATCCAGTTTGCCTCGCCGGTCAGAAGACTCTTGACTATCAGCTCATCCCTCATGGGATCACTGGTGGAAACCACCCCGACCAGATCAAAGAATTTTTCAAGTCCGCCTTTAAAAAGCTCTGCTGCGGCAAGGGACCAGGCCGGTTTTCCGGTAAGATTATAAATATAGTATGGCAGGAGGAAAGTCTCGACCCTGGTGAAATGGTTCATCACAAAGATCGTTGGTCCTTCAGGGATGTTTTCCTTGTCGTGTACAACTATATCAGCTTTTGACAGACGGGAAAGTGCTTTGATCGCCAGTCCGGTTGTCAAATATGCGGATCGATTCATAAGAACAACTCCCGGCTATAGTCAACAAAACTACCTGAAATATCGATATATTGCATTGTATAGGCATTTCCCCTGAGGGTCAAGCACTCTGAATCAGAGTGCTATTACCCCTGTTGCTTTTTCGCTACATCAATCATATAATAGTCTGACATTGTATACAATCTCACTTTCCATATATTACGAGGTCCTACATGAGCCTTACCGTAACCTATACTCCCCCGAATTTTGACCAGCCGCATCTCAAAAGCAGCCCCCTGGCGACACTGGAACCTGCACCGAACGACGGCATAGCACCAGCTAAGTACCACGCCACCTCAAACCACCCGGAATATATCAAGGTAGCTGCAGACAAATGGGCTCTTGCACCCGAAAGCCGAATGGATGCGGTTTTTGTGGTGAAAGACAACGAAGTCCATGTGATCGAGGCACGAAATCTTAAAAAGGGTGCCATGGTAGTCACCGGGCGCACAGAAAATGGCGAAGAAGGAATTCTTGTCCACAACACCGGTTTTGAACAAGTAGAGGCCAATGAGGACAAATTTTCCTTTCGTTCACGGGGCACCCGTGAGACACCCTTCTCCTACTCCTACGATTCCCTCTATGAAATTCTCAAGCATGACAGAGATCACGGCCATATTGTCTGGGTCCTGGGACCCGCTGTTGCTTTTGACAAAGACTCAAGAGCAGCAATGCAGGGGTTGATAGAAAACGGCTTTTGCCATGGACTGATGGCTGGAAACGCGCTGGCAACACATGATATCGAGGCCGCTGTTTACAACACCGGACTGGGGCAAAATATCTACTCACAGATGCTCCAGCCCATGGGCCACTACAATCACCTTGATATCCTCAACGAGGTGCGAAAAGCCGGTTCTATTAAAGAAGCCATTAGCAGTCTTGATATTGACAATGGTATCATGTACGCCTGCGAAAAGAATAACATCCCCTACGTCCTGGCGGGCTCAATCCGGGATGACGGGCCTCTGCCTGAAACGGTAGGTAATGTCTATGAGTCCCAGGATTTAATGCGGACTCATGCCAGAAAGGCTACCACAGTCATAACCATGGCTACCCAGCTCCACTCCATCGCCTTTGGCAACATGACTCCTGGCTACAAGGTATTGAAGGACGGATCTGTGCGTCCCGTCTATTTTTATGTAGTGGACATGTCAGAGTTCAGCGCTGATAAGCTTGCCAACAGAGGGTCCGCCCAGGCACAGGCAATTCTTACTAATGTACAGGATTTTATAGTTAATCTCTGGAACCATCTATCCCAAAAATAACCCGACAAGTCGCAATTTTTTTTAGTATCACTGGATAAGTGCCTTGGAGGACACTCTACGTTATTAATGTTAAGCTAACTTCCTGGCTTCTTGTTTTCCATGACAGTCTTTCTGGAGTAAGACACTAACATTATGAGCAAAACTGCCCGCATCATAGGTGTGCCAATGGATCTCGGCCAAAATCACCGGGGGGTCGATATGGGGCCGAGTGCCGTACGGTATGCGAGTTTAGCAAAAAAGATTCAAGCTCTCGGCTATAACTGCAGAGACAGCGGCGATATTGCTATACCTGGTCACTACGCCCTCAGTGGCACCAGCCTGCGGGAGCGCTTACCCCTTATCTGTGATGGTTGCAGAACTGCATACGAGCTTGGCAAAAAAGCTGTAGATGCAGGCGAAATTCCAATTTTTCTCGGAGGCGACCACTCCTCTTCCATCGGTACAGTCGGAGGAGTATCCCATAATTCCGAGATTGGCCTCATCTGGATCGACGCCCATGGCGACTTCAACACCCCCGAGACCTCCCAGAGCCAAAATGTCCATGGAATGGCGCTGGCCGTGTTGCTTGGTCTCGGACCGGATGAGCTCGTCAACCTCGGTCGGCCCGGTCCGAAAGTCAAAGCAGAAAACACGGTACTTATCGGCCAGAGAGATCTGGACGAAAAGGAAAAAGAACTTATACGTGACTCGGGGTGCACTATCTACACCATGCGGGATGTTGATGAATTCGGCATCCGCGCTGTTCTTTCAAAAACCCTCCAGAGTTTAAAACAACTGGACAAAATCCACGTCAGCCTCGACCTTGATGTAATGGACCCCCTTGATGCCCCCGGAGTTGGCACCCCGTCCCAGGGGGGACTGACCTATCGAGAGGGTCAGCTCATCATGGAGATCCTTGCCGACACGCAAAAACTCCACTCCGTCGACCTCATGGAGATAAACCCCATCCTGGATATCCAGAACAGAACAGCACAGATGGCAGTGAACCTTGTAGCTTCCCTTTTTGGCAAAAAGATAATCTAGGAGCCTTTCGGAGAAAGCCAACGAGTCTCTCAGTGTTTTTTTATCCATTTTTGACATTGGTCACTACTTTGATACAATTTGGATATTAGTGCCTTACTCCAGAAAAACTGCAATAAAAAACAAGTTATCTGGAGACTGTATTGAAATTAAGAACTTAGAGTAACTGGCAGATAGTGAACGGAGTGAGACCTTCGAGGCACTTATCCAGCGATTCTAAAAAAGTTTCCGGCTAGTCGGGTTAGAATTTAATTGCATTACTATTCAATGTCTCAATGCCTATGAAAAAATGGATTGTTTTTGTAATTACCCTCTGGGTAGCTATTGTTGGCTGTGCTCTTTTCTGGAATATATATGATCAAAATCGAGCAAAAAACCTGCTTGCGTTTCGAACCGCACGGGCATTTTTTGATCAAGTGGTCATTACCAGATCTTGGAACGCCAGACATGGTGGGGTCTACGTTCCTGTTAATGAACATACACAACCGAATATTTACCTTGAGGATCAATTACGGGATGTAACAACACTCCAAGATATTAAACTGACAAAAATAAATCCTGACTTTATGACTCGGCAAATTTCAGAAGTTTCTACTGAGTCAAAGGCTGGTGTTCGTTTTCATATAACGAGTCTCAATCCAATAAGACCAGGTAATGAGGCATCAGATTGGGAAAAGAGCTGGCTTCAATCGTTTGAGCAAGGTGAGAAAGAAAGGGGAGCTTTCCTTACGGATAGTACCGGATCTTTTTTCCGATACATGGCTCCTTTGTTTGTTAAAGATAATTGCATGAAATGTCATGCAAAACAAGGGTACAAAAAAGGAGATATCCGTGGTGGCATTAGCGTAACACTTCCGCACTTTTCTCAAGACACCAATATGGCTTTAGTCGTTGCTTATGGCATAGCTGCACTGTTTGGTTCATTATTGATTACTGTAGGAGGTAGTTTATTAAATAGAAAGAGAATGGAAGCAATCGGCTTGTTAGCTGGAGGTGTTGCTCACGACCTTAATAATATTTTATCTGGTATAGTAGGTTACCCTGAACTAATACTGCAAAGTTTGTCAAAGGATGACAAACATCGGAAACAGCTCGAAGCGATACA
>JAAELB010000809.1 GCA_024227155.1 Desulfobulbaceae bacterium
AACCCAGGTCCAAGAAAGTGTGGTCGTAGAAGAGAGCTATCTGGGGTCTGATCTCACCCTGAAAAGAAAAGTAGTCAATGCCAACCGGATTTTCTCCTTCAGAGAAGAGCAAAGTATGGTTAGCGAGGATCCCTTTCTTTTTTCCTCTGTAAAGACCCACATTCCCCTGCCAACATTACGGCGCCTGGTAAATAGCCTGGCCGCTCTCTTACTGGCGATTTTTATGTGCATTCCATTTCTCTTCATCGCCAGCTGGATGAAACTCCGGGGGAATTTAAAATTTCGCAGGATAACCTATTTTACAAACAACCGAAAAGAAACCTTTCACGTATCAGAAGTGGTCAACGAGCGGAGATCATTAGCAGGCAAAGCATTTGGTTCTCTGTATCTTCACAGGTTTACTCTCCTGCTTCAGGCCATTCAAGGAAAAATATTACTCATCGGCAACAGGCTTCTTGAGGTCTCAGAGAAGAACAGGAAACGACTCGGTGACTTTGAAGAATACACCCCGGGTGTCTTTGGATATTCAGAGGCAGATGACTTCCCGGAGGGGATATTGGAAGCAGAGGTTTCGGAGAGATATTACACCGTCCACCGAAATGTTCTGCAGGATGGCAGAGTGCTGCTAAAAATTCTGTTTTCCGGCCTTGTCACTACTAAATAGTTTCTACCCGAAACAAGAGCTGACTAAAAAAAATACTGGAGGTAATAGCAATGAAAATTGAAACAAATAAAAATGAAAGTGTCACGACCATTTCTCTTACCGGCCGATTTGATGCAACTGTTGTTGGTAGATTCAAAGAATTTCTCAATTCATTGTCCCCAAATGGCACCGAACAGTATGTGGTGGATCTGGCGAACCTGCAATATATCGACTCCAGCGGATTAGGATGTCTAGTCTTTTTTCTTCGGCAAGTCCGACAAAATGGCGGTGAAATTAAAATCTCAACCATATCAGGAAAGGTTCGTGCTGTCTTTGAATTGACCAAACTCCATCGAATTTTTGAAATTTACGATGATAGTTCTACAGCTGTTAAGAGTTATGCGATGCATTAACTTCAGCCAACACAACAAATAAATAATGGATCAGTCATGGAACAGATTGAAATGAATATTTCAGCCTCACTTTTTCAAGTCCAGTTTGGAACCATTGCAGCTTCATGTCTTGCAAAAGCCTTCTACAGGGTAGTAACAGGCGAAGATGCAGAATACAGCAGTCAATTTGCCGATGCTGTTGAGCTTGCAGTGGGAGAGGCATGTACAAACAGTGTGAAACATTGTCCACCTTCCCTAGTTGCAACCACCAAGGTTCAACTCATTTTTAAATTTGGTGACAAAGAGTTAATTATTCATATTAAAGATTGCAATTCCCCCTTTGATTTCGAGAAGCTTCCCAAGCCTTCTTACAAAGAGCTTCCGGAACATGGCTACGGTATCCATATCATGAAAGAGAGTATGAATCAGGTAAATTATCGACATGAGGAAGGCTGTAACATCATCACTATGTGCAAAAGGATACCAGAGGAAAAATAGATATGATTTCTGTCATTTCTCTTGAAAATATTGATAGACAACTCCTGCAATATGCCATTTTTTACTGCTCTCATGCAGGAGGTAATAATATACAGAAACGGTCAATTGTATTTGGAGACAATCTCGCCGGTCACCTCTTTTTCTGCAGGTCTATGGATACTATCAATTGTGAAGGTGGATTCATCGATATCAGCACCTATAAGCCAAAGCGCATACAGCAATTAATGTGACGTGAGTGTATTAAGAAAATTTGGGAAGTCTACCCACTGGCTTGCCCCAATGTTCTATGGTCCATGAAATTTTTAAAAATACTGCGAATAAATGATAGAGAGATGTAAAAAATGATATCTGCCACATCTTAACAGCAAGGAACCATTAATCATGATTGCATACACAAAAGAGCATTTGTTCGGCAACAGCGTCACCGACCGTTTTGTGCGTAATACCAGCTGGATAGGGGTGTCTGAGCTGATGGCGAGGGTGTCGCGCTTGCTGACTGCAGTGGCATTGGCCAGATATCTCACATTGGAGCAGTTCGGTGTAGCGGCCCTGGCTATGACAGTCCATGAGCTGGTCAAGGTATTCAACGAGAACGGCATTGGGGCAAAAATCATTCAGGTCCCGGAAGCTCAGTTGGAGGCGGTATGCAATACAGCATACAGGCTCAACTGGGTAGTTTGTGGTGGCCTGTTTGTAATGCAGTGTCTGCTCGCTTTCCCCATCGCATGGTTTTATCAGCAGCCGGATTTGGTGTGGATGATTATGCTTTTGGCAGTTGTATATCTAATGATGCCCATAGCTCTGGTTCAGACCTTCCTGATTCAACGTCAAAACCGCCTGAAGGTCACAGCGTTGGTGGCCGGTACCCAGGTC
>JAAELB010000810.1 GCA_024227155.1 Desulfobulbaceae bacterium
ATCAATATCTTAAGATTGAGAAACTCTATACAACTCTTCTATCGTTGTTACACCCTCCAGGACCTTTCGGACGCCATCCTCTGCCAAGGTTACCATGCCGTTTAACATCGCTTTCTTTTTAATTTGATTTGCATCAGAAGTACTTAGAATCAATGCCTTCATTTCCTGATTCATATGCAGAAATTCAAAAATACCGCAACGTCCTTTGTAGCCGGTGTGATGGCACTGCGCACATCCCCTTCCTTTATAGACTTTCTTCCCAGAGAACTCTTCTTCCATTCCAATATTAACAAGCATTTCAAGAGCAGGTTCATATTCTTCTCTACATTCCGTACAGATAATACGAACCAGCCTTTGCGCCACAATTGCATTTATAGATGAGGCGATCAAAAAGGGCTCAATGCCCATGTCTCGTAGCCTTGTTACAGCACCTGCGGAATCATTGGTGTGTAAAGTGGAAAAAACAAGATGACCTGTCAGTGCCGACTGAATAGCGATTTCTGCTGTTTCCGTGTCACGTATTTCACCAACTAGAATCACATCCGGATCCTGACGTACAATTGAGCGTAGCCCTGAGGCAAAGGTGAGGTCAATTTTAGAATTCACCTGCACCTGGCCGATACCGCTAATGCGATACTCTATAGGATCTTCGACGGTAATAATATTAATATCGGTCCTGTTTATGGTTGAAAGTGCTGCATAAAGCGTGGTTGTTTTACCTGAACCCGTTGGGCCTGTCACAAGGACAATACCATTTGGTGAATGTATCTCTTTTTCAAAGACCTCAAGTATATCACCAGGCATTCCAAGGTCGCTGAGTGAAATCATTGCTGCGGTTTTACGCAAAAGCCTCAAAACCACACGCTCACCAAACGCTGTCGGTAAAGTTGAAACCCGAACATCAATCTCTTTATCTGCAACTTTCAACTCAATCCTTCCGTCTTGGGGCAACCGTTTCTCAGCAATATTGAGTTTTGCCATAATCTTAATTCTTGAGATCAGAGCAGACTGCACATGTTTGGGAGGATTCAACATATCATAAAGAATGCCATCTAGGCGCTGACGGATTTTAAGGCTATTCTGATACGGCTCAATGTGAATATCAGAAGCATTATCCCGCGCAGCCTGGGAAAACATCAGATTTACCAACCGGATCACAGGAGAGTCAGAGGTATCGTCTAAGATATCCCCAACTTCCTCGATCTCTGAAAACAGTCTTTCTGGGTCCTCATCATCAATATCCTGCATCACCTCGTCAGCCGAGGTCTGGGTCATATCATAGGCATAATTAATAACGTTGGTGATCTGCTGTAGAGGTGCCAGCACAGATGGGCAATGGGTTAATCCTAATATTGATTTAAGATCATCAAGTGATTGAAAAGCAAAGGGGTTATTTACAGCGATGAATTGGTCTTCATCGGTCAGAACCGGTACCATTTTGTACTGTTTTAAAAAACCAATGGGAACCACTTCAGTAAAGCCTACCTGTGGATTGCTTGGGAGAACCTTCTGAACCTCAAGATAAAATTGTTTACCTAAAGCTTTGAGAATATCGATTTCATCAACCTCACCGCTCTTGATGAGGAGCTCTCCCAACAGCACCTCTCCCTGCTCTTGAATGCTAAGAGCGTAGTCAAGTGCTTCGGCGGTCAATTTAGAATCCTCTATTAGTATCTCACCTATTTTCCGCATTTAGTGGTTTACTCCTAGCCCCGATAGACGGGAAATAAGTCGGGATAAGTACCTTATAAATTTTTGCAACAAGAAACCTAGGAGCTTGTCCGAGAATAGGAATTTTGTTCAAAATCGAAGAGTTTTCATAAAATAAGCACAGCCATATACATGATATTGCGAGCATTATTTTATGACAATTCTGAAGAGTTTGGGCAAAAGTGCATTCTCGGACAGTCTCCTAGTACATCGTATAACTTAAACCTTCTCATTACAGTCATCCCCGAGGTAGCAATCGGTGATCCAGATAGTAACGAACTTCCTGGATGCCCGATTACAGCACTCGGGCATGACGGATGAGTCCAAATCGCCACTTTAAGGTTTACACCGCACTGGATCGAAGTCTGCGCTTATCTGCCGCCTTCGCGGGAATGACGGTGGTGTAGTGACATGTTAGAGTTAATACAACACTAAGAGATGTAAAGAAAAAATCACCAGGACCGTCGTTTTACCTTTGTGTCGATTGATTCGAAATCCTTTTAATACTTTCCCACGCCAGCTCTTTTAATGAAGCTCCCACTTTATCAGAACCTTTTGCACTACCTCCTACCTCCCCTGATCCAACCGCGATAACCTTCTGGTACATACCAAGCGCAGCCTCAATATTACCTGATTTTTCATGCACGACCCCCATATTCAGCAGGGCATATGGATTAACAGGATCAATTCCAAGCGCTTCCCTGAAAAACTCTCCCGCCCCAGACAAGTCCCCTTCAACTAAGTTCTCATACCCTTTAACAGTCAATTTTTCAGCATGCTCAGGATTTTCCTTTCTTGACAACTCCTCTTTCACCGCTGGTAAGGCTTTTTGCATTCGATCCCCTTTCTGCATCGTCACCGCAGCTAGATCAGCGGGGTTCTTAACAATACGAGGAGTAATGAAGATAAACATATTTGTCTTTGTATTCGTGGTTGAATGGGTTTTAAAAAGCCATCCCAGATATGGAATATCACCAAGCAAAGGGATCTTCCATTCACTCTCCGTGGCATCCTGCCCAATTATACCACCAATAACCACGGTATCCCTGTCGTTTAATATTACAGTAGTTGACGCAGTTCTCTTAAAAGTCGTGGGGGTACCGGATTCAGCACTATTTCCCTTTATTCGTACAACTTCTGTTTCAATTTCAAGCCGAAGAGTGTCTGCCTGATTTATATGGGGCAGGATAGACAGTTTGGTCGCAACGTCCTTATACTCATATTGCGTATAGTCCTGTTCCCCTGTACCGGTCGTGGTATTCTTGCTCGTTATATAGGGAACATTTTCACCAACAGATATTTCCGCTTTTTTATTATCGGTGGTAAGGACCTGGGGAGTAGAAATAATATTGATTTCAGAATCTGTTTTATAAGCCTTCAACACAGCAGCAATATTAGGAAAGGTTATACCTCCTATTTTGATTCCCTGTTTAACAATCCCCAGAGAATAACTATCATTTGGTAAATCAGGAGGATCTGAAGTTATCCCTTTCACCATACTATAGGATCCAGCACTAAAACCTGTACCGAGCTGACCAGTACCATCATCAAAGACACCACCTGCCGCCCACTCGACACCAACATCAAAGGTTTTATCCGCGTCTACCTCCATTATCAGAGCTTCAAGATATACCATTCTCCTAGGCACATCCAGCTGCTTGATAACATCTTCCAAAACCGCATACTCATCCTTAGATGCCGTTATAATAAGAGCATTTGTCTCCTCATCGGCCATCACTCTTACATTTTTGGAGATTGCAGCGGCCTTACCCTTGTTTTTATCATCCGCCTGTTTTTCCGGCAGGGCCGTTAATACTTTTGCGAGCTCAACTGCAGTGGCGTTTTGTAAATAATAGACATGAATATTACCCTCAGCCCTCTGCACCTGGGTGTCGAGCATGGCGATTAAACCTTTAACCCTATCCATTTCAGTACTATTGGCCAAAACGATCAGAGCGTTCACTCTCTCATAGGGAACTATCTTGATAATCCCTTGTCCACTTCGAGCCTGTCCCGCTTTTTTGGCCGTTGCAGTTTTTTGATATATTGCTGATAGAATTTTTGCCAGTGATGTCGTGGAGGCATTTTCCAACCTTACAACTGCAACCTCGGCCTCTCTGGATTCAACGTCGAGAACTTTAATAATTCCCAGTAACTTTTGGATATTTGAAAGCGTTTCTGTAATGATCAACATCCCCGATGGTGAATGGGCGATGACAACCGATGTCTGTGAAACCAGAGGAGTAAGCACTTTTTTTAGTTCAACAGGCGAGCTATATCTTAACGGCACCAGCTGTGTCACTATCTTGTCTTCAGGATCGTCTGTTTCCCCCATGCTTAACATTTCAACATTTTGCGACCTGGCACGTGCAGCCGGCAGAATCTTGATAACCGCCCCGGATTCAACCGTAGTAAAGCCATGAACCTCAAGAACTGATTCAAACACCTTATACGCCTGTTCTTCAGATATTTTCGTAGGTGACACAATTGTCACATTCCCTTGTACCGCCTTATCGACAACAAAGTTCTTACCACTTAATTCACTGATATATTTAATG
>JAAELB010000811.1 GCA_024227155.1 Desulfobulbaceae bacterium
CGACCTCACGAGAAGCAAGGAAACAGGGAGGGATATAGAGTTATGAATTACCTCCTAGACACCTGTGTAATTTCAGAACTCATCAAACAATCTCCCAGCCAAAAAGTCGTTAAATGGATATCAAAAGTTGTAGAAAACAAAATATTTATAAGCGTATTGACTATCGGTGAAATCCACAAAGGAATCGAAAAATTACCCACAAGCAAAAAAAAGAACAAACTTCAGCAGTGGGTAAATTATGACCTTCAAGAAAGATTCGAAAACAGAATAATTAATTTTGACCTACAAACTGCTACTGTCTGGGGCCGAATCCAAGCACATTCTGAAACATTAGGCAAAGCCTTGCCCGCAATTGATGAGCAAATTGCGGCTACAGGAATTTCTCACAACCTAACAGTTGTAACTAGAAACACCACAGATATGGAAGTTAGCGGTGTTGCCCTGCTAAACCCTTGGGTTTAAACGTTCATCTCATACCCATCCTTCATACTATACACATAACGCTCCCAAACATATTTAAACCGCTCCCCATCCACAACCGGTCTTTTAATCATCCGCTTACAAATATTCTGCTGCAGCAGTGTGGCACTCCCCTTGGTATAGAGCTGCAGAGCAAATTTTGAAAAATCACGGATCATTACATCGAAGATCTGATCAATCACCTTATCGTCAATGTTGAGGAGTTTTGCGTTTTCCAGAATAAGTTGGCCGTAGACAACCAGTGTAAAGAGCTCGCCCAGATTGAGCAGAAAGTCAAAATCCTTAATCTGTTCTTTATTTGGTTTTCCTAAGACAAGGAGAAGCTTCAGCAGTCGAATTTGCTTCTTGAAAATCTGTACATTGGGCAGCTGCACTTCCTTATAGATTTTGCGGTAATCGTGGAAACGGGTTTTACCTAGTCCTTTGGTTGCACCCTGCTCAAAGAGGAAATCGTCATTTGCAGGCGCTGTCCTCCTCTCTGTATGATCATATTTCCCCGGCTTAAAGAAATAGTTACCCATAAATTTTATGATTAAGGCCATATTGACATGGACAGTGCCTTCGAGCTTGGGCAACGCCCGGATATCCCTGGCGGCCATCTCAAAATACATATCTTTTTCAAAGCCCTTGGCCGCAATAACATCCCAGAGCGCATTGATGACATCTTCTCCCTGGGTGGTCACCTTCATCTTCACCATGGGAGTGAATAGCAGGTACCGCCGGTCCTCAGGACCTGCTGCCCTCATATAGTCAACGGCCCTCAGAGCAAAGAGTTTCATCGCCGCAAGTCGAGCATATGCGTCGACAAAGAGCTCCTGAACATGGACAAAATCGGTTACATAGTGATCAAAAAGGTTTCGGTGGGCCGCATGGTTGATCGCCTCATAGAAGGCGTGGGTTGAAATCCCGATAGACGCCCAACCCAGATTAAATTTGCCCACATTAACCGTATTGAGAGCCATATCCCAGGCATCACGACCTTTGGCAAGAATGGTCCCTTCGTCCACCGGATAGTCGTTTAACTTATACTCAGCGACATAATTCTGTGAATTGATGACATTTTTCACCAGTTCATAGTTTTCATGGCCGGACTCCGCCACAAAAAAAACGTAATCTCCTGAGTCTGCAAATTTGCCAAAGGTAGAGACAAGTGCCGCCTCATTTGCGTTTCCGATATAGTACTTACTGCCACTGGCGAGATAGGAACCATCCTCCTGGAGGCTCAGATCCATATCGCTTGCGTATATATCTGCGCCATGCTCTTTTTCAGAAAGACCGAAGGCAAAAATTTCACCATTGTCCAGCAACTCAGCCGTTCGCTTTTTAACCTCTTCGTTCTTACTCATCCAAATCGGCCCCAGGCCAAGGATAGTGACCTGCCAGGTGTACCAGTAGCTCAGTCCATAAAAACCAAGAACCTCGTTAATGGCACAGTTTCTTGCGGTATCCCAACGACATTCGCTTCCACCGTAACTTTCCGGGGTGAGAAAAGTAGCAAAGAGTTTTTCTTTTTTACTGAATTCCAAAAAATCAGCATACCAGACCCGCTCATGATCGTCATATTTGAGCTTTTCTTTTCCTTTATTTTCAAAAAATTCTATGGTCTTTTTAACGAGTCTCCTGGAATTATCGTCAAGATGTTCATAGCTTACAGTTTTCGGATTTAGAAGTAACTGGTTGGTCGCATCCATCACCTGCTCCCCGCTTCCTGATTCTTTTTGCACCTCTGTTCCACTGTTTAATAGCATCTTTTTCCCCTCATATAATTCGGTATATTTAATTTTAGTTAACAACTGTTAACTATTTTGACAAAAAAATTGATTCCCGCATAGCCGGGTATCTCGATATTTTGTGCTGTAAAACTGGATCGAAGTCTGGGCTTATCTCACGCCTGCGCGGGAATGACGTAGATCCGATATTTCATAGTTGACACGACACTAGTGCGGTGTAAACCTTAAAGTGGTGATTTGGACTCATCCGTCATGCCCGAGTGCTGTTATCGGGCATCCAGGAAATTCGCTACTATCTGGATCGAAGTCTACGCTTATCTGCCGATTACTACCTCGGGGATGACTTCAATGAGAAGATTTAAGCTATACAGTGTACTAGCTTTGCAAACCGTTTAATACTCTATGGTACATACGATTATATTGGAGCTTCATCTCAGCAATTGTTCCAGTACGTTTTTTAGAAATATACAAGCCAAAAAAACCATTACAGGTTGAAAGCAGTAGCATCGCCACCTCTTCTGCCTCATCATCTTTCAGGCTTCCTTCCTCCATACAGTCCCGCACCCTCTCCACCATAAATTCCTGACTCACTGCGGAATCTGCGTTGAGAGTACCCTTCACTTTATGCTCCACCGTATGATCCATCGTCAGAAAGAGTATCTCGTAATATTTCCTCTGTTCGGTGGCGAAGGAAAAAAATCTTTTTGCTGCCAGGTGAAGACGATCAAGAGCAGTATCGCCCTGAAGCGCCGACTGAAGATATGAGTCAAAGGTACGAAAACCTTCCCGCAGGACCTGAATATGCAGAGATTCCTTGTTTTCGTAATGCCGATAAATTGCGGTGGGCGAAATGCCCGCCCTGGTGGCAACCTTTCGCATACTCATTCCCTTATAGCCTTCAAGAAGATAAATATCGCAGGCAGCAGCCAGTATTGTTTCTTTTGTGTCTTTCATGTTAACACCTGTTAACATGAAAGACTACATTTAGCAACGTTTTTCCTTAACCCTGCCTTTTATCCTTAGTCTGTAATTTGGTCTACAATCAGTCAAACCCCTTAAAAAACATTGTCACACCAGGGCTTTGGCTCTGCCTTTCATTATATTCGTCTCTCTGTTCTTTCTCAAACCCCAACTGTTGAAAAAGAGCCTGTAGCCTCGGATTAAGGGTGAGTGAGATAAAACGGCTATAGCCAAACTCTTTCATCCTGGCCATAAAAGCATCCACCGTATAGACGCCAATCCTCTGGTTACGAAACCTGGTGGAAATTGCAAGAGCACCAAGTTCCACAGTCTTGTCGTCCACCACCTTCTGTTCGACACAACCAACAATAATACCGTCAATGGCGGTGACAAAAAAGCTGTGTCTATGCTCGTTTACATAATTTTTACTTCGTGGTTTTAAAAAACCCTTACGTTTGTACATTGCAAGAATGCGATTGACGATGGCAACATCTTCATCGCTGACAACCTGTCGAAATTCCTCAGTGAAGTTGTTAGCAATCATCGTCCCACTACCTTCAATGGTAAACAGCTCATTCTTGATGCTGTTTTTTCCAGCTGGCAGGATATGGATACGCTCGCAATGACCGGCTTCTATATTTTCACAAATCTGATTAATTGCGTCCCTGAAATTGACATTTGAGATAAAGTCCGCAAAATCAGCAAACGATTCACGCACTCTGCCTGTGGTCAGGGTATTTATTTTTCTTCCAAGTTTATCACTGAGATAGCGCCGTTCAAGAAAAATCAGCTTGAAGTCGATATCAGAATGACCTAGAACCGCCGCATAGAAATCCTCATTGTTGGAAATTCTTATCAAGCGAGTGCTGGGCAGTCGCTTTTCCAGCTCATTTAATATTTTTTGATTGGCAAAACGATTGGGCAAATTATGAAAAAGAGTGGTCGCAACCCTATGCCTTGCGAGAAATTTTATATCTGCGACAATCTGGCTGAAATTATCACGCAGAATACCCTCACGGCATGCGATGCATACACGTTTGCCAACTAGATTTTTTGCATATTCCTCTAGATATAATTGTGCCATAATTTAAACTGTTACGACCTGATTGAGCAGCGAAGAATTGCCTATCCACAACAGGCACTGGCTAAGGAACCAATCACAATACCAATTCATACTCCAGATAACTACCCTCAGGTAAATCCTACTCTACTCATTTATTAAAGACAACATTGCGAAATTTCGCGACACTAAGGAACGGGAGCTAAATAACGTGGACATATTACGCCGAAATTTTTTCGCCTCCTGTACTTAAAAAAACTTTTCATATTATTGATATACAAAGATTTTTTTAAGTACAGGAGGTGGAATAAAGGGCAAGTAAGATGTTCATTTTATTTAGCGTACATCCCTAAGCAGGGTTCAAAACAAAGAAAGTAACAGTGGCAGAATAGCTGACAGGGAGGCTCGTGGGTCAATGAGGAAAATCTTGCATCACCCACATGAAAAGACTATCCTGACGAACATAATTGCAGCGGTTTCTCGCCGGGAAACCGGCTTTTTTCATCACTCTATCGCACCATAGAAACCAATAATCTTTTCTTCTTTCCTGCCTTGAAACATCAAGGATAATTTAATCATGGTTAGCCCCAAGAAAATCCTCCATATTTGTAATCTCAACATATTTCGACACGGACAGTCATACTATTCAACCGACTGGAAAATCCGAAATGGCTTAATCCGAAACGGCCACCATGTTTACGACTTCAGTTACCGGGAAGTGGCTAGATGGGAGAATCCTTTCAGAACCACTCGTTTCGGGGTAAAAAAGATGAACCAACGCCTCTTTGAAACCATCGATAAATATGACCCGGATCTCATCCTCTTTGGTCACTGTGAGCTTGTACAACCTGAAACAATTATCCAAATCCGGAAACAATATCCACACACTAGAATGGCCCAATGGTATGTGGACAGCCTGGTGTATCCGGAAAAACGACAACAGCTTGCAGATCGCAGTCAATATATGGATATGGTTCTGGTAACGACTGGCGGCGAGCTCCTGGAAAGCCTGAAATCAGAGAGAAATCGCGTCGCTTTTTTCCCCAATATGGTGGATGGTGCAATTGAGTCATCAAGAAACCATGAAAAAGACAACCTTCCCATCGACTTTCTCTTTTGCGGCAGAGATTATAACTCTGATAGGACTACAAGGATCAAACATCTCATCGACGCACTAGCAGAGCTGAACTGTGAAGTCTGGGGATGTCTCGGCAATCCCCCTTTAACAGGGAAGAACTACTACAAAAAATTGTCCCAAGCGGCCTCCAGCCTCAATCTCAGCCATGTGGAGGATGTGGCATTTTGTACCTCCGGCCGTATGACGCAGCTTCTGGGGTGTGGCCTTCTCACTTTTACCCCTGAAACACCTGGAATGAGGACGCTTTTTTCTCCAGAAGAGGTGATCTATTATCACCAGAATGAGGATCTTCTGGAAAAGATACTCCACTATTGCCAAAATCGAGACGAACTCAAAAACATCGCCTCAAACGGATGGAAACGTGCTCATGGGTCATATAACGTCACAAGAGTGACAAAATTCATGCTTGAAACAATCTTTGATAAGCCTTTTACAGAAGATTATGAATGGAAGAATGAATGTTACTTTTAATATATCCCCGCTCCTGGCCTGATGCTCACTTCCTCTAAGAACTCAGCAGTAATAGACATAGGAGGTGGCTGGAGGATCAGACCAGTTGCAGGATTTCACTGTGACGCATTAAAGCGGATCTGCCATTCTATAAATGATTATGAAGAAAAAGACTCGGTAATCTCCCTTAAATCAACCCCCGATAAAAAAGTTCTACTTCAGACCGCACAACCAGAGCCTTTTCTTATCAAGACCCACCTTCATCTAAGCTTTGGTAATAGGCTGAAGGCATCTCTCAGATATTTTGCAGGCAGGGAAAAACGCAAAACTGATCTCCTCCGGGAATTCGAGAATACCAGACTCGCCCACAAACTGGGGGTACCAACCAGTAAGATGTACGGCTATGGCATTAAATTCATTAACGGATTTGCCAGACAAGAAATGCTGTTAAGCAATGGAAAGTCAAACAGCATGCCACTCATTGAAATTCTAAAGAAACAGGCAGAAAACGAAAAAGAAATAGAGAAAATCCTGCAAAGAACTTTTAACCTTATTTCACGGATGTTAAAGGCTGGTTATGTCCACCTGGATCTGCACAGCGACAATATTCTTCTCTCTGATTCAGGATCGGGGCAGGACATCATCATTGATCATGAATTTGGCAGCCTTTTTCCCGATAATAAAATGGTAGAGGTAGCGGCCTTTGTATTCGGCTATCTGTACAGATGTCAGGTGAGAGAATATTTATCATTTGAGAGATATGCGGCCATAGTAAAACAAGTTTTACCCTCACTTACTTTACTTACAAAAGGACAACTACAGTTTAGCCCTGACTTTGAAAAATTATTTTTTTTCGCTGCAACAAAAAGAGTTCCTAAGAAAAAGCGGAACCACTACCTGCGCCTTTAGAGGATTCTTTCACAAACATTACAGCTTTGTAATGTTTGTGAAAGAATCAGGTAATGTAGGATGGATATAGTTATATCCATTGAAATATTTTTTCTCACATCTTGAACATATCAGCACCTTTGAGGCACATCATGACTAAAACTACTGCAAATGAATTAACGCCGGCACCCATTGTAACACCTCCCCCACCCCAGCCGTCGGAAGATGTCTACAGCTCGATCCAGAAAATCAACGAAGCGGTCAAGGAAAGCTCAACGTGGATTGCTCCTCTCAAATACGAGCTCTCGAAGGTCATTGTGGGGCAGGAACACCTGGTCGAAAGGCTCCTCATCGGCTTACTTTCAGGGGGACATATCCTGCTTGAGGGTCTTCCGGGACTGGCAAAGACCCTGGCGGTAAAAACCCTCGCAAAAGCTATACAGACAGAATTTAGACGAATCCAGTTTACCCCGGATATGTTGCCGGCAGATATCATCGGTACCCAGATCTACAACCCGCGGGAGACCTCTTTTGAGGTCAAGCAGGGGCCCATCTTCTCCTCGCTAATTTTGGCGGATGAAATCAACAGGGCTCCAGCCAAGGTACAGTCGGCTCTTTTAGAGGCTATGCAGGAAAAACAGGTGACCATAGGAGAGCAGAGTTTTAAGCTCCCGGAACTCTTTCTTGTTCTTGCAACCCAGAACCCCATTGAGCAGGAAGGAACCTACCCCCTGCCAGAGGCACAGGTTGACCGTTTCATGTTAAAAGTGGTGGTCGGCTATCCCACCCGTGAAGAAGAACGAACAATTCTGGACGGCTTTGACCAGACCGACTCAGAAATACAAATTGCCCCGGTGGCAGAGCCAAGCGACATTCTTGGTGCCCGCAAAGTGATCAACTCCATCTACATGGACGACAAGATCAAGGATTACATTGTCTCTTTGGTATATGCAACCCGGGAACCCAAGAGCTACCAGCTTGAGCTTGAAGACTACATAGAAACCGGCGCATCACCCAGAGCCACAATCAGCCTCAAGGCGGTTTCCCGCTGCCTGGCCTTTCTCGCCGGCAGGGGCTATGTCACCCCGGACGATGTCAAGGCCGCGGTTGTCGACGTGGTTCGCCACAGACTCCGGATCAGCTATGAAGCCGAGGCGGAAGGCATCAGCAGTGAGGATATTATCAGAAAAATACTCGACACTGTCCCTGTTCCCTGATTACTGAGTAATCCACACTATGGACACACAACTTACCAGGGAAATCCTGAAAAAAGTTCGCCAGATAGAGGTACGAACCAATCGGCTTGTCAACGACAGCCTTGCGGGAAGCTACCAGTCTGTCTTCAAAGGACGGGGAATGAACTTTGATGAGGTACGGGAATATGTTCCGGGCGATGACATCCGGACAATAGACTGGAATGTCACAGCCCGCACCGGAATCCCCCACATCAAAAAATTCACAGAAGAGCGGGAACTCACCATCATGCTGATGATAGACATCAGTGGCTCCGGTGAGTTTGGTTCCGCCAGTAGCTCCAAACGAGAACTCATGGCGGAGCTTGGCTCTGTGCTGGCATTTTCGGCAGTTAAAAATAACGACAAGGTGGGCCTTGTACTGTTCACCGACTTTGTTGAACTCTATATCCCGCCGAAAAAAGGTCGCAGCCATATTCTCAGGATCATACGTGAAATTCTCTATTTTAAGCCCAAGGGCAAAAAAACTGATATCAAGGTTGTGCTCGACTTTACCAACAGGGTAATAAAACGAAAATGTGTCGCCTTTCTTATCTCTGATTTTTGTCTTCCAGGCAATTTTGACCAGGAACTCCATGAGCTGCAGCCAAAGCTCCAGGTGAGCAACCGACGCCACGATCTGATCGCACTTATCGTCTCAGATCCAAGGGAATTTGAGCTGCCGGATATCGGCTGGATTACCCTTGAAGATGCGGAGAGTGGTGAACAGGTCGAGCTCGACACCTCACGTAAAGACGTGAGGGACGAATATAAAAAACTCGCCAGCATGCGGCAGAAACATATCCATAAAAGTATTCGTTCAGCGGGAATCGATCTCCTTGATCTCTTAACAGACCGCTCCTATCTCCCACCGCTGCTCAGTTTTTTCAGCAGCCGTAAAGGGAGGCTCTCATGAATAAAGTGATATTGTTTATGATAACCGGCCTGCTCTGCTGTCTGCCCATTGTACAGCTGGCACAGGCCACCGGGGAAGAAGAGCTGCAACTGGTGCCACAACTGCAGCAACCACAAAACAGCGCCCAACAGTTCCAACCACCAGCCACTCAACCCCAGACACTTTTTGACATCTACGGCCCCGTTGCCACAACCGAGCCCCTACCGTATATTCCCATCGCTATTGCCATAGTTGTGGTGCTGATACTAGTGGCCCTGCTGTACTATTACCTTAAACGAAAAAGGGAGGCTTTACCGCCGCCAGTCCCCCCCTGGGACATTGCCCTTACAGAACTGGCTGAAGCCAAAGCCATTCGCACCCCCGCCCATGGTCTTGCCTACATGGACAGGGCAAGCGGAATTCTCCGCCGCTATATTGAATCCCGGTTTGCCATAAAGTCGACAAGAAAAACCACCATGGAATTTCTCCACAGTTCTGAGCTTGGCACCAATCCTGAGCTACAAAACTTTAAAGGAGAGCTACAGGAATGTCTGGAGCAGGCGGATATGGCAAAATTTGCCCATCTCATCCCTGAAAATGATCATCTCACCTCAATGGAAGATTCAGTAACGACCTTTGTGATCAAGACCAAACCGACAGTCGCTGGTGAACAGGACAAGACGCTCTCTCAACCTGTCACTGCAGCAGGAACTCATCAGCCCCCAACTGTGCCCGTAAACCAAAGGGGTGCATCATGAGATTTCTCCATCCGGAACTACTCTGGCTCCTCGCCTTACTGCCCCTCGTCGCGTTTTTCTATTCAAGGCGTGGCGCGGCTCCCGCACTGCTCTTTTCGACCACCTCCATTGCAGCCTCCCTTGGCGGCGCAAGAAAGGCCAAGCCGGGTAGATTAAGTTTTCTCCTTCGTCTCATCGTCCTTGCTCTGCTTATCCTTGGGGTTGCAAGGCCACAGCTGGGAAGCAGTAGTACCGAGATAGAGGCCAGCGGTATTGATATACTCCTTGCTGTCGACGTTTCAGGTTCCATGGAAGCGATGGACTTTACCTTAGGCGGCAAACCCACCAATAGACTTGACGTTGTGAAAAAGGTGGTGGATGAGTTTATCGAACAGCGCCCCAACGACCGTATAGGCCTTCTCGCATTTGGTGGACGACCATATCTGGTCAGTCCCTTAACCCTTGATCACAGCTGGTTGAGAAAGCGACTTGAATCCCTCAGGATCGGCATGGTGGAAGATGGTACAGCCATCGGTTCCGCCATTGGCAGCGGCATAAACAGACTGCGAGACCGCAAATCAAAATCAAGGATAATGATCCTGCTCACAGACGGCATGAATAACGCAGGGAGAATTCCACCCCTCGCGGCAGCGGAAGCCGCTGAAACTCTCGGCATAAAAGTGTACACCATCGGAGCTGGAACCCGGGGGGAAGCTCCAATGCCGGTGATCGACAGTTTCGGTAGAAGGCGGCTGATACAGGCAAAGGTTGATATTGATGAAAAAACCCTGGGCGAAGTTGCTGAAATGACAGGCGCCATCTATTTCCGTGCCACTGACACTGCATCGCTTGCCAAGATATATGAAGAAATAAACACAATGGAAACGACGACCAGAACCATAAAGAAATTTGAAAATTACCGGGAGCTTTTCCCCTATCTTCTCTGTGCTGTTTTGCTGCTGCTCGGGTTTGAACTGTATCAGTCTAAAAAGAGGATGCCGTGATGAAGGGAGGAGAATAGCCATGAATTTTGCACAACCAATGTGGTTATTTGTTGGACTGTCTGTTTGTATTTGCCTTGCCATGATCTTTCGCTTTCTGCAAAAGAAAAGAGAGGCGACACTATCAAAATTTGCTTCCCATCAACTTATGGGGCAATTGACCAGGAATATTTCAAAGAGAAAAAGGCTGTATAAAAACATCCTCCTTCTTGGTGCAATATTTGCCTGTTTTGTCGCCTTTGCAAGACCACAATATGGATACAAATGGATTGAGGTGAAACGCAAGGGTATAGATCTGCTTTTTGCCCTTGATACCTCTAAAAGCATGCTGGCAGAAGATATCAAGCCAAACCGCTTGAAGCGGGCTCATCTTGCAATACTCGACTTTGTGCAGCAGCTTGAAGGCGACCGCGTCGGCCTCCTGCCATTTGCCGGTTCCGCCTACCTTATGTGCCCCCTCACCATGGATTATGATGCCTTCGAGCAGTCGCTGGCTGCTGTGACCACAGATCTTATCCCCAGGGGCGGCACAAACATTGGTGAAGTGATCAACAGGGCGCAAGAAATACTTAGCAATGGGGCCAATCACAAAATTCTCATCATCCTCACCGATGGTGAGAACCTGGAAGGTGATGCTCTTGCCGCAGCAGAGGCGGGTGCAGCTGAGGGCCTCACCGTCTACACAGTTGGTGTCGGCACCAGTGAAGGAGAGCTTATTCCCGCCCCAGGCGGCAAAGGATTTATTAAAGATAAGAGCGGTAATTTTGTCACCTCAAGGCTTGATCAGACAACACTTACTGAAATTGCGGAAAAAAGTAATGGCCTCTATGTCCCCCTTGGCAGCGCGGGAGAGGGTTTAGAAACAATTTATCAGCAGAAGCTGGCTCTTATCCCCAAAGAAGAACTGGCCGAGCGACGGCATAAGGTACCGCTGGAACGATTCGAATGGCCACTTGGCGCAGCACTCATCCTGCTGGTACTGGAGTTTCTCATTGGTGAAAGAAGAAATAATGGTCCACCACCACTCTTTTCTAAACTACAAAAAAAGCTTAAGAGTTCCAGGAGCAAGCAGGTGGCTGGAGTGCTCCTGCTATGTATGGCGCTGGCAGCAGGAAGAGCAGATGCTTCGGAAGGCGAAAAGGCCTTTTTACGGGGGGATTTTCTCCAGGCAGCCGAATATTACAGTAAACAGCTGGAACAGTCTCCAGATGACCCTGAACTTCTCTATAACTACGGAACAAGCTCATATAAAAACAATATGTATGACGACGCCATTGATTCGTTTTCAAAAGCTCTCAAAAGTGACGACTTAGAGCTGCAGCAAAAAGCCTATTATAATAAAGGCAACAGCCACTACCAGAAAGGTGTGGAAATGCAGCAGGGCGATCCCAACTCCACGATGGAACAGTGGAATCAGGCAATAGAGTCACTGGCATCAGCAATTCAGCTTGCCCCTGACGATTCAAACGCACAACACAACCATGATCTGATACAGCAACAGCTGGAAGAGTTACAAAAACAGTTGGAAAATCAAGAACAGGACAAGCAGGAAAATAAGGAAGGAGAACAGGGCCAGGACCAGAAGCAGGATCAACAACAGGGAGACAAGCAAAACGGCCAGGACAGTCAGGAGAGCTCGCAACAAGATCAAACTCAGGATTCAGCTCAACAAGGGGAGGAGGCAGCCGCAGAGCAAGGAGGGAGTGAGAACAAAGAACAGCAAACGGCCCAACAGAAGCAGCAGGAGGAAGATGCTGCTCCTGCGACTGAAAAAGAAGAGAGCGGGGATAATGAAAAGCCTGTGGCAATTAATCAGGATAAGCAGGAAGAAAAAGGGGGCGAGGAACAGGCCCAGCAGGATACAATACGCCGGCAACAGGGGAAGATGACAAAAGAAGAGGCAGAACGACTCCTCAACGCCCTTAAAAATGAAGAAGGCGAGCTCAACTTTGTGCCCGCAGGACGCAGCAACGATGACAATGACGTAGGTCAGGACTGGTAATGAAGAAACTGATAGTTCTCAGATATACACTGCTTTTGCTCACACTCGCGGCTGTTTGCGCCCTCCCGGCCCTTGCAGAGATTAGTGTGGATGCCACTCTCAGCCACCATTCTTATCCACTGGACCGTGCAGCACGCTTGACCATTGCCATCTCCGGCACAAGCCGTAACGCTGCTATAACGTTACCTGATATAAAGAACATTCGGCTCCACTCCAGGGGCCAGGCCAGTCAGATAAATATGGTCAACGGTAGTATTACATCATCCATTACCCATAATTACCTTGTCCAGGCACTTAAGCCCGGTAGCTACACCATCCCGCCAATACAAGTCACAGCGGCTGGGGAGACTGTCAGCACCAAACCAATTGCTTTTGAGGTAACCGGGCCGGGGCAAAGCAGCAAGGCGGAGAAACGCTCAGAAGTAAAACTGGAAGATATCGCATTTATCAAGCTCTCGGAAATAGGGGAATATTATCCCGGTGAAATTGTTCCGGTAACGCTAAAAGTATATTTAAGCAGAGAATATAAAACCGATATCAGCACCCTTCCTTCTCTTTCAGGGGATGGCGTGGTCATGGAACAGTTGAGCTCTGAGCCGCAACAGAGTCAGGAAACATACCAGGGTAAGAGTTTCCACGTGATAACCTGGCAGACCAGTCTCTCAGGGATTAAAACAGGAAGTCATCCAATTAGTTTCAGCCTCGATGCAACTCTTCTTATCCCGCAGAAAAGACGCTCCAGATCTCCTTTTTCCTCATTTGGTGGCAGTCTCTTTGATGACTCTATGTTCGAGGATTTTTTTGGCAACTATGAACGTCGGCCTATAACCGTAAAAAGTTCCGATCTTGTATTCACTGTACTGCCACTACCTGCAGAAAATAGACCTGAAGGCTTCACAGGAGCTATCGGTGATTTTGACATGACAGTCTCGGCTAAGCCTACAGAGATAGAAGTTGGCGAGCCCATTACCCTGAACACAACAATTAGTGGCAGTGGAAATTTTGACCGGGTTGAAGCTCCGGTTTTCCCGGAAGGAAATTCATGGAAAACCTACTCCCCCACCGCCAACTTTGAAAGTGGCGCGGGAGCCGCAGGTGGTAAAAAGACTTTTGAGCAGGCGGTGGTAGTAAAAAGTGGCGGTGTGCATGAGGTCCCACCATTACAATTTAGCTATTTTGATCCGTCGAAGAAAAAATACATCACCAAGAGTAGTAGCCCTATTCTTCTGAGCGTTAAAGCGGGCAAGGTTCAACCCTTAGCAGTAGCTGTCGCACCACAGACAAGGCAACAGCTTCCAAGTGAAAAGGTGGAAACGTCGGAACGAATTCAGGGCCTATCACCCCTGCATCTGGACCTTGGAGAATTCAGCCGTAGACCCCAGACTCTACCGCAAAAAACCTGGTACCTTGTCAGTTGCATGACCCTACTCCTCATCTCTTTATCGGCACTTATTGTCAAATATCGTCAACAGAGACATCGGAATAACCCGGAGATTCAGTTAAATAAAAACAGACGTTCACAACTTCAAAGAGACCTCGACGCCACCGAACAGGCAATGAAGGCCAGGGACCCGGCGCGTTTTCTCTTACTCTGCCGCACTGCTATTCAAAATCAGTTTGCCAAGCTGTGTGAGGTGGAACCGTCTGCAATCAGCCTGGCGGACATACATGGCAAGATGGAGCCGGGCTCATCGCTACTAAAAACATTTAGTCTTGCAGAGCAGGCCGCTTACGGTGGTGCTACACTTTCCAGCGATGATATGGGTAAATTATTTATCCTGCTCAAGAAAGATCTGGAGGGTCTGTCATGCTAGGAGCCTGTCCGAAAATGGCCTTTTGCCCCTACTCTTCGGAATTTGAAAAAAATAATGCTCGCAATATTAACTATATGGCTGCGCTTATTTTGTTAAAATTTCTCGATTATGACCCAAATTCCTATTCTCGGACAAGCTCCTAAGGACCATAATGAGTATATCAAAAAAACAGTATCTGCTACTCTTTCTCCTGCTGTTTATCATAATGCCACAATGCCTTGCAGCAACGGAAACAGAGACGCTCTTTGATCAGGGAAATAGAGCATTCAGCCAGGGTAACTACGCACAAGCTATCGATTTTTTTGAAGATATTGCCGAAAACTCAGGTTACTCAGCTTCACTGCTTTATAATCTGGCGAACAGCTATGTGCAAAATGGCCAGATTGGAAAGGCCATAGTCAACTATGAGCGTGCTGCTATCCTCAGTCCCTCTGACTCAGACATCAGTGGAAATCTGGACAAGGTACGCAAAGAAAGCGGGCTTTTTCAGCAGGAACCTGAAGGAGTGGACCGTCTTTTTTCACTATTTTCAATCAACCAGTGGGCGACACTCACCCTTCTTATCCTGGCAATAGTGGCACTCTTTCTGATCTTTGCTGTTAAAATCAGTTTTGGCAAATCACTCCGTATTGGCGTATACAGCAGCAGCATTATATTGCTCGCCCTGACTGCAAGTGGCGTATTAACTAAATATCAACAACTTAACCCATCCATCGTAACATCTTCATCAGCGAAAATCCTGATCTCCCCCTTTGAATCATCAACTTCGGTTGGTGCAATCCAGGAAGGAAGGCGGGTATATCCAGTCAAGACCCATGGAGCCTATAGCTATGTGACGGACGCTGCCGGCAGAAAAGGGTGGCTGATGACCTCTGAGATTGAATCTGTTTGTGGTGGGATATGAATTTATGAGCCCGTTGATTTATGAAATTCCCGCCCTATTCCCTTATACCCGGTAATCAGCACCATTAATATTATATCTTCTCATAATCTTCTGCAGTGCTGTCCTGGAAACACCAGAGACATCAGCACCATGGGAGACATTTCCCTTTGTCGCCTGTAACAGGCGAACGATATATTTCATGGTGAAATCGTCGACTGCCTGCTCTTTAGCGGCCTTGTATTCAATGATTTGATCATCACCATCAAGAGCGTGGGTGTCAGAATAATTGGTACTTTTATGGAGCGGAACCTCTAAGAACTGCAATTCTGCTATATCAATCACATCGGTTGTAGAAAACATCACGGCCCGTCGCACAATATTCTGTAACTCTCTTACATTACCAGGCCATTGTCGCTGCATTAATGCATTGACTGCCCGCAGGCTGAACCGTCGTTCCGGCAACTCCAGCTCCTTACAGACCTGAACGGTAAAGTTGTTGACCAGCAGTGGAATATCATCGACAATCTCATCCAGTGAGGGAGTTCTCAGTGTTACAACATTGAGTCGATAAAAGAGATCCTCACGAAAGGTCCGCTCCCTTATCATTTCTTCAAGATCAAGATTCGTCAAAGCGATAACTCTTACATCAATCTTCTTTGTTATGCCCCCTCCCAAGGGCATAATTTCTTGTTCCTGGAGTACCCGCAGCAGCTTGCTTTGTACCGTTATGGGAATATCGGCCACTTCATCAAGACAGATTGTTCCCCCATCAGCTTCACCAAAGAGCCCAATCCGATCATAATCAGCACCGGTGAATGCACCACGAACATGACCGAACAGTTCACTTTCAAGGAGATGCTCCGGGATCGCCGGACAATTCACCATCACAAGCGGTTTGTCATGGCGCCCACTGAGACTGTGGAGAGCACGGGCCGTGAGCTCTTTGCCCGTTCCCGAGCTTCCCCTCACAAGGGTTGTGTAGTTTGAACGGGCAACAGTACGCAGCTGGCCTAAAAAAGCTCGCATGGGTTCGGACTGCCCGACAAACTCAGTTCGGCTCCCCATATCCCCAACCTGCTGCTTAAGGCGAATGTTTTCCTGAATGAGTCGCTTGCGCTCGATTCCTTTGCTGATAAGTCTACAAAGATCCTCTTTATCAAAAGGCTTCGTTATAAAATCATATGCTCCCAGTTTTATTGCTTCCACAGCTATTTCAATGGAGCCGTGGCCTGTCATCATTATGGTGGTCAGCCAGGGTGCCGTTCTTCCAAGCTGCTCAAGCATCTCAATACCACTCATACCCGGCATTTTAATGTCCAGAAGAACAAGGTCGATTGCGAACTTTTCAATTACCGCCAGCCCACTCTCCGCATCCGCAGCCGTGAGGATCTCAAGAGCCTCAAAGCGTCGACTCAGCATTCTCTTCAACCCATTGCGCAGATCCTGTTCATCATCGATAATCAGCAAGCAATCTTTAGTCATTTTCCTCCTCCCCCAAGGCCAGTGTCACCGTAAAGCGAGTTTTTTGGTCCGGTACACTCTCCACCGAAATATCACCATAATGATCCTTTATTATGCCATAACTTACGGATAGCCCCAGGCCGGTTCCTTTCCCCGGATCTTTAGTGGTAAAAAAAGGTTCAAATATTTTATCGACCATCTCCGGGGGCACGCCCCCACCGTTGTCTTCAATGGTAACAATCACCTGCTGCTGCATGCTATCAAAACTGGTTGTACACAGGATGTAACCATTTTCTTCAATGGCCTGGGCACTGTTTATCAACAAGTTAAAAAAGACCTGCTTCAACTTGTCTACATCAACGCTGATGGGTGGTACCGTAGTGTCAAGATCCAGATCTATCGTGATGTTCTGCTGCTGGAACTGATTGGCTGAAAATTGAACCACATCCTGAATGATTGTATTGATGGAAGAGAGCTCTTTGATAGATTTATGCTGGCGGGCAAAATTCAGCATATCGGCGATGATGGTTCGGCAGTTACCCGCATGTTTTTCGATAATCTCGAGATCCGTCCGGGACTCCTCGGACAGATGAGGATCATCCTTTATCAGATCAGCATGACAGAGAATAATTCCCAGAGGATTGTTGATTTCATGGGCAACACCCGCTGCAAGCTGTCCCATGGACACTATTTTCTCAGTTTGCTGAATTTTCAACTCCAGTTTTTTTTGTTCCGTTATGTCTTTTACATAACAGACTATACTGTCACAATGACCCTGTTCATCATGGATAGGGTAAAAGTTAATAAGGAAAATTTCGCCATTGCCCATATTTTTCTGCCGGCTTACCGGCTTCTCTGGACAAGCACTGAAGATATCATCGAATTCAACCAGCGGACAGAGCCCGGCCAGGGACAGATCCGCTATGCATTTGCCCATAACCTCCTCTAAGGTGAAGGAATAACGAGCAAGAAATGCCTGATTTACATTTTTAATCTTCTGCTGCAAGTCCATCAGTACCACAGGATCCGTGATGCCATCAAAAACCGATTGGAGCAGCTCTTTGCTTTGAAGGATTTTGGCAGCATAATTTTCCAGCTGCTCCCTATTTTCCTGAAGATCCTCAGCCATATGCCTGGCCACCTCGGTCAACTCACTGATTTCATCCACCGGATCGGTTGAACTATAGGGCGTCAAATTTTTATCATCACTGAGACTGGCTCGAAAAATACCCAGCAAATTGTTTAAATTCTGGGCAATCACCTTATTGAAAAAAATGCTGATCATAGCATAAAGAAAGAGAATAGAAGGTAAAACCCCAAGAAAAACAGTAAGAGCAATCTCTTTAATTTTACGTAGACTCAAATCAACAGGAAGACCTATGCTCATAACTCCATACACGTTACCAGCCTGCCGGTGAAATCCCCTCTCACCTCCATAAAGATCAATAATTTGTTCTGGAGCATCCTTGGGGTCACCATGACATCTTGTACAGGACTCTTCTGCATATACAGGACGATAGCGCATGAAAAATCGCTGATCATCTTTTTCTACAAATCCTTTCCATTCTTCAACAACCGGATTTTCTGAAAAATAATCTATCATCTTCACCTCCCGGTCATTCGCCTCATAATCCGGGTTTCTAGCGTTTATGGCTACCCTGCGATAAATAAAATCATAGAAATCTTTATTAAAGCGCTCCATCACATTTCTACTGATATAGGACGAGGACATCGCCTCCAGCATGAAATCGTCATTCTCCAGAATTGAGTACATTTTGGGCCGCAGAACCTCTCTTACATAACTGCGATTCGCCGCCATCGCCGTCATCACCAGCTCTGACTTCTGATAGGCATCCTCCTCAAGAGACTTTTTTTGAAAGTAATAGATAGTTATTGAAGCAAGGGCCGAAAAAAATATTAGAATTGCGGCGAGGCCCAGGAGAAATTTGGTCTGTAGCCTGGTATATTTCGCCTGCTCCTGTCTTCTTTGCTGTTCTCTACCCACTTACGTCCCTCTTTTCACAGTCACTTATTTTTGATGGACTCGTAAATAATCCATACAATCATCACGCATATCCTCAATCCACTGATATCGTTCACTGGCATCAAAGGCAATTGATTTTTTTATAATATCAATAAGTTTCATATCAAGCCCCACCTGTTTTTCAACAATCTTCTGGCTACTTCTTTTTGCCTTTAGCCACCCCTTTTTTGTAACCGGCTCCCCTGCCTCAGGATATGGCAATTGTCCGGTAAAGAAGAAACACAATAACATTCCCAGCGAATAAATATCACTGCGCGAATCACCACGCATGCCTCTTAACTGTTCAGGTGCCATATATCTATGATCCCCCTGGGGCCCCATTCCAGACTCAAATATTGTATCCGCCACATCCTGCCTCTGTGCAAGAGCAAAGTCAGCGAGAAACAAGGTACCATCTCCAGTAATAAGAATATTCCCTGGCCGCAGATCGTGGTGAACAACGCCTGCGGTGTGCAGGTAGGCAAGAAGATCAAACAGCTGGTTACAGAGAGTGGCAACTTTTGCCCCAATCAACTTCTCTGTATACGTCAAAGTAGCAATATCATCTAGACTGGCCAAGACAAGAACATCCCCTATCTGATCTTTTGCCTGAAGGATGTTAGTATGATGGGATTCCTTAACTATTTTTAACTCCGTCTGCAGACAGGCACGATATAGAGGGTTTACATATAGATTGTTAAAGGGAATTTTCAACAATATCTGTTCACCTGTCTCCCCATGATGACCACGATACAACCAACTCAGCCCCCCCATACTCACCGGCTCACCCACTACATAAGGCCCGATGAAATTGGGTTGCAGATCATCTCCCTTTCTCGCCGAGCGAACATATCTACCAAGCTGACGAAAAGAGGCCTGTAGGGAATCTAGCTCATCACGGGGCCCCCTTGGAGCTACCACAGCTTTAACAATGGAGGATTGAGTGGTGCCCTCTGCCAGAGAATCCACCATAAAAGAGAGCCTGGTCACCACCAGCTTATTAAAAAGGACATTTAAAACAACAAGAAGAACCAAGGCACTGGCCAGGGTGAGTAGAAATATCATGACGGAAAGAGTCCGTAAACGAGATAGAGGTGCTGAAATTGGGATGGACACAGAGTTTAAACCGGCAAGATCACCTTCCTCAAAGCGAAAACCATTTACATTTCCGTACTTCTCTATAAGTGCCGGGGGCGCATCCCCGGCGTCACCATGGCAAAACAAACACTCTTTTTCCATATAGTCAGGAATAACGCTGACAAACGAAGCAATACCATTGGATGAAACCTGCCCCTGCCACAGCTGCCTTTGACGATTTCCCTCAAAGTACTCAAACTTGTCGTCTTCCCAACTATTGGAAATATTTTCAGGATTATGTGGATTCCCCGACACCCGCCGGTAGGAGTACCCTTCCATGGTCTCCTGGAACCGTCTCATTATCCTCATACTGACATAGGTTGTTGACATTGCCTCCAGGATAAAATCCTGCTGCCCGTGAAGCTCATACATCTTGGGACGCAACTCATCTTTGATATAGCCACGAATTGCCTCTACCTCCTGCAGGATCAGCTCTGATTTTTCCAGAGCATCTTCAATAACCACTTTTTTCATATAACTATAAAAAATTCCGGACAATACAAAGGCAAAAACCACTGTGATAACAGAAGAGAGAAGCAGAAACTTCTGGCGAAGATCCAAGTTTTTAAATGTCCATCTCACAATCACTCTCCGCACTGATTCAGTTTTATTCTTTGTAGCTATATTCCGGCAATCAACCGCCTTGCTAAATGGGCTGGCAATCCTGCCTCTATGATTTTTGCCGCAGCTTTTTGGGTATCATACTCAACCCGCTGGAAGCTGAGCAGTTGCTCCCGCGTATCGTAAATAAGGTAACAGGCATGTGGTTTTCCATTTCTGGGCTGACCCACGCTGCCACAATTATAAATATAGCGGTTCAAACCTCCAACAGCATATACATACGGTTCGCCCGGATATTCAAAAACAATGTTAAAAATATTTTTCCTTGTTACGATCAGTGGTTTATGGGTGTGTCCGACAAAAATAAGCCTCTTGGCTGTTCCGGCAAAACTACGGGCCGCGTATTTTTTGCCATTCACATAACGCCACGCCTTCGGGTTATATGGATTTGCGTGGCAAAATACCATCTCCCCCATTTCCCTTACAGGTTGAAGACTTTTGAGGAATTCACTATTCTCCGTGGTTAATTTCTCCATTGTCCAGAAAATTGCCCGCTGTGCTCCCTGACTCATGCCATAGGGTGTTTCCCCCCATGTTGCCGCCGCATCGTGGTTCCCAAGAAGAGTTATATTATTTGGTAGCGACCGTACAAATTCAACGCACTCATTGGGATTTGCCCCATAGCCAACAACATCCCCCAGACATATATAGCGATCAATCCGCTGCTCCTTCCAGTCAAGCATGACCGCCTGCAAAGCTTCAAGGTTACCATGGATATCAGCAAAGACAGCAAGTCTCATGGGTGAGATCCCCCCAGTTTTTGGCTGATTGCCTGAAGTCCTTCTTTCAGTGCCAGTGACAGGGGCAGCACTTTTATATGATATTGCTGAATCAAAGCTCTGATTTCATTATTTTTCGACCCCTCTGCGATCTCAGCCATTTCCTCTATTGCCTGGTGAAACTTTTCATGGGGCTCACGAACTGCATCTAGAAGCTCCCTCCAGCCGGAACCTTCAGGTAATTCCGCCAGCCACTCGTTAAATTGGCACCCATGGTGATCCAAGGTTCCTCCAGGTGAACCATGTAAAATGGCACAGGTAGTACCTGAGAACCAGTTCAGATGATGCACCCAGGTATCAGTTAGAAAAAGATCAATTTCAGCAATACGCTCTGCACTCAACTCCTTAAAAGAGGTGAAAAATGGTGGAAAAGCAGGAGATACTGTTTCGCTGATAATCACCGTCCCACTACAGTTTTTTATAACATCATCTATTGTCGAGCCAGCAAAGATCCCCGCCAACCCCTTTTGTGGTCTTGGTGAACCGAGAATAACAACCTCTGCATCTAGTTGCATTGCCGTATCTGCTATTATTTCAACAGGCTGCCCTTTACGGATACGAAGCGTAGGTTCCAGATTATAACGCTTAAGATTGGCCAAATATCTATCCAGCCTTTTGCTGAATTGTCTTCCGCCAACTTCATTTGCGTATTTTACCAGGTGATCGTCGATTTCGTCCTCTGTAACCGTGAGTAGTGTGATCTGGCCTCCACGGAGCAGGGCTTCTCGTTTCACCTGTTCAATAACCAGATCAGCACAGTCATGATCGACAATGCAGCCGAGTATATGACGTTCTTCGGATCCTTTATGAGACTGCTTCTCAGATGATTTGTCCACGATATCCTCACAGCCAAGGGGGCTGAAAAACCAGAGAAACGGCAGGGGTTTGGTAACCAGGCAACCCCGTAATGTTGTTGGATAATCGGTATAATTTCTCAGTGCCGAAGAAAATTCTTCAATCGTAGGAAATCTTTTTTCCGGTTTTCTTTCCAATGCGGTAAGAATTATTTCCTGAATCGAACCAGGAATATTTCTTTCAAAAAAACGTGGCGGAATTGGATCTTTTTTTATTCTCGACCGTACCAGTGAAAGCTTCTTCGAACGGCCAAAAGGAAGCTCTCCTGTGAGCATTTCATAGAGAATGATCGCAAGGCTATAGATATCACTCTGAAAATAGTCGCGCCTGCCGCAGAGTTGTTCGGGTGCGATATAATATGGAGTCCCTTTGGGCCCTGGTAGATCCTGGCAGAGTAAATCGGTGGTAGAGAGATGGTTTGCCAGACCAAAATCTAGAATTTTGATACTGCCTCCTGGGAGAACCATGATGTTATCCGGTTTCAGGTCCAGATGGATAATCCCGTTGTTATGCAGATACCCTATCCCCTCAGAAATCTTCCAGGTATAATTCAGGGCTGTTTCAAGGGATAATCGTTTTTCTTTGTGGAGGAATCGCCTTAGATTAACACCTGAGATATGCTCAAGAACCAGATAAATGTGAGAGCGATCCCGACGCAGAAAACGAACAACCCGTCGATGATTGAGATAATTCCCAAGACACTCTTCGTTTTGATATTGGTAGTAGAGAATAGGGCGGTTAAGGATATCGTCTAACGGAATTTTCAGGACAACATCTTGACCATAGAGGAGATCTTCAGCTTTATAGACATTGGCCATCTCCCCGGAATGAAGTACTTCAACAATCTCAAAAGTATCAATTCGCTGACCGGGGTGTAGCTCATCCATAAATCTTCCCTGCTATGGTGATGCAAGTGGCCTTAAAACAAAAATCACGTATGCTATTACTATGAATAGTATCACAATAATTTCAACAACTGTAATCCTGATGAGCATCAGTGAAATCTTTCTCTGGGATGGGGTCATCTTCAGGATGATTTTATTCATTATGTACCTAAAGAAAACAGTGTTGATGCTGTTTTTCAGATACATGCGTAAATATTCTTTAATGGCGCGCAGCCATAATACCATCAAACGCTCTACAGCTTCTTCCGGTCCTTCCTCTTCACCCTCTGCTCCAATCTCAATGTTGTATTCAACTTCAGCCCAGTAGTCGTCACCTTGGGGGTAAATCAATATTTGTCCATAATCGCCAGCTTCAAGTGAAATCATCAGGGCCTGCGGATCAGGAATGGAAAGGGAGCCGTTCAGTTCAAATGATTTCCCCGACTCGTGGTCTTTCAATGCGGCGCTGAAGTGATTCCCTGTTTCAGACACATCCTCTACAATCCAGTGCGGATTTAAGCGAAGCAGGGTTTCTATGGAAAGCAACGCTCCGGGAGATAAAGCCCCTTTCTTGCCCTGGGCGGGCAGGTTCAGATCATATTCTTTTTTCATGCACAACTCACGGCACAGTCAGGATAGGACAGGGTAACAGCGGATGAAGTTCTTCGTTCGACA
>JAAELB010000812.1 GCA_024227155.1 Desulfobulbaceae bacterium
ATCCTGCAATCCTTCCGCCAAGGCGGCGTAGGACTCTCCACCATGAATAACTTTAACCGAACACCAGCCACTAAAGGCCAGACGAAAATGATACAACAGGTGCGTAAAAGGATGTCCCTGGAGAGTAATTGTTACCTTTTTAAACTTCGTGAAGTCGGACAGGCCCATCCGGCCTGCAACCTGCTCCTGCCGAAACATCACTTCCTGGTCACCTCCATAAAGGGCCTTCCATTCACTGACCCTGCGTTGAAAAGTTCGTAGCTTGCTGTCCTGATATTCTCCGGGATGATCTTTCTGGAGCTTTTCAAATAATGTCATCGGCGTAAATTGTCCATTCTTCGTGAGCAACGGCACTATCTCGCTTTCCCACACATCGGCAAAGGGGTCTGGTCTCGTTCGCCAATATCGTTTCTTATTGCTACCTGGTTGTAGTTCTCTTTTGTCTACACGGCGACCGGAACGTTCCGATATCCCAGCCTTGGCTGCAGCCGTAACCTGTGTTTTACCTTCTCTACGATTTTTCATGTATAACTTGACCTGTTCTGAATTAATAGGGACACCCGACACCAAAAACCTCCTTTGTGAAAAGTTCTTTTTGGGATCGAGATATACCAGATCGAACCGGACAAGATAATTGTCATCAACCGGTCAAGTTAATTGTCACATAATAGTATATAAAAGCGTGGTAAGTCTTTGTTGTCTCGTACTCATTGAAAGAGTAATGAATAAATCATTTAGAGACAGTCAAAAAGGTGGGGAAAGTGTGACCAGACTGGAAAAAATCATCCTTAATAATACTGCGGGAGAGTACTTCGACCTGTCATGAAACGAAAAATAGACGGACTTCTTGAAGAACTGAAATTCAAAGGAATGGCAGCAATCATGGATCAGCAGATTGCTCGTGCTGAAAATGGCACTGCTGTTCAAAATATTATCTATAACCTCCTCCAGGAAGAGCTGAGATGTCATCAGGAGCGAAGTCTTATAAATCGTATCAGAAATGCCAAGATGCCATGGGACTGGACACTCAATTCTTTACCTTTCCATCAACAACCCATGGTAAATAAAAATCAGATTATGACTTTGGCTGGTCTTGATTTCCTGGAGCGTGGAGAAAACATCATCTTCCATGGAAAAACCGGTGTCGGGAAAAGTGGTCTGGCGGTAGGGATACTTCGACAGGCGTTGATCTCTGGTTCACGAGGACGTTTCTACGATGTGCAGCGCCTTCTCGATGATCTTTATGCTTCTCTTGCAGATCGATCCACAACAAAACTCTTAAATGCTCTCTGCCGTTACGACATTTTACTACTCGATGAGCTTGGTTACCTTACCCTCAACAAAGAACAGATGAACGCCTTCTTCAAACTCATGAAAGAGCGCTACGAGGCGGGTAAGTCCACTATCATCACCACCAACCTCGAACCGGATGACTGGTATCAACTCTTGGAACCAAAGGATATGGTTGATGCATTACTTGATCGTCTCTACCATCGCTGTGTAGTTGTTAAAATTGATGGGCAGTCACTTCGTGCCAGTTCTTCTGAATAACATCCCTTTAATTCTCACTGCCTCACCACCATCATCTTCCGCTCTTCAATGCACCGGTAGGTTCCCGCACCGGCCTTTTTTACTCTGGTTATTTTATTACTTGCTGCGCATGAGACGGGTCAATTTACGTTAGCAGAAGTGGGTTAGTTTATGTTGGCGCCCAAGACTCCTGAAAAGCAACATACTGGGCAGGATGTTTCATTGTAAGTTGCGCCAGCCAATTAAAGTGGGATTTTACCCATTTTGTTTTGCCGTTATAAATAAAATCATTTCGTAACAAAAAACTGTGCAAACGCTGTTTCGCTTTTCGTGCAGCAATTCGGGCATCATTTCGCCCCCTGGTTAAATCACGCATCGCCTCATCTTCTGTATCAGGCACATAAATGGGAGTGAGTTCTCCTGCTCTATGGAGACGAGCTAAAGCGATTGCATCACGGTTATCATTTTTAATCCGGACTCCACTCTTCTTGGGAATCATGGATGGTGCCGCTACTATACAGCAAAACCCATTACCGGTGAGATGACGATAGAGTGCAAAACCGCAAGGACCAGCTTCATACACAAAATGTAGTTCAGCACCTGTAGACACGAGCTTTCTTATCACCTTGTTGATGGCCTCTGCTGTGTTCTTGATTTTCCCATAAAGCCTCACTTCTCCATCAGGACCATCATCGGCTATAGCGATTGAAATTGATTTCTGATGAACATCCATTCCAACAAATTTAGTGCGCACACTATCCCCCATGGCTTCCCTCCTTGTTTTAGAATTATTGTAACGTGCGGTTACAATCTATCCTAACAGGAATGAGGGTGATCTGTTATCTGTCAGACATTATGTCTGTATCTAGAAAATTACGCACTACCCGATTCCTAACAATAAACAAGCAATCTGAGATTCAACCTTATCCATGAGAGGTTACACGGTCACACGATATCTGGCTGGCAGAGGATAGTATTGGCAATGTAACCATTTAAGAAAAACTGCAAATTCACCTTCTTCCTGTATCTTTAAGTTGGGTGGATTTAAGAATATCTATCAGAAATGGAGCATTCTAACTATCTTTCGTTTTAGTATACTCCAGTTATCGCTGGTTTTTTGAGAAATAATTTGAATTTCACAAGTTGCTAAAATGCACCTTTTGGCGCACGTTTTTGGGCATGATCATTTATAAATCAGGGATAATCTCAACCTCTAACTCAGTGGAAAGGGTTAACCGTGCCAAGGCAAATACTAAAATAAGCTAAGGTTGTTATAGGAGATATTTTGAGTGACACGAATATTGATATATCAAACCTGCCCCTCTCTCATGACCCCTCGAAACGAGGGTGGATTTGTCGAAAAAGGAGGAAAATGTGGAAAATTATCGTGCCATGCGTAAGGTTTAAAAATTTAAAAAAAAACAGATAAAGAAGATGGGTTTATGTGAAAGTGATATGTTTTATCTGGAAGCAGAGGGAGTCAGAGGGGTGGTGACACAACAGTCCACAACCTGCGAGGACGTTTGGCAACACCCCCTCCTACTCCCGACTTCACCACTTTCATGCTTCGTTGCGAAAGCCTCTTTCATAGTGGTTAGGAGAAATTGGTGCAGTCAGACCGAATTTTAGGTAAAAGTTAGTCTGGGATTAAAAAGCGATGGCTTATCAAAAGGATGAAAAACATTGTGGAGATACCAATGATTAATAAACCTTCTTATGAAGAACTTGAGCAACGAGTTAAGGAATTAGAGAAAGCTGTTATCGAGCGAAAACTACTAGAGGAAACCCATCAAACTAGCGAGAAAGAATATAGATCAACCTTGAATAATCTTCTCATTGGAGTCGTAGTACATGCCTATGATACAAGTATTTTATTCAGTAATCCGGAAGCAACCAATATTCTTGGTTTGACAAATGAGCAAATGTCAGGGAAAAAAGCGGTTGATCCTTCTTGGAATTTTGTGCATGAGGATTCAAAAATTCTTACTCTCGAAGAATATCCTGTAAGCATTGTATTTTCGACAAAAAAACCGCTTTATGATTATGTTATTGGAATAATTAGACCTGATAAAGATTACAGAACTTGGGTAATCGTTAATGCAATTCCAGTATTCTCTAACGACAATGAAATAGAGAAAGTTATCGTTAATTTTGTAGACATCACAGCTCTCAAACAAAGTGAGAAAAAACTTTCCCGACTAAATGTAGACCTAAATGCAAAAAATGAAGAACTGGAACAAGTCGTATACGTAGCTTCCCATGATTTGCGTTCTCCTTTGGTCAATATTGACGGATACAGCAGGGAACTCGAATATTCACTAAAGGATCTACGAAATACACTGTCTGCTAATTCTTTGGATAATGTTTTGAATGAACTGGCCCCAATCCTTGACAATGATATTCCTGAGGCCATAAGGTTTATTCGCACTAGCACTGCAAAAATGGATACACTTCTTGCCGGGTTGTTACGGTTGTCTCGATCGGGTCGGGCAGCTTTAAAAAAAGAATCACTGGATATGAACCAAATAATTTCTAAAGTGATTACCTCGACTGAATTTAGAATCAAGGAAACCGATGTAGAAATTATCGTAGATGATTTACCCCCATGTCAAGGTGATACAATCCAAATGGATCAAGTATTTTCAAATCTCTTAGGGAATGCGTTGAAATGTCTTGAAGCTGATCGCCATGGGAGGATTCTAATTTCTGGCCAAATTGTGGACAAGCAATCTGTTTATTGTGTCGAAGATAACGGTATTGGTATAGACGTTAATCATTTGGATAAAATTTTTGAAATTTTTCATCAGTTAGACCCTGCTCACAATAAAGGAGAAGGATTGGGATTAACCATTGTAAAAAGAATATTGACAAGACTTGATGGAGCAATACGGGTAGAATCAACAATTGGTTTGGGAAGTCGCTTTTACGTATCAATGCCCAGTGGTAATATAGAACAAACAAAAGGAAAATAATGATGCATACAGATGTTATAATACTCGTTGCAGAGGATGATGAAGGTCATGCCAACCTGATAAAGAAAAATCTCAAACGTGCAGGAATTATCAATAAGGTTTTACTTTTTAAAGATGGTCAGGAAATTATAAACTTTCTTTTTGGGAAAGGCGACAAACCTCACCGACAATCAGGTGAGGCGTATATCCTTTTACTCGATATCCGAATGCCTAAAATAGATGGGGTTCAGGTGCTGAAAAGGGTAAAAGCAGATCCGAGTTTAAAAAAACTGCCAGTGATCATGATCACAACAACGGATGATCCCCGGGAGATAGGAAATTGTCACGAAATGGGATGTAGCAGTTATATTACAAAACCTATTGATTATGATAGTTTTGTCAATGCCATCCGTCAATTGGGATTATTCCTGTCTGTTGTTCAGGTCCCGACCATTAACGGAGAATAATGAAAAAAAACAATGAACATAAAAATATTGATGAACTTCTGGCTACCAGGCAGGTTTTAGTGGTCGAAGATGATGAGGGCTTGAATAAGCTTATTCAAAAAACACTGCGCAGAGCAAAATTTGATTGTTTTGGCGTGTTGACCGGTGCAGATGCTATTACAAGTGTTAAAAAAAACCCAAACATGGTTCTTATAATTGATCAGCAGCTTCCAGATATGGATGGAACAGATCTTGTCCGAAATTTGATTAATCATGCCAACGATATCATCTTTGTTGCGATGACAGGTCATGGTGACGAAAAGATTGCCGTAGAAATGATGAAACTTGGGGCAAAGGATTATTTGATAAAAGGGTATGATCTCACTGATATTTTGCCTATGGTTTTGAAACGAGTATTTAGTGAAATAAAAACTAAAAAAAAACTTGCCCGGGCAGAAGATGAACTGAAAAAACTCGGTGCTGCAGTACAGCAAAGCCCTGTTTCAATAATTATTACTGACCTTGAGGGGTGTATAGAATATGTCAATCCAAAATTTTGTAACTTAACCGGTTATTCAAAACAAGAAGTAATTGGCAAGAACCCTAATTTGCTCCAGAGCGATACAACATCCCCTGAATTATATAATAATCTATGGAAAACCCTTCTTTCTGGCAAAGAATGGCGCGGCGAGTTCCAGAATAAAAAGAAAAATGGAGAGTTATACTGGGAGGATGCGCTAATATTCCCAATTTTTAATGGCGATGGGGCTATAACCCATTTTCTAGCGGTCAAGGAAGATATTACCGATCGCAAGCAATTTGAAAAACATCTTCTGCAGACCCAAAAACTGGAAGCTATTGGTACCCTGGCGGGCGGTATCGCCCATGATTTTAACAATATTCTTGGCGCGATTCTCGGTTATACTGAGTTGGCAAAAGAAGATAGCCAACCCGGATCAACTATAGAAAAAAATTTAGAAAAGGTTTTGGAATCAGGCAATAGGGCAAAAAATCTTGTTACACAGATCCTTGCTTTCAGTCGCCACGATGACATAGACTTCCAATATATTCAACCGGTAACTATTGTGAAAGAAGCAATAAATATGCTTCGCCCATCCTTGCCGACAACCATTGAAATTATAGAGGATATTGATTCTGCAACAGGTCATATATTTGCCAATCCCTCACAACTTAGTCAAATAGTGATGAACCTCTGCACCAATGCTTTTCACGCCATGGAAGAGACAGGTGGCAGACTTGATATTTCATTAAAAGAAATAGATCGCTGCAGGCAGGATAACACAACTGAACCCCATATTGATACCGGTACTTTTGTTCAACTATCAGTACGTGATTCAGGTACTGGAATGACTCAGGAAGTAAAAGATAAAATCTTCGATCCTTATTTTACAACCAAAGGTATTGGTAAAGGCACTGGGATGGGGCTTTCTATTGTCCATGGGATTATAAAAAGCTATGGCGGGTTCATTACGCTCTCCAGTGAACCTGGAAAAGGTACTGCTTTTCATATTTTCATACCTGTCATCGGTGATGAAATACTGCATAACAAAGATACTGTTGAACCGATTCCAATAGGTAATGAAAATATTCTTTTTATCGATGATGAGGAAATACTCGCTGAGATGGGCAAAGATATGCTCGAAAGGCTTGGCTACCACGTTACAGTGAGAAAGGGCAGCCTTGAGGCTCTGGAAACTTTTCAGAACCAACCAGACCAGTTTGATGTGATTATCACTGATCAGACGATGCCAGGCATGACGGGAGTGGACCTTGCCAGAAGAATGTTGCAGATTCGTCCTGATATTCCTGTTATCCTTTGCACAGGTTACTCCAGCGTTATCAGCGAGGATAAAGCTAAATCTATGGGAATAAAAGAATTTGCATTGAAGCCATTTGGGAAAAATGATATTGCACAGTTGATTCGGAAAGTGTTGGATGAAAAATCATGAATTTTCCCCAAAAGCCTAACGCCATAGAAAGGTGCTTTTAACCTATAGAAATTCAATCCTGTCCAGGAGCGCCTGACAATAAAGACGCTTTATGATGTGCAAGATAGTTAGAATAGGTTTTATCGATAGTTGCGGCCATAATAATCCTTGACATTAAATCATAGCACAAAATTTTCGCTGCTATCTGTACTCAATTTATCCCGTTGTAATTATTGACAAAAGCCGAAGAACTGGAGCGCGGACCAGCTAGATACCTTAAACTATAAAGCTCAGCAACAGTCAGAATGTGTTCAGTAACAGGTTAGGTAAATCCTCAGTATGAACCATTGTCCCTTTACCGCATTCCGGACAGAGAGATAAATCTTCTCCAATTAATCGCAGCATCATCTCTTCAACAGTCTCCGTCAGCTTTTCAGCAAGTTCTGCATCTGGATTTATCAACTGTCGAAGCAAAGGAATGC
>JAAELB010000813.1 GCA_024227155.1 Desulfobulbaceae bacterium
GGTGATAGCAGAATTATGAGTTCCCTGTGTCAAAAGACCCTACAGACTCCCCCAGTAGACAATACTGCGGGGGGAATCACAGGTTCCAGCTTCGCAAGTACTGGGTCACCTTTCATGTGTCATGCGAGGAAAGTTGGGCTGAAGACGGAGATGGAGTCACTTACTCATGATTGGGTGCCAGAACCGGACTGGTGTACACTCAATATGAAGGAAAGTGAAGTGAGATCTCCCCCAGTTGATTCTATACTGGTTAAGAAGGATAACATAGTCCTTCCTGATCAGAACCCAGAATCCAGAATCCCTAGAAGAAAAGCTGATGAACCCTCAGCTGCTGTTGCAGGGGGAGGATCCTTAAATTTGGGAACTGAAGTGCATGTTGAGTTGAAAGGGAGCCCACAAGCCCAACTAGGGGGTGTAAGCTTCAGCTCATCATGTACTTCTGTTTCGTCACTCGGGGATCCTCTCGAATTAAAGCCAAAGGATGGAGTCCAGGGGAGATTGAAATCAGGGGAGGTAATTGGGGGTGTGGAGGCCTTACACACATGTATGTCCTCCCATCTTATCATACCCTCTGGTGGTAACAAACCAATGCTCGCGACTCTAATTCCTGAGGCTAAGAAGACGGAGAAAGATGACTCTGGTAGTTGGGAGGGACAAAGAGGAATGGCCTAAACGCGCCTCTCCCTGCCCTCCAGCTGCCAATGTTCATGCTGCATCTGTCCTAAACAAGGACATTGGGTCACGGGA
>JAAELB010000814.1 GCA_024227155.1 Desulfobulbaceae bacterium
CTAACTGACCAGAAAGAAATCAATGAACTCTTTATGGTGGTGGATGAAGAGCTTAAAATGATGGCCAACATGTGCGATCAGGGGGGAGTAATTATCGGACCGCTGCTCAAGGAAATGTCACAGCTCATCCATTCAGAATACCTCCTAGCAGGACAAAGCGATAAAGATATTTTAAAACTTTTTTCCCATTCGATGTTTGCAGCAACTGTAGTTGGCAGCCCCATAGAAAACGCCTGTGACATCATCGCCAAATATACACTGACCTCAAGAAGATATTATGGAAGTGCCCTGCTTCTAGTTGGTCGAGACCACAATGGTCGAGATTTTCTCGATTCGCCAATAACCATCAGGACCGTAGAAATCAATCCAGCAGGAGAGCTCCACATAGGTGTTGGGGCAACTCTTGTCAGAAACTCAGAGCCCAAGGAAGAACTCCTGGAAACTCATGCCAAAGCAGCTGCATTAATTTCCAGCATTGTAAACACTAAGAAGTCATCACATAATCCC
>JAAELB010000815.1 GCA_024227155.1 Desulfobulbaceae bacterium
AACTGCAAGCCAGGGAGAAAACATCGAGGAAGCGGTAAATAATCTGAGGGAAGCGACAGAACTTTATCTAGAAGAATTTCCTGTAAAGCAGACCTTTCGTCCTTTCCTGACCACATTTGAGGTGACGGCACATGCCTGAGGTTCCGAGAATATCGGGTGATGAGGCAATCAAGGTTTTTATGATTCTAGGATTCCACCAGGTACGGTAGAAAGGCAGTCATGTCATTATGCGTCGAGGAGACAAAGGCTGCGTCATTCCAAGACATAAAGAGCTTGCCGTAGGGACGTTGAGAAGTGCATTACGGCAGGCGGGCATCAGTGTGGATGAGTTCGTTGCGGCCTACAAAAAATATTAAAACACTGGGATACATTTTTGAGAGTCATAGCATCACTCAAACTTGGGTGGGTCACATCTTCACTGTTCATAAGTAAATTCCAGTTCCAGTCAAAGCAAAGCAACTTGACCAAGTTATTTGGGCAATGGAGTTTTATGTGAATATTCAGACTTTTCCAAAATGACCTGTATCGCTCTATTTGATTTGGGAGAAAAAAGTATAGGAGCAGCAAGGTTCACCGTAATCTTTTGGTCAGGTGGGACAGAGACAACTGTTAGAACGAAATACTCATCATCTTCACCAATTTGAAGGCTTTGTCTCTCTGATGTTTCAGGGGCCAGTGCATAGTCGAGAAAAAAATTGGTTGGATCGGTGAGGACAAAAGCTATATCAGGATCATCAACACTTTGTATCCAGAACAAGGGACCCTTTTTTTTATTCGGCATCACTATGAAGTCATGCAGATTAGGAAGCCCGATGAGTCCGGCAGGAAAGTGAAGCAGGCTGTCAGGATCATATTCAATTTCACCAAAACGAGTGTCAATTGTCTTCATTATTTCTTCTTTCTCGGGGTTAGGTTGTCGCTTATTGAATCGAGGTCGTTCATATTCCAATGAGAAGCACCTCTATTTTCTTCAACGATACGATTGTATATTTCCTGGCGATAAATTTTTTTGCTTTGTGGAGCATCAATGCCAATACGCACATTGCCCCCTTTTGTTTCAACGACAGTGATGGTGACATCATCACCTATGACGATACCTTCACCGATTTTTCTGGTCAGAACCAGCATATTTGACTCCGCATCGATGGCGCAATACGCCATACAAGATGTATTAATTTAATGGTTCCCAATGATTGTAGTCTTTGTCTAGAAATAATCAAGGATAGAAATTTGAGAAACCCGCGATGTGACGTTGAGTGCAGCCTGAAAGGCTGATTCTTTCTGTACAATGTCATTATACACTTTTATCATGTCAGCATCTTGATACCTGGACAAAATTTGTTTTAGATCCACCTGGGCGTCCTGCTGGTGTAATGATGCAGTTTCCACACGCTGTGCTCTGGCCCCCATGGAACTGCGCTGAGTTCTGTTCTGGTTGGCGGCGACCTCGAGGTTTTTTATCTGGGCCTGCACTGATCCGCCCGCACCGGTGGCGTCATCATAATTACCTGCCCGAATGGCCTCTTCTGTTCGTGTTAGTACTGTAAATAGATCGACTCTGCCAGACGAACCATCTAAGGTATTGGCAGTAAGACCAAGATCCGCAAGGCCTGCTCCAGCTATATCAACATCTGTCTCTGTATTCGGAGCTATTGCAACAGTGCCGTAAACCGTCTGGTTGCCACCTGTTATTCCCCCTGTCCCACCGCCAACAATTGTTTCACTTAATTCGATTTCTGAGCCATCTTCCGGGCCAGTCAGTACCAGGGAGCCGCTTGAAATATCGTAGCTGACGCCGTTATCCAGGGTGCCACCTGTGGCGGTAATATTTGTTGGGGCAGGGACGGTGTTTGCAAGGGCGTAGGACAAGCCTTCCAGGCTGTAATCTCGATTGTTAGTCGGACCATCGAGGGTGGCGGAAATAGTGCTGCCACCTGAGGTTATATTGATTGTATATGTGTCCCCAGCAGCTTCATCGAACCCTGTGAGGGATAGTGCACCAAGGTCTTGCTCAGCACTACTTGCAGAAGCAGTCAAATCGGTTCCGGCCTGACTGAAAAGAGCGGCTACTTTAGCTGCGTAGTTGTTTTCTCCGACAGGATCGGTAAGGTCTGTCGTTCCGGAAATGGTGATTGGAGCTCCACCGGCTGGGGTTATGGTTATGTCGTTGCCAGGTGTTCCAACACCAATATTACTCGAGGAAATGGATTCACCCTGGTAGGGATTGGCATTTCCCTCAGCGGCAATTTCATTTGTGATGCCTAAAAACACCTCGTTTCCGGTGAGGGTTGCTTCCAGGAACTCCCCAGGAGTGATTTCAAGTTTTGATGGATTGGAGTCGCCATTATAAATATAGGGCCATGTGGAGACATCACTTACATCATAAAGATCGGGGTCATAGGCTGGGTTTTCAGTAAAGGGTTTGGTGTCTTCACGGTATCCTGCAAAAATATATTTGCCATCGACTACTGCATTAGCAGTATCAAGAAGTTCTTTTTTGAGTTCTGCAATTTCGTTGGCAAGACTTTCACGATCTGTGTCACTCAGAGAGGCGTTCACAGAATTAATGGCTATTTCTTTTACCCGGACCAGCACGTTTTCAACCTGGGCGAGATGACCATCGGTGGCTGCCATCTTATCTCCGGATTGCCCCATGGTTTCAAGGTATCTTTCGTTTTGTTGAAGCTGTGTTCTGGTTGTAAGGACGGGGCGAATGGCACCGGGATCATCAGAGGGTTTGTTCAGTTTTAGTCCTGTGGAACCCTGCTGGCGTAAGTCGAGGAGGTCGTTGGTGATTCGATCAAGGTTGGTTTGCATCAACCGATAGGTTGAGTTTTCTGTAACTTTCATAAGACACCTGCTTCAAGGTCTATCTCTTGATATCGATTATAGTGGTCATCATTTCATCAACGGTGGATAAAAATTTAGCTGATGATTCAAATCCGCGCTGGTATTGAATAAGAGAAATCATTTCTTCTTCCAGAGATACTCCCACTAAACCATCTCGAAAGTTTTCAAGCTGTACCAAGGCATCTTCGGCACCTTTTAAGCTAAGGAGATTTTGGTTGCTCTCAACACCGACCTTTGCAGCCATCTTACCGTATAGTGAAGTGAAGCTGTCGACACCGTCGATCAGGTATGTATCACCTATATTTGATAAGGTAAGGGCATTGCTGTTATCGCCTGGTGCTACTGTGCCGGGTGGGGGGCCAGGGTCGGGTGCCTCGCCCGCTGCTATTTTTGCCGGATCTGTGATAACGACCCTCATTGCCCTGGCAGCGCCTTCATATTCTGCTGCAGTGGGAGGTGGGGCGGGAGGGGAGGCAACATAGTTTGGCGGAGTGTTAAAAAAAAGGTTGCCGGTACTGGAGTCAAGGGCTCCTCCTGCCTGGTGCGCCTGGTTAATCTGGACGCTTAGTTCGTAGGCCAGTTTGTCAAGATCCTCGTTTAGCTCAGGAATAAAGGTGTCCCTCATTTCGAGCAATCCTTTGAATTCACCGCCTATAATCCGGTTGCTAAGGGTCGTGGTTGTCCCGCCTGCACTGAGCTCTAGTTCTAAACTTGATCCTGATTGAACGGCGTCAATAGACATGGGGATATTGCCTTCAACAAGAGGCAAGCCCCCTGGAAGTGTAACAGAAACCATACCATTATCATTTTCGTAGGATTCAGCGCCTACCGATATGGCCAGATTTTTTAAAATTATGTCCCTCTGGTCCCGGGCACCATTGGCGGTTTGCCCCTGAACCTCTATGCTGAAAATTCTATCATTTAAGTCCGCAAGTTCTTGTAGTTGAGAGTTAACTGTATCAAGTTTAGAGATAAGAGTATCGTTGATATTGCCTTTGATGGTGTTGAGGCTGTTTACAGTATTGTTGAAATTGGTTGCTAAAACCTCACCCTGGAGAATGACATTATTTCTTTGTACTAGATCACTTGGGTCGGCACTGAGTTCCTGAAGGGAGTCAAAAAAATTATCTATATCGGTGGAGAGACTGTCATCAGTGATTGTGAAGATCTGTTCAAGTTCAGACAGAGGGCGGGTCAGGGCATCCTGGAAGCCAAAACCTACAGCCTTATCCTGAATCTGGTTTTCGATAAATACATCGTGCTGACGGCTTACATTGGAAATGCTCACTCCCTGGCCAATGAAAAAGTCACCGAAATTCATGGCGGGATACGTTCCATAGTCAGCTTGCTGTCTTGAATATCCTTCGGTATTAACGTTGGAAATATTATTACCGACAATCTCAATTGACTTCTGGTTTACTTCAAGAGAAGTTTTAGCGGCATTAAGAGCGTTGAATAAACCAGCCATTTTAGTACCTTACTCCGTATAAGCTGTGATTGAAAACAAGGAAATAGGGATTCGACTTTATATTATATGGTTATAGGCACTCACAAGGTACTTACTTACCGTTTACCGGTGTTAAACGCTACCTGAAAGCAAGCGGCCGTGTACCTGGGATGCTACGGTGTTGGCAGTAGCTCCATAGGTTGCGGTGACAGTTTTTTGACCAAAAAATTCCATGGTTTGCCGTATCCAGCCAAGGGTTGATTTAAAGAGGAAGGCATTTCTACGATTCTCATTTCTAATCTGGACCGCAATTGGTTGATCGGCTTTATCTATGACTTTTACATGGGCCAATACTTTCACGAGATCCTCTTTAGCATGCATCGCTGTTACCATACCTTTCATGTCCAGGTTAATGGCGCACTTCCTTTCTTCAAGGATCAGGTCTCGCAAGCTGACAAGGTAATCGTGGGTATTGTTGGCAGTCATTTTATTTGCCCTCAACTAAAAATTGTAAAAGTGAAGAAGAGACTTTTTGCAGATCAGGCTGATAGGAGCCCTCCTTGATCTGGGCTTTTAGCTCGGCGACACGCTGGGTTCGTTCCGCATCGGATCCACCTGATGTTGCCTGTGCCTTGTTTACATCCTGTAAAACAGAGGAAAATTCAACCTTGTCTCCAGTTGTGCTCTCTGTCGCTTTATCTCCTTGGACCTTTGGGTTTTTCTTTAAGTTGCCGATTTGCCCAGGGCCTCCGACTCCAATATAATCTATACTCATGACTTCACCTAAGTTTTGGATTCTACGCCTTATTCAACACCTGCCCAGTTATCCAGTTTCTCCATTACTGCGTCATAGGTGTTGTAAGAGATGTCTGGAAGCCAACCTCCGAAGGAATCTAAAGCTTCCTGAAATCCCTGTTCCACCCCCTCCTTGATGGCATCGAGCCTGGCAGGATCTCCACCGGCAATGCCCACTGCTAAGTCAAAAATACGTTCTGATGTTTTTTCTACCCCGAAATAGCCGTCATCCGCAATTAATTCTTCTGCTTCAACCGGTGTTAATTCGCTGATATCAATTTCTGCATCCCCGGTTTGAACCTTGTAATCAATTCCCTGGTCTTCAAAAATATTTAATACCAGCCCCCTCAGGAGGTTAAAACCATCATCAACTTTATTATTCAACGACATGGAACTGTTGTAGGTTACAACTGATTCCTGGCTGTACGAGAGTGATACTTTGTCGCTCTTTAACTGTATGTTTTCCTGGGTTGATACTACTTTTGATTTGTTAAAGGATAAGTTGCTAACATCATGATTTTTATTTAAAAAGTTTCCAGTGTTGTACGGATTTGAATTCGTTGCATCAATCATTTTATAGGCCTCCCTGCGCTACGTCCAACATGCTTCCATGCATGAGATTTGCGATATTTATCTGACTCTTATAATTATTATCGGAGAGAAGATGGAAAAACTTTAGTGACTTATTCCAGAAAAACTGCAATAAAAAACAAGAAGTCGGTAACTATGATTGAAATGTGAAATTTGTTGTAGACAGAAAGAAGAGAGGTTATTTCTTATTTTCCACAAGATCAGCCATCTGATTGTACATTGCCTCGGCTAGACCTAGCCCTTTACCTTTTGTTGTTGCTTTAGCCGTTTCCATGTCCATCATTTCCTGGAACATCTCAGTGGAAACATTCTTCTCAAAGAGTCCTCCGTCGGGAACAGCTTTTCGCATGGCTTTAAACATTTCCATAACAAAGATAGTCTCAAACTGCCGGCTTGATTCTCGAAGTGATTCAAGATCGCGGCTTTTATTGTCCGTAGGGGTCTGGGTGGAATGACTAAGGACCATGCGAGGGTCAATTTTTAAATCCATGATGTCAATTTATG
>JAAELB010000816.1 GCA_024227155.1 Desulfobulbaceae bacterium
ACCCTGGACTCAGAGAGTGAGCAGGACGACCAGCCAGGTAGTTGCCAGCTGGAGGCCCTGGAGAAGGAGGCTTCAACCGCTGCCACCCAACCATCCGCCCATGCCGGCAAGACCAGGAGGAAGAGTCCATCAAGCTCAACACCAAGGCCATCCAGATGTTGATCAACAAGCCTGCCCCCACAGGGAGAGAGATCTTCATCCAGTTTGTGTCAGACCTCCACCTCCAGGCTCCTCCTCCTCCCCCTCGTCCCAGCGTTCCTCGGCCACCACAGACCCACTCAGCCCCACCACATCTCCAGGACATCCAGCACCAGTTCATCCCTCCCTCCTACACTGCCCCCAGCCAGCACCAGCAGTACCAGAGGTCATCTCAGGAGTTCAGCTCTGTCCTCGGCCAGGCTCACGATTGCCTGTATGACAGTTCAGTGGTGTCCCAGTTCAGTGGTTTGTCCAACCTCAGTGCCGACTCCCTGTTTCTCAACCCATGCCACAGCAACCTCAGCACCCCTCCTGGTCCATCCCTCCCAAGATCATCACCATCAGCCACCATCAGCCGTCCTCCCCCAGCAACACCAGCACCTGCATCCCCTGCTCTGCCACCCTCCTCCTACCCTGCTGTGCCCACCACACCCACTGCTGTGTCATCTCAGACCACCATCATGCCAGCTCCAGGATCAGCTGTATTGAGCTGCCTCCCAAGTCGTATCCTGGCTATGGCAGGTATGGACATAGATACCCCCACTACCACTACAGCGCCCATGGACACAGAAACCAAGACTGTGGACTCTCAGGACTCTCATGATACAGTGCAAGTACAGCAGTTGTGATTGTGACTGGTGATTGTGATTGTGACTGTGACTTTGTATGATAGTGTGTGTGATTTGTATAAGTCTTTTAGTTAAGTTATTGTTTTAATAAAGATTGTTTAAATGAATAAAATTATTTTTTGTTGTCTCTGCATCCATTTCAGACACACACCCTGCCACCTCCCTCCCACCCTGCACTCACACACCCTCCCTTCAACCCTGCACTCACTCCCACCCCATCCCTTCCACCCTGCACTCACTCACATCTTCACTCCCACCCTGCACTCAATCACACCCCTCCCTCCTCCCACCCTGCACTCTCTCACACACCCTCACTCCAACGCTGCACTCACTGACATACACTTTCACACACACACCCTCTCACGTTTCACACGTTCACACACACACCCTCTCTTCAACACATACACATAAACACCCACATACACACCCACATGTACACACTCAAATACACAAATATACATACATATTATATTAGTTAGCAGTTTATATTATTATTACTTAGTCTTTTTTATATTATTATTAATATGTATTAATTAGTCTTATTGA
>JAAELB010000817.1 GCA_024227155.1 Desulfobulbaceae bacterium
GAACGTAGCTATCAAATAGCTATATTATAATATCACTATTCCATGGTCAATGCTTTTTTTAAATAATTCAGAAAAGGGAAATTTGATAGAATTAACAATGGTTTCAAAAGATTAAAACATAATGAGAATTCGCTCAAGATCTGTTCGGTATAACGAACATTTCATATCACTTCATCCATACTACCTGAACGATATCCTTGCAGATCCAGAGCAATATATTTAAACCCTATTGTTTGAAGCTTTTTTACAATTTCAGCTCTATTGGCTGCAATTTTATCAATTTCATTTTCTGGTACTTCAATGCGGGCAATATCCCCATGATGTCTAACCCTTGAATCACTAACCCCAAAATCAAAAATAAAATTTTCAGCCTCTTCAATTTGAGCTAACTTCTCTTTATCAATTTCACTGCCATAGGGTATTCTTGAAGCAAGACATGTAGTTGAAGGCATATCCCAGTTTGAAAGTCCAAGCTGTTTAGCAATTTGAGGAATCACAGGTTTTCCAATTCCGGCTTTTAAAAGAGGGAAAAAAATATTTGCCTCTTTTAAAGCTTCGATACC
>JAAELB010000818.1 GCA_024227155.1 Desulfobulbaceae bacterium
CAACCCGTTCCAAATGTTCAACCCCTAAGACTCCAGATGGTGTTAACATACATCTCATATGAGCAGGGAGAATGTTTACTATCTCCTGTTCTACAGGTGTATACGACACCTTTCAAATCCCAAAGAAATCCGCTGGTGATGAACCCTAATTAGGGGGTTGATCCCCAGAAGTGAACATATGAAAACAGGATTTAGGATCAGAATTATTCCCTGAACCTTCCTCCCGTTCCTTCGTGGGTTGATCGGAGACTACAACGTCGGCTCATTCTTCAGACACTTGGTAGACAAAATGGCAATCTTTATCAACCCCCTGATCTAACACCAGAGGTATTTGAACTTCATATTGGGTATTGTCAATGACTGGCCCCACTCTATGGGCTGGCACTTGCCAAATAGCATACACTGCATCTGGTTCTTCCTTAAACTTTTCAGCACTCTGTCGTAAATCATACAATTCTTCTAGTCTCCCCATAATAGTACCCTTAGGTAAAATAATGGTTTGAACTGTATGATTTATAATGCAGAAATGGAATACCCCATTTTTGCTTGGATCTACAATGCAATCTTGAATCTCCACCCCATCACCAAGGTTAATTATGGGTTCAAATAACATGGGATGCCCCAAGTTATTTGCATTTATAACCTTAGCAGGAACTTTCATGTAGGTTCTTGGCAGAATTTCTATACTCTTGGAGTTTCTGGCATAAATAACTGGAGGAGAACTGGAAACTATGAGACAGTGACTGGCCCCATAGGTTCTCCCATGAGATGTAGTGGTTAGTTGAAAAACCTGGTTTTGATTCAGTGTAACAGTGATATTGCCAAAATCAAGTATGGCATTTACAGCTGTCAACCAATCACCCCTTAGC
>JAAELB010000819.1 GCA_024227155.1 Desulfobulbaceae bacterium
AACCAGAGAATAACTAAGGAGGAGCGAATCGTGTTCAATATATTCAAACTTGCCACCCGTAACCTGCGACGCTATAAACGGCGGACCTTTCTTACCTCCATCCTGATTACCTTGGGCGTGGTCGCAGTTCTCCTCTTTGTTTCTGTATCCGGTTCTTTTAAGACTATGATGATTGGCCAGATTACCGATTCCATGCTTGGGCACCTGCAGGTTCATAAAAAAGGATATCTCTCCTCCATTGACAGCCTTCCTTTAAACCGAAATCTGCAAGGCAAACAGGTCACGAAGGTAAAAGAGATACTGGCCGCAAATGAAAGTGTTGAAGCATACTCTATGAGGATCAAACTGGGCGCCATGTTCAGTAACTATACGGAAACAACTAATGTGCGGCTCAATGCTGTCAACCCGAAACAGGAAATGCAGACTGTTCCGATGCTTGTCGATCGTATTATTGAACGGAAAAATGATGGCCTTCTCTCCAAGGGGGAAATACTTGTGCCGGAGCTTATTGCCAAGGGGATGAAAGTCAAGGTAGGTGATACCATTGTGCTGGTGGCCACTAATAAGAATGGTTCGGTGAACGGGCAGCCCTTTATAGTGCGCGGTATTCTTGAAGGAATATCAGGTCCTGGAGGACGTGATGGCTTAATTCATCTTGAAGATGCAAAGTCTCTGCTCCGTATTGAGGGTAATGAGGTGGGTGAAATTGCCATACGCCTGAATGACACGAGTAAGATGGGAAACGTATTTGAACAACTAAACGAGCAGCTTGGATCGATAAAGAACAAAATGGGCAAACCTGTCTTTGAAGTCCATACCTGGCAGAAACTCTCGCCCTTTTTCAATATTGCCCGCATGATCGACCTGATGACGTTTTTTATCAAAATCATGCTGGTTGCCATTGTTCTGGTAAGCATCATGAACGTTATGATAATGGCGGTTTATGAGCGTATAAACGAGATTGGCACCATGGCCGCCATCGGTACCAAACCGGCAAAGATACTCTCACTCTTTGTCACAGAAGGTTTTCTACTCGGTGTGTTTGGAGTCCTGCTAGGTATTGTGGTGAGCCTCATTTCCATAGCCGGCATGAACGCAGCCCAGATCAGTTTTGATTTCGGCCGGCAGAAAGGTCTGCTCCTTTCCCCGACAATAGATACGGTTGATGTGGCGACAGTTGCCGTCATTGTTGTCTTCATCTCCATACTGGGCAGCTTGCAACCGGCATGGAAAGCTTCACGGATGGACCCCATAACCGCCCTGAGACATGTCTAGGAGCTTGTCCGAGAATAGGAATTTTGTTCAAAATCGAAGAGTTTGGGCAGATAGCGAAGACTTCGAAAGTGCATTCTCGGACAGTCTCCTAGGGAACAAGAGGAAACTATTATGGCAAACATATACATAAAAATTCCTGGTGGGTTGGTGTTGTTCTTACTTTTCGCCGGCCACTGTGTGGCTGGTGAAGAGGATTTTACAATCGCAGTTGCATCTGAGTTGATGCGATAAAAGGAGTAGTTCATGCTAGGTAAAAAATTGTTGTTGATGAAGATCTTATTTTCCACCTGTATTCTTTGTCAGGCAGCTCTTGTATGCGCACTTGACGGCGATGAAATCCTGCAGAAGATTGATAGGAATATGCAACCGGAATCCTATGAGATGTACAGAAAGCTGATCAATATAGAGCCGGATGGCACTAAAAAAGAATTCGTCATGTATACTGTAAAGAAAGGCCAGGACAAAATGGTTGCTCTTTTTCTAGCGCCGGCCAGCGAAAAAGGACGATCTACACTGCGCCTTGGCGATAATATGTGGTTTTACATCCCAAATGTCGGGAAGCCTTTACGCATAACCAGTCTACAGTCCGTGGTCGGCGGAGTATTCAACAATTCCGACATCCTTCGCCTTGATTACAGTGTAGAATATAGTGTCCAGCAGATAACCGACAGTGGTGAGAGCTACCAGCTTGAACTCAAGGCAAAATCGTCTTCAGTAGCCTATGATCGTCTGCAGATGAAGGTTGACAAGGAATTGTTGCTTCCCACCACCATTGAATGCTATGCCGTCAGTGGCCTGTTGATCAAGACTCTCCACTATTCAAAAACAAAGGATTTCGGTGATGGAATATCCCGGCCTTCGGTACTGGAGACTGACAGCCCCCTGAACAAGGGATACAAATCCGTGATGGTATTTGCCAAGGTACAGAAAAAAGAACTCGCAGATGAGGTTTTCTCCCTGAACTACATGTCCAAGGTTGATGAACTTAGATGAAGTTTCTCCTCAAATTATCCTGTTTTTTCTTAAGTATTGTAAGCTTTTTTATTACTTCTTCAGCCTGCTTGTCTGCTGAGCTGATAGCTGATGAAGACTTCATTTTTGATATAAAAGAGTTTGAAAATAAGGGCTTTGACTGGGGTGGTTATGTCGAAGTAAAATGGGATCATGTTGATTTTAATCAGGATGGCGTTTTTTATCTGCTTAATTCTAACCATGCTCAGGAGTCAACACTCGACAGCCTGACAGGCAGTCTTCTGTTAGGGGGAGACTACAGTATAGGAGCGGCTAGCTTTTATGGATTATTCAAGGCATCGGGCAGGCAGGATAACTACGGCTGGATTGACCTGGCAGAGATTTATGAAGCCTATGTTGATATCAAACCATCACCCCGTGTTACGGCCGGTCTGGGGAAAAAGTTGTACAGGTGGGGGAAAGGATATGCATGGAACCCGGTTGGTTTTATTAACCGAAGCAAAGACCCGAACAACCCTGAAGAAGCACTTGAGGGGTGTGTTACAGCCGAAGTCGACCTGATAAAAAGCTTCACCGGGTCGCTACAGAATTCAGCTCTTACCCTGGTTGCCATTCCCGTCTATGAAAATGTAAATGAAGAATTTGGTGTGCAGGATAATTTGAATTTTGGTGCCAAGCTTTATCTGCTCTACAAAGATACTGATATTGATTTTGTTTTGTATACCGGTAATAGCCGCTCCACTCGTTTCGGTATTGATTTTGCTAAAAATCTAGCCTCAAACTTTGAAATTCATGGAGAACTTGCCTATGTTCCCAGTCTGGACAATATAATCCTTTCCGAAGAAGGCTTCGCTCAACGACAAGATATCTCCTCACTATCAGGTCTTATTGGTCTCCGCTACCTGTCAGAAAACGATATTACCTCCATCGTGGAATATTATCATAACGGTGCAGGTTATACAGAAGATGAACTGGATCGATTTTTTCAACTTGCAAAAAATGGGATCGATCAATTTCATACTACTCACACAGACACGGTCCTGAACAAGGCTAGAGAGTTGAGTTTGCAAGGGTATGGCAAACCTTATCCCGGAAAGAATTACCTCTATGGAAAACTTACCCAGAAAGAACCATTTGATATTCTGTATTTTACTCCTGGAATAACTGCAATAGTTAACCTGGACGGTCTCAGTTCGTCCATAACTCCGGAACTTGCCTATACAGGTATCACCAACTGGGAGATACGTTTTCGTTTTTCTTACCTCAGCGGAAGAAATTCAAGCGAGTATGGGGAGAAACAAAATAGCAGTAAACTGGAACTGCGGGTCCGGTATTTTTTCTGATTTCCGGTTCTGATGGCGTCGTATAAAGCACGATCTCCTTCGGTGTAGATTTTTTAACGAAGCCCAGACATGCCATATGAATTGTCGCAACTCTGTTAAAAAAGACTACGCCTTGTATATCGAATTTCGCATGAGCAATTTGTTTTGCTTTTTCTACTCCTGCCACACCGATTGCATTATTTTGAGGAAGTTAGAGCCTTACTCCTTAAAAGCAGTAATAAAAAACAAGAAATTATGAGATCGATTTGAAATCATAAGCTTAGAGCTACCAGCAGATAGTGAACGTAGTGAGAGCTTCGAACCACTTATCCCGACTTATTTCCCGTTTATCGGGGTTAGAGTTTCTTTGGTTTTAGACCATTTCATATCGGCCACCAGTAAATGAGATTCATCTCTCCTGGGATAACCGCTTCGGGGTGATAGGCTATGATACGCTGGGTAAAGTCGGCGGCGGGTCGCCGGGTGACTACTTTCCTGTAATAATGATACCCATTGACACTGACGGGGATGCTCGCACGCCGCTCCATCTCCTGTGCCAGAGGTATATCATAGTCTTCCAGGAAAACGGCATGGCCCCAAGTCCAGCGCTAATCTGTTACCAGATCCTCCAAAAGTTCCAGACCTACAGGTAGCTCTCGTGTCCTGTAGAGATGGTCATTCATAGTCGGTCTACTCAATTTTCAGAGGCTTTTCTCCAGCTCCGCGATCCTGCCGGTGATCTTCATGACTGAGTCTGGGATGAGGGAAATCGAATCAATCCCTTCTTTCACCAGGAATTCTGCGAACTCGGGATAGTCGCTTGGTGCCTGACCACAGATACCGCTATGGCGATGGTTGCGTTCTGCTCCCCGGATGGCCATGGCGATAAACTTCATCACCCCAGCATCTCGTTCATCGAAGTCATGGGCCACCAGAGTTGAATCGCGATCAACACCCAGGGTCAATTGGGTCAGATCATTGGAGCCGATGGAAAAGCCGTCAAACAACTTGCTGAACTCATCGATTAAGAGGATATTATTTGGGATTTCACACATGACATAGACCTCAAGGCCGTTTTCTCCTCGTACCAGGCCATGTTTTGCCATCTCGGCCAGGACTCTTTCACCCTCGTCTACTCGCCTGCAAAAGGGAATCATAATAATGAGATTAGTGAGTCCCATATCTTCACGAACTCGTTTCATTGCCTGGCACTCAAGAGCAAATCCTTCCCGGTATTTATCATCGTAGTACCGGGCAGCTCCGCGAAAACCTATCATGGGGTTTTCTTCTTCCGGCTCGAAATAGTGTCCTGCCAGGAGGCTTGCATATTCATTAGTTTTAAAGTCGCTCATCCGCACAACAACCGGTTTTGGATAAAAAGCAGCAGCTATGGTTCCGACACCTTCAGCCAGTTTCTCGATAAAGTAGTCGTTTTTGTTTTTGTAACCAAAGGTCTGCTTATCTATCTTTTCCTTCACACTCACATCAGTTATCCGTTCGGGATGGATAAGGGCCATGGGATGTATTTTAATAAAGCTGTTGATAATAAACTCCATCCGCGCAAGACCGACGCCGTCATTGGGGATTTTGGACAGGGAAAACGCCATATCGGGATTGGCAAGATTCATCATGAAGTGTATCCATGGCCTTTTGCGATTCGACTGCTTCGGGCCTGGCCTGAATAATGAATAGATCGCCACTTATGCCACTTTTGGCCCATTCTATATCCATAGGCCTATCTTTACCGGCTTTCATTGCGTAATGGTTTTCAATCGTTATCGCTTGTTCAGCGAGACTCAGGACGTCATCATCGCTTAGGCAAAACTGTCTTCTTTCCTCCTCGGGGATCTCTGTGTTGAGAGTCTGGGTCTTTGAGTCTGATTGGCTATAGATCATTTTGATTTTTTTTTCGCCGAGATTTCTCCTGATGATTGCCTTGTGGTTTTTTTTAAAAGTCGGTTTGAATACATAATATTCATCAGGATTTACCGCCCCCTGGACAAGGTTTTCCCCCAGGCCATAGCAGGCAGTGATAAAAACCACGTCACGGAATCCAGTTTCTGTGTCGAGGGTAAACATCACCCCGCTTGTCGCCAGATCAGAGCGCACCATCTTCATAATTCCTATGGACAGGGCTACCTTGAAATGGTCGAAGCCATTGTCTATCCGATAGGAGATTGCCCGGTCGGTAAAAAGAGAGGCAAAACAGTTGCTGCACGCTTTTTTCAGGCCATCGTAGCCACTGACATTAAGATATGTATCCTGCTGACCGGCAAACGAGGCAGTGGGAAGATCTTCTGCGGTAGCGGAGCTTCGAATGGC
>JAAELB010000820.1 GCA_024227155.1 Desulfobulbaceae bacterium
CCGATGTGTATTTTGTATTGTGGTTTCATTTTGGCTTGTGAGAGAGAGAGACACACAAACAAAGAAAGGGGGGGACCCATAGTTTCTTACAACCAAAATGCAAGCAGTTTACTAATTTTCTAGGAGATTTCCAAGTTTATTTATATAATGTTTCATTCTAAAAAAACAATATAGATGGCCTTGTTGTCTACATCACGTTTCTCACTTGCTATTATGCCATACATTTAGCACTTACCCCCTAGTAAATTAGCACTTACCTCGTACTTGCACACTTTAAAAACGGCACTTACCCCGTAGGTCGTCAGGTTTTAAATCCCTGATTTCTGGAAAATGCTATACAGTACCCACCAAACGATATGTGGCTTATGTTGCATATTAGTGGCACTATCTGGAGACATAGTGTCAGTTTGTAATTACTCCTAATAACACCACAGTTTGACCAGATTCATTTGGCCTGAAAATGATGTCGGCCATCTTGGACGGGGTAAGTGCTACGAGGTAAGTGCGTGTCGCCCCAGTGATATTCTCAACGGTAATGACCATTTTCAACACTCATCAACGTGTTTTCCATACACGGCTTCCTACATCACAGACAACCGCCAGGTCAACTTATAACCACACCATAGAAAAGTCGGTCACTGAAATAACCACTTAACCACGGATATTCCAACACACCGACGAGATTGTAAA
>JAAELB010000821.1 GCA_024227155.1 Desulfobulbaceae bacterium
GCCACTGTGTTGTTGCTGTTTGAATAATTGTCGCCATTCTTGCTGGCTGCGCTGAGGGTTTCGCATGACGTACTCCTTTTAAAAAGGACACCATGCCGTAGCTATTTCAGAATTTGAATGTGGGGATCACCGGACGGATACACTTTATCAGCGGTTATGCTTTTTGCTATCGAGCCAGACGCACAAGCTGCGATAGGCGTATTCTTGCTGCTAGCCCTCCAGTATTTGATCTCAATCGTGTTTCTTATTGCCTACTGGCGAGGGAATGGTCGTTTAGGAAACAACAGCGTGTAGCGAAAATTACCAGTTATTGATGAGCAAGCTGCACGCATAGAAGACTCTCCTTATCGGTATTGCTAATGCGATTGCCAATTGTATTTTTTGAAAAAGTAGAATTTTGGATCAAAGAATCACAAACGCAGCGCAGAATAGATGAGTAACAATGTGAATAATCAATAGCGACTCTGATCCAAGCTAAGTGCGAAGTTAAGTTAAACACAGCCACAAAGTGCTAACGTAGTTAGCCAGTTAACGCGCCTCACAGTAATAAATAACGTTACGCGCCTTAAAGGAATATTATACTTCTTATGAAATGGATTTTATCGGGAACGTTAATTCTGTTAGCTATCTCATATTCAATGCTCAGTACAAATGTTCCGGAGCCATGGAATCCAATGCCTATCTATTTAGTGATCCTTGGGTGGGTTACAGGTTATTTTTACATGTTCGTAGTGCCTGCAATCTACATCATCTGAACGTCTCTGGTGTCCAACCATAATCGCTTTGCAGATTTCGTATTTGCTGCTGTATTGTTGGTTGCCTTTTTAGATATTTTGTATTTCTTAAGTTCTTGGCAATCCGGGCTCCAATATCAAGGCAAGCAGCACACGATCCTTACAAGCAGCTTAAATGTCGTTTGTTTTGGTGCTGCACTGTTTCTGGCCCTAAAAGCAAAACTAATTAAAAGCAAGCCGCTTACATACTCGGCAAATTTAGTGATGTTTTGTATATTGTCTTGGCAGGCATTTCCTTATTTAGGGGAGATGCCGTAGTGAAACCAGCGCATAACAATCCGCTGCAGACGCAAGCGGAGCCTGCTGGGACTAAAACAGGTTGGCTGTCCTCGCTTCACTCGTTATTCTAGTCCACGTATTTGTGCCCCTAAGTGGGGTTATGTGATTTAGGGAAAAATATACAATGAAAAGGGTTTTATTCGTACTAGCAGTATCTATTTTCTGTTGTACCGCAGCGGCAAACACAGCAATGTACTCGCAGGTGGCGAGTCAGTACCCTGAAAATGCATTGAGTACAGAGCAGATAACTAACGCAGCAATGCAGGGCGAATGTCTTGTTCAAATAAAAGAGCTGACATTTAAAAAGAAGAATGATTTTGATCCTATTTCAGAATGGATCAATTACCGCTCGGTTTCGCTGCTAGAGAAGTATTCTCCATGCGAAACCCTTATCATGCTGGAAGTCGCGAATAAACAACTACGCAAGCATTCAAAGTAGACAGACTATTCAACAAAACTAACAGCAGCACAGTAAAGGAAAACTATGAGTTTATTAGAAGATGCATGGGAAGAACGAGAAGAAGTCGTTTATCCAGAGGTGTTTGGTGATACTGGACCCGGTATCTATCCGTTATCTAATGGCGTTTTTGAGCAGTTAGACGCACAGTCTGTAGATCCTCGCTGGCTTACCCATGGCGTGTTTCAGTCGCCGCCAAACGACACGCGGAACACATGGGTATATGTTACCTCTGGTATGTCGAATCCATGGGAGTCTGAAGAACCGCAGGATTACTCAGGGTTTGGTGTAGAGTTTGTAATCGAAACTGAGCAGGAAGCAACATGGGCTATCTGCATATTCCGGCTAATCCGGACACCGGCACCGGTTTAATCCGGACGCCTGTTTTCCTCGCTTTTCTCTAACCCTATTTTTATCCTATCTGTCCGGATTGCGCCAGTTTTCTCATTGATTCTCCTCCCAACTCAATCC
>JAAELB010000822.1 GCA_024227155.1 Desulfobulbaceae bacterium
CATAATCTCGACTCATATGACTTATTAAACTTTGTGCCCTTTGCAAATCCATCATATAGTCGTGTATTAAATGTGAAAATTCCATATGATTTACCCATCTGTGCATTCCCTTTGACATTTTCGCCCCTATCTCCTCGACACGTTCCCCCATCGTATTTAACTTAGTCATAACTTCCATTATTCGTTTAGTGTGAACCTTTTCCAACACCGTAAGAACCTGCGAGTGCGCCTGAACTGCATCTCTAACATTATCTTGGTCCGTTTTTACATCCTTCACATAGTGAAGCAACGAGTCCACTTGTTTACGGGTGCTCCACCCAAATAAGGCGGCTAAACCCCAACTGATCCATGTGAACAAGCTCCTCCTACGGCGTGAGGGGTCATTGATCTTTCGTCGGTTACGGCGTCGATCCTTGTTATTTTTCAAATCCTTCTCTTGTAAAGTTCGGGAGATCCATAGAATAATCGTTTCCGTTCGTTTACGTATGATGTTCAATCTGTTCATGCCGAAATTGTTGTGTTTTTCAATCCGCATACAACGAGGTAAAAAATGATGATTAAAATAGGCTTCAAACTTTTTCAATCGAGGGTGCTGGCCCAAATTCAATCTTCTAATGTTACTTTCAGTTTCAATATATGTGCTATTACCACAATATCTAAAAGGTATTAAAGGATCTGGTATTACGTACTTCGGTATTTCGCCGACTACCGCCAGTGATCTGAATGTACCAGCTGGAGTTAATCTTGCTGGTCTTCTTGTAAAATATACCCCCTCCTGTAAAGATGCGGTCGCCAGAAGCTGAGTGGCTTCGCCCATAATTATCCATAGGAGCAATTCTACCTGGCAGATCATTACTGAAAATCAAACCGGTATCTCTATCAATTTCCGATCAAACGTTCAGGTATCAAAAAAAATGTCATGTTATCCAGTTTCCATCCAAACCCTTACGCCCCACGCCATATTTTCCCAATGGCCACATCCACATACTCAGCAGCCAAATACAAAGCCCTACTGATACAATACGAGGTGCGGTAAGTCCTACTTCCACAGGACAAGAATCATTCCTCCCACTTTTCACGTATATTTCACTCCACCAGACTCGGTGTAAGTTCCGCTGATCTAAAGAAAGGTGATGAGATTATGACGCGTGGTAAGTTGTATGACATACATGCACTTGGAGATCAAAATAAGTGATATGGTAAGTTCATGGCATGTTTCTCAAAAATACGTAGCTCTCATGGTTCCAACCATACTAATCCCGACATATGTCCATTACCCTAGTAAGTGCATTCTCCTTAGTGCTTCACCATTACACGTTGACACTGTCAGGAGTAAGAGGTAAGTTATGTATGTGTATAATTAACAAATAATAGGTAAGACTCAGTAACGGACTCTCTAACCTCGACAAGCCTTGGTCTTAATCCTGTAAGCTGCAATTAGGAGGTAAGTTAAGGTCTGGTCCCAATGCATTTACAAGGTTTCTTTAACATCTCA
>JAAELB010000823.1 GCA_024227155.1 Desulfobulbaceae bacterium
ATCTTCTCTTCTTCCCTTGCTCTGGAAATAAGTTTCAGCCCTACTTCGATATACTGTTCAATATTCAGCGCATCAACGATATTACCAAATCCGTATCTGACTATAATGCCAAGGATCTGGCGATATCGCATTACATGGCGGTATTTTCTTGTTATACCGCCTATTTCTTTTATACTGAGCATAGAAAATATTTTATTTTTTAGATTTCTCTATGGTATCAGCAAGCTTATCAATCCTGTCTGCAAGTTTTTTCAACTCACCAGATGCTGGAATATCAAGCTTTGAAATAACTTTCTTAATTTGTTCTTCAATTTTTGAATCAAGCTTTATCTTTGTGTCATCATATTTTGCATGTATATCATCAAAAAACTTTTTTGCCTGCTCTTGATCCATTTCAGATTTTTTTGCAAATTCCTTTGCAAGCTCTTCAATCTCTTTCTTGGATCTTAATGCAAGGCCGACACCTGTTAAAAAACTTTTTTTCATGTATTCAAACATAGCACCTCCAAAAATTTATTTTGAGCCAAAAGATGCTTCAGGCATATCTTCCACAGAAGTATCACCTTCAAAAATTGCATCCAT
>JAAELB010000824.1 GCA_024227155.1 Desulfobulbaceae bacterium
ATTACAAACATGGGTAAAAGTCCAAAACTTAGAAAATAATAAGGAAATAGTTGTACGGGTTAATGACAGAGGTCCTTTTGTAAAAGGGAGAATTATTGATCTTTCGTTTACAGGTGCAAAAAAACTTGGGATGGCAGAGCAAGGTACAGCTAAAGTTAAAGTTATCGTGCTTGGCAGATTAAAGGATCCAAAATCAAAACAAAGAGAATATGTTCCAGTTGATTTATATACAGGTAATTTTTCAATACAAGTCGGTGCTTTTCAAGTAAAAAGCAATGCAAATATATTAAAAAACGAGCTTTCTAAAACCTATAAAGACGTTCATATCGTTAGCCATAAAGACCATCGCGGAACATTTTATCGAGTCAGAGTTGGAAAGTATTCAACTTTAAAAAAAGCTTTAATGCTTGAGAAAGAACTGAATGTAAATGGACGAAAAACAGTATTTTTAATTGCGGAGTAGTAAATAAAATGAAATATACTGTTTTTTTAGACCGAGATGGTGTTATTAATAAT
>JAAELB010000825.1 GCA_024227155.1 Desulfobulbaceae bacterium
GGATGCCTGGAGAAAACGTGACCCTCTCCCCCGCTTTCAGAATTACCTCCTCAAAAAGCAGGTCGTAACGGAAAATGATATTGCAGGAATAGAGGAAGAAGCACTCCAACGGATCCAAGAGGCCGTGGATAATGCTGAGAAACAAATGAAAGACATGGGTAATCCCTTAGATATGTTCGACCACCTCTATGCTGAGCTACCACACTCAACCCAAAGGCAAAAGGAAGAGCTGAGACAACGAATCTATGAAAATTCTCAGGAGGGACAGCATGGCTAAAATGACGATGGTAGAGGCCATCAACCTGGCGCTGAAACAGGAAATGGAAAAGGACGACCAAGTAATCCTTCTTGGTGAAGATATTGGCCTTGACGGTGGTGTCTTCAGGGTAACCGATGGTTTAATAGATATTTTCGGCGATCAAAGGGTTCTCGATACCCCACTTGCAGAATCTGCCATCGCCGGAATGGCGGTAGGCATGGCAGTCTATGGTCTCAAACCTGTATGCGAAATTCAATTTTCAGGTTTTGCTTACCAAAATTTCCATCAGATAGAAAAC
>JAAELB010000826.1 GCA_024227155.1 Desulfobulbaceae bacterium
ATTATTAAAGATGATTCCCTGTAAACTTATTTTTCCGTGAGCCCTAGGGCTTGTTTCAAACCGGTTTATTTCAATATTCTACACCGCTGAATATTTTAGAGGATAGAATGAAACAAAATGGCGTGTTAAGATTTGGAAAACTCACTCTAATTACCATAATAATATTATTTGGCACACAGGCTTTTGGTGGCGTCAGTGGAAAAGTTATTATTTTCCATGACAGCAGCCTGTCCCTACCTTTTAAGCATTTGGAAATGGCAGTCGAAACAAAATATTCAAAGCTCGATATTCATCTTGAGGCTGCTGGTTGCCGAAAAATAACTGATGAAAAAAGAGCATGTGATATCATTGCCTCTGCTGATTACAAGGTTATCGACAATCTATTGATCCCGGAATATGCAGATTGGTATGTCTGCTTTGCAAGCAATCAAATGGTTCTTTGCTATACAGACCAAAGCGCCCACGCAAAAGAAATCAAAACAGACAATTGGCACGACATTCTTTTGAAAAAGGATATTACCTGGGGCCATACTGATCCCAACATTGATCCTACCGGGTATCGGGCCTTGATGGTTGTTCAATTGGCTGAAAAGCATTTAAACCTACCCGGACTCATGGACAGACTAATTGCCAATCGCTCTGCTAAGAATATTTTTGCCAGTGCATCGCAAATGGTATCCGTTCTTCAAGATGACAAACTGGACTATTGTTGGGAATATTCCTCGGTAGCCGTCCAGCATGGACTTAAGTACATTGTGCTGCCGGACGAGATAAACCTTGGAAACTATAAATTTGATTCCAACTACAAACAGGCTTCTGTAAAAGTGACCGGTAAAACACGTGGCAGTTTTATGGAATTAAGGGGCAAGTGCATCACTTATGGTGTGACTATGCTTAAAGATGCGCCCAATAAGGAAGGTGCTATCGCCTTTTTACAGTGTCTGTTTACCCGCAATGGCGGTTTGATGGTTTTGAAAAGCATGGGCCAATCCCCATTTGTCCCATGCAGGATTCCGACAGCAGAGATGAAGTCGTTTTTGCCTTCAAAACTGCAACAAATGGTTGAAATTAAACAGTAGAAACACTTATTTTTATATAAATCCTTAGATTAGGAAGGGAAAAATGAAAAATAAAATTCATATACTAACTTCCATTGTTTTTTGTTTAGTCTGCCTGTTTGCAGGTTGTACGCAGGAAAATTTACTAGGTAAAATGAAAAAAATTGTTCCTATCGTCGAAGGTGCCCGGGTTTTGGAATCCAAATTGGCCACGGAAAAAATGGGCGTTATCATGATGGAAGTAGAGGTATCCAAGACTTCTCAGAAAGATCTTTTAGATTTCTATAAAGATACCATGACAAAACAAGGGTGGGAATTAAAGAGTCTAAAAGACTATGGGAAAAATGGGAGTGTAATGGAGCTGGTTAAAGACGATTTGGGCACACTGTCGGTTGTAACCATAATGAAGAAAGTCAAGAAAACCGGAACAATTCCGGTCACCTTAAACCTGACAATAAAGTAACTCATATTACTTATGACATAGACCAATTTGACCTGAAGCAAACCAACAGGACGGCAGCAAGAAGGTAAACGTAACCCCAGTGTTGCAACATTGGGGGGTAACAAGCCAGGGTCGTGGATGGAATAAATTCCACAATATTGCGCTGGATTTGGATCCGTTTCTTAGGCACATCAATGGGTGCTGCATACCTATTGTCTGTAGCCATTGATGCAACAAGGAAAACGGGTTCAAAGGCAAGCAAGATTGGGTATTTATTTCTTCCACGGCCCTTATTCTTTTTTATGTCACTAAGGACTCGGAATTAAATTAAGTGGGCCAAATTGCGCCGGATTTGGGATCATCTTCAAGGCGCGCCAAAGGTTGCATACTTTACGTATTCGGCCTTTGGCGCAACACCGAAGATGATCCCAAAGACAAGCAAGATGGTGC
>JAAELB010000827.1 GCA_024227155.1 Desulfobulbaceae bacterium
GATGAGTGGACTAGCGGCTGAGTGCCTCGTGCCGGGGCGAAGCTGTAGGTCCCGGGTTGCCGTTCTCCCCGGGGCGAGAACGTGTTCGCTTGGCAACCAAGAAGATTGCAGTACTTTCATCGGTACTGTGAAGAAAGAAGATAGTCAGACAATGTTGGACAGGCACCACATTGGGAAGCATGGACTCATGGATGAGTGTGGTAGTGCAACATGCATTACTTCGACATGCTTTCCAACTGTCACCAGTCACAAAGGAACTCAAGATGAGGTATGGAGACTCACCAAACTGGCTAGTTCAGTAAGTCTAGTACCTCAGGACCACAGGAACACTCCAGAGGGTCATTTTAATGAGAATGGTGGGGTCAAAGACCTTACCATTGAACACTCATTAGACCTGGAATCACAGACCTGGCTTACTGAGAAAGGTAAGTTGGTAAGTGAAAGTCGAACCTTGGCTGGGAGACATGATGGATCACGTGAGTATGGGATAAGTATAAACAGAAACTCATACGCCCCTGTAAATGATTTAACAGACCCACAATACTACACACATGGAACTTTCACTCAAGATTTACAGATAACCATGGATGGTAAAATGAGTGAGACTCCATTACAGAAAC
>JAAELB010000828.1 GCA_024227155.1 Desulfobulbaceae bacterium
TCAGCAACCTCCTCCTCACGCCTCCTCCTCCTCCTCCTCCTCGTCACAGCTTTCCTCGGCCACCACAGACCCACTCAGCCCCACCACATTTCCAGGACATCCAGCACCAACACCAGCAGCAGCCGTTCATCCCTCCCTCCTACCCTCCTGCCATAAGCCAGCACCAGCCGTACCAGCACCAGAGGTCATCTCAGGAGTTTTCTTCAAGTGTCATCGGCCAGGCCCACGACTGTCTGTATGACGTCCAGTCCCAGTTCAGCATGTCAAACATCAGTGTAGACTCCCCGTTTCGCCAACAAAGCAACCTCAGCACCCCTCCTGGTCCAAGCCTCCCAAGATCGTCACCATCAGCCACCATCGTTCGCCCTCCTCCAGCCTCTGCTGTGCCCTCCACACCCACTGCTGTGACCCCCGTCGTGCCAAATCTCCCTACTCGCATCTTAGATATGGTAGCAAGTTTGGGGACTGACACATCTGCCATGGACACCACAGAAAAAGACTCCACCTCTCAGGATACAGTTTCCTTAGAGCCGTTGTGATTTGTGATTGTGACTGATGATTGTGACTGGTGATTGTGATTGTGTGTGTGATTTGTATTTTAGTATTTTAGTTTAGTTATTGTTTTAATAAA
>JAAELB010000829.1 GCA_024227155.1 Desulfobulbaceae bacterium
GAGGCCTGAATTGTCCCCTCCCGATCCTGCGAACGAAACAAGTGTGTCGTGACGCTCAGGATGCGAAACGGGACATCCTCGTGTCGAGGTAAATTCAGATCCTTGGGATCAGAAATGATTTTGTGAAACTGGATAATGCTACCCAGTGGGTGATGGCAGGAAACTGCCCAATTCCCAACCAGAGAAGGTTAGCCGCCAACATTGTAGTGAACCTGCATGCATAGCCGAGAGGGTGTGTGTGAAGCCAGGTGTAGCGAGTGCATAGGCCGCGTGATTGAACTCCGAAAACGTTAACGATGTGGTCCGATGGGATAACCCGGCGAGAGTCGGGGAAAGCCGACGTTCTGGATGTGACGGAAGGCGATGAGTCCTTAAGACGCTATGGCAAGTCGAGAGGACACCACCGGGGTCGACGAGCGGGGCATGCGCACACAGGGGTAGTCTGGGAACTCGAGAGAACCGCCATCTCCTTGCGGAGTGCACCGGGACAGGCAAACCGGAATACAAAAACGGCCAGGCGATGACGGGAGAACTCCTCCTCCCGAAAAGCGACACGAACAAAAGCAGGAGAACGCAAGGTATCGGGGATCGAGCGGAACGCGAAGAGAACCGAGACGGAGAAGCGGTAGTCTTAGCGGATCATAGTACCGAAGGCCGAGCAGTAAGAAGGCCGCGAAGGGGGGGAACCGAGACCCAAAGGACCCACTGGAGGGAAGGTGAAGCCGGGCATAACGTATTGTCGGAGGGA
>JAAELB010000830.1 GCA_024227155.1 Desulfobulbaceae bacterium
GTAATTTTCAGGTTGCGGGTCGGCTGGTAATTGGCGTACAAAATTATTGTCGAAACGCAGGGAATCAAGACTCCTGGCGCTGAGCATTGTGTTCATAGATCAACCTCAAGGCTGGTAGTTACGTTGGAGAAAATGATAGAAATAAAGGCCTACTCTGTATTGACTACCACACTAAGCATGCCACAGTGTGGCGGCAAGAGGGGCTGGGGTTGTGGTGATTGCCAGCAACATGGAGAAGTTTATTGCAACAATGTACAGTTAATTGATTCCTTTTCTTATGTCTTCCAGATGCTCTTTTCTACTGGCAAAAACTAATTTATTCTGGGACAATAGCGTATGAAATGAACGTTGTTATATACGGCAGTTTTTAAGTAAAGAGGAAGGGGGCAGGGAAGCTTATGGTAGTTCGGATATTAATTGCGGGGTTTGCCTCTGTTGTAGGCGGTCTCAGTTACCTCACCGGTCTTACCCGGCTGATGACCGGGTTGCTTTTAGGTTTTGGGGCTTTTTGTTCTCTGTTCTTAGGGGTTCTCTTTATTTTACCGGTGGATTCAGATCGCCTAGTCTTTCCCATTTACGATAAAGTACCCGCCTGGCCCTACTTTTTACTGGGTGGGGTTTTGCTGGTCATGACAGGGATGTTGTTTTTAGTTAAAGCAGCACAAGCGCCTTCAGAGCCCGTCTCGTCGACCCATTTTAAATATATGGTTGGTGGTATTGGCGGCTATCTGGCCAGTCTTTTTACCTCTTCGTTCTACTGGTTTCCCTCAGATGCACGTAGGATGGCAGCGGAAAATTCTTCACTGAATATCGAAGTACTTATGGGTACCGGTCTGTTTTTGCTTGGAGTGTCTGTATCCTGTTATTTTCTTTATCTGGCCTCTAAGGGAAACAGTGAATCTAACCCTGATTTGATGCGCAGGTTTGTCCTGGCTTTTTTCGCATTTTTTCAGTTTGACAAGATGCCACTTCTCGTTGCTTACCTGCTTATCTACTCCCCTGACACAAGGGTTATTTTTCCAAATATTGCTGCACTTGCACTTTCTTCTTATATTCCTGTGGGATTATTTCTTCTTAAAACAACATGGGATTCAAGGAATGGTTGAGTCCGTAGGCCTTGTTAATTCTTAATTCGCTGCCCGGCAAAGAGGTCGGCAATTTTGCCAAGCTTTGTGGCAACTCTCTGAAGAGCAATTGCTGCATGGCTTTCCGGGTAGAGTTCTGATATCGGTAAAAAGGCTTTTAAGGCGTGTTGCACCTGTTTGTCATCGGGAATTTCCCCCAATTCAGGAATATCAATACCAAGATATTTTGAGACCATCTGCTTGAGTTTTTTCTTGTTGACTAGTCCGTGTTCACTGTCCCTGTTAACAATTAACAGGGGATGAAAAAATCTTAGCGCGAGTTGTGCCTCTCTCCTGGCACCTTCTCTGGTCTGTTCAGCCAATTCGAATACGGCGTTCAAGGATTGGAAATTGCTGTTTCTAAGAGTTGTTGCAACTTCACTCTGGGAGAGAAAGCTGCCGAGCATTTTACGGATTGTGGCCAGTTGGAGAAAATTATACAGATCCATGATTGATGTCGGATCCGGAAGGGTGACGCATATCTGAATGTCAGAATACATAAAGAAATCCAGAGCATGGTAACTGGTACCTGCACCCACGTCAAGCAAGAGAATGTCTGTCTCTATGGTGTCCAGTGCCCGGAGAAGGCGCTGTTTTTCCTGGAACGTCATGTTGGCAGTTTGTAGCGTCTCCCCGGTTCCGGGGATGAACTTGAGGCCATTGTAGGAGTAGAAGGTGTGACATATTTCGTTTAGGGAACTCTCCTTTCTTGTCAAGAAATCTGTGAGAGTTTTCTTTGGTTTGAAAAGACCAAAAAGGATGTGGGAATCGGCCCCGCCAACATCAAGGTCCACCAGGCAAACACTTTTTCCTGATTTTGCCAGCAGGGTGGCAAGATTTGCCAGGATCATGGTTTTGCCAGTGCCGCCCTTTCCAGAGCCTATGGAGATTTTGATTGTCATCTGTTGGCTTAGTTTTTTTGCCGCCGCAGCCGGATTTCATAGATCCGTTTTGCTCTTGAGAGTAGTGTTTGCAGGTCAGTCGTAGATCCGGAGGGTCCGCTCCACAATTCCCATCCTTCTTTTGAGCGTAGGATTATTTTGTCTTTTTCGTGACACAGCAGGGTATTGGAAAGAATATCGTGATCCGCACACCTTTTTTTTTCTGGATTTGGGGCTGGAGGCAAAGGTTTTGATAGTTTTTTATGCTGGATGCAAGACGAGCAAAGTTCTCTGTCGTTATTGCCAAACAGATTTAACACAGTGCCGCAGTCTTTACAGAATTGCATAAGCTTTCTATTCACTCAAGTGTGAATGGCTTCGAATTTCTTAGAATATTTTTTTTGGTCCATATAATTTTATCAAAGAAACCCCGCTTAGTCATTTTTTCGACGGAAAAAATAGAACATAGGGAACTCTGTTCTGATAAGATCGTTGCTCAACAGTGGGTATATAGCTATGGATAACCGGCGAGCTATCTATCTTTTCGGTCTTGCAGGGCGAAAAATTTAGTGCTTTAGAGGAAAACTGGGCATTTCGATTCGTCATTCCGGCAGGCTTTTAGCCGGAATCCAAGCAATGGTGATGTTTCTGGATCCCGGCTAAAAGCCTGCCGGGATGACGTGGTATAAAAGAGTCCATTTTTTTGAAGCAAAATTAAAGCTCATTTACAATGTCTGAAGATACTATTTTTCTTTGATTGCCTGGGCAAAAGCTGGGATTGTAGTGGAGAGGTCGCCTTTAAAAAAATAATCAGTAATCACAGCCTGGGCCGTGTGGGAGGATTGACCTAAGGCTGGTTCCATATTGAATTCGTATATGAGACCGCCATTTTGCTTAACCATCTCCGGCAAGGTGGCGGCGGGGTGAACTTTTGCAGAGGTGCCGATTACCAGAAGAAGGTCACACTGCATAATGAGGTTTTCGATGGTTTCAAGGTACCGTACTCCCTCACCAAACAGGACCACGTTGGGTTTGTAAGGATAGTTGCACAGAGGACATTCGGGCACTCCATCCATATTATAATGTTCCTCGGTCGCGGGGATGAGATCTCCGCACTGCAGGCAGTGGAGATGCTGATGATCTCCGTGGATTTCCAGAACTTTTTTACTACCGGCCGCCTGGTGCAGATTATCTACATTCTGAGTAATCAAACCACGGAGAGAGTTTTGCTTTTCGAGTTCCGCCAGGACCTTATGCGCCCGGTTGGGTGTTTTTCCAACTAGGCCCCTGCCAAGCTCCCGGTACAGCTCCCAGGCTTTTTCAGGTTTACGTTTAAAGAGTGTAAGGGTTGCGTATTCATCGGGTGAAAATTTGGTCCAGACTCCTCCTGGGCTTCTGAAATCGGCAATGCCACTGTTAACAGAGATGCCGGCTCCCGTGAGTGCTACTGCACACCTTGCTTTTTTATAGCACTCTGCTGCTTCAGCTAAATAGTCTATGTTCTTGTTTATAGTTATAGTTTTCATGGTCGGATAAGTGCTCTATTTTTTTGACCTGACGGTGACTTTTTCAACTACTTTTCGATAGTAGTCGTCCTGGTTGGCAATGTTTGAAGAAAAGGAGCGTTGCGCCTCTACTTTCATCAGCAACACATTGAGTTTTTTCATCTGTTTTACACGTTCGTGCTCATCTTGAGTACTTTCAATCAGGTCTTCCAGCCGTTTGACTTCTTTTCTGTCTTCTATCTCCGGTGGGAGGTATCCTGAGTTCTTGAGTATTTTATAGGCCATCTTCAGGTCGTCGGGGACAAAACGGTCATCTTCCAGTGGAAGTGGTTTATTCTTCCACTCTGGAGAGGTAAAATCTTTTTCCTTCATCGCCTGGGCAATTTTCTGCTCTGCAATAAATGTTAATGGGTCCATGAATGCTCCCTGTTGTAAATTTTCGTTTTGTCTATAGATCTCAAATATAACAAAATCTCAAGAAGCTGGGTAGTTCCTTATTTATGCAACAGTGTTTGCAGCCAATGGGAGATGTCATTGATCTGCTCAGGGCATACTGCATGTTCCATTGGGTATGTTTGATACTGGAGCGTATACCCCTCTTTCTCAAGTTTGCTGGCTGCATTTGTGCCAAGTTTTTCCGGGACCACCTGGTCATAACTCCCATGGTGGATTAGAAGTGGGATCGATTTGTTTGTTTTGCTAAAAGAGATAGCATCACTGGTTGCGAAGTAGGTTGACATGGCAAGGAGTCCCCCAAGTTGTTCTTTGTGGCTGAGTGCGACCTGATATGCCACTGCTCCTCCCTGGGAAAAACCAGCAACAATTATCCTGGTGCTGTCGATACCACGTTCTAGTTCTCTGTCGATAAAACCATTAATCTGATCAGCTGATCTTAGCAGGCCTGCACTGTCGATTTTTCTGTCTATGTCCATTTCCAGGATATCATACCAGGCGGGCATGACAAAGCCGCCGTTAACTGTAACCGGAATTGCAGGGGCATGGGGGAAAATAAAACGGATTCCAAGATCCAACGGAATTCTAAGCTCAGGTACGATTGGTGAAAAATCGTTACCGTCAGCACCGAGGCCGTGGAGCCAGATGACAGCGGAGTCCGGGTTACGTTTTGTCTCTATTTCTGCGGCGGGTAATAATTTCACACTCTCTCCTTTTATCCGGGTTTTTAGTTGCCAGGAAATTTATCAATAATTGCAGATCATCTATTACGTACAAGACGCTGCATTAGTGGGATGTCAGCAGGTGCCCAGAGTAGTTTCTCAAGTTCTGCCGGTGGCAGCCAGATTATCCTGTCATGGTCTCTGCACAAAAATATACCCTCCAGATGTGTTACGAAATAGCAGAGCAATTTAATTGTTTTTTCACCATAATCGTAGATTGATTCAGCGAAAAAGGCATCTATTTGACAAGTTATGCTAAATTCTTCTCTGAGTTCTCTTTTTAAACACTCCTCGGGTGATTCATTTTCTTCTAATTTGCCGCCGGGGAACTCCCAGTGGCCGGCCATATGTTTTCCCGGATTTCTTCTTGCAGCCAGGATGAGCCCGTCTTTTTCTATTATTGCTGCTGTAACTGTTATCATTTTAGTGCCTTACTCCAGAAAAACTGTAATAATAAACGGGTAACGCAGACTCCGAGAAACCTGGAGACTGTTTTAACATTAGTAACTCGGAGTGACCGCCAGACCACTTATCCAGTGATACTAAAAAAGTTTCCGCCTTGTCGGGTTAGTGCCTTACTCCTGAACTTTTGTCATGGAAAACAAGAAACTAAGGAGTTCTTTATGAAATCTTGAAGTTACTTTTACCCGCAAGGCACTTATCCAGCGATTCTAAAACAGTTTCCGACTAGTCGGGTTAGTTCTTTTACTGGTCGAATTGAGATTCCCGAGCTTGTAATCTTTAGTGGGAATTACTATTTTTATCACTCTGAAAACACTAACGCATAGTTAATTTTTAAATATTTATAGATATAACACAGAACTTTCAGGAGAAATAATGACATTACAGGAGCAGCTGCGTGTGGATTTAACCACGGCAATGAAGGCCAAGGACAGTGATCGGACAGGGGCAATACGAATTCTTATGGGAGAATTCGCAAGACAGGCAGAAAAGGTGCTGAGTGATGAGCAGGTTGTTGACATTACTAAAAAATTGATAAAATCTGAGCGTGAACTTTTAGCTGCCCAGGGGCAGGAAGAATCCGCTTTTATGCGAATTATGGCAGAGTATCTTCCCAGACAGGCAAGTGAAGAGGAGGTGCACGCATGGATTACGGAAAATATAGATTTTTCCTCTTTTGCTAACAAAATGCAGGCGATGAAGCCAATTATGCAACATTTTGGCAATAGTGTTGACGGCAATATGGTCAAAAAGGTTATGCAGTCTTTTGAGTAACAGTTTCATTGAGGTTTTGCAGTTAGGCCCAGAGAGGGTCGCTGCATTAAAAACAAGATTTTATAAAATGGAGGTTTAACGTGCTGCGAATTGTACTGTTTCTTGCAACAAACCTTGCGATACTCATTCTGCTTGGCATAGTGATGAGTATTTTCGGGGTGGATAGTCGCTCAACTTCTGGCTTGTTGTTGATTGCTGGTGTGTTTGGTATGGGCGGGTCATTTATTTCACTAGCCATGTCAAAATGGATTGCCAAAAAATCCACCCGTGCCCACGTCATTGAACAACCAGCCAATCCGACAGAACAGTGGCTGTATGACACTGTGGCGCGGATGGCAGGGCAGGCTGAAATTGGTATGCCTGAGGTTGCGGTGTATGACTCCCCGGATATGAACGCTTTTGCAACCGGGATGAAGAAGAATGATGCCCTGGTCGCTGTATCCACAGGGCTTTTACAGAACATGTCAAAGGATGAGGTTGAGGCGGTTCTGGCCCATGAGATAAGCCATGTTGCATGCGGGGATATGGTAACACTATCCCTGATTCAGGGGGTGCTGAATACCTTTGTTATTTTCCTCTCAAGGATTGCGGCAAACATTATCAACAATTTCCTCAGTGGAGATGAAGAAGGCGAAGGGCTTGGTTTCTTTGGCTATATGGCCGTAACTATAGTGCTGGAGCTGATACTTGGTCTGTTTGCCTCTATTATTGTGATGTGGTTTTCCAGGAAACGGGAGTTTACTGCCGATAAAGGTGCTGCCTATCTGACGAGCAAGGAAAAGATGGTTGGTGCTCTTCAAAGACTGCAGTCCCACCATGAGCCGTCTCATTTGCCGGATCAGGTCGCCGCTTTTGGTATACGGCCCAAGGTTGGTGGGATGGCTAATCTCTTTAGGAGCCATCCCCCTCTTGAGGAGAGGATTGAAGCCTTACGGAAGTTGTAACGGCATCAGGTTGCTGTGAAAGAGCAGGATGAAAAAAGGGCAATGATTAAGTAACCGTTCACTAGCACCCCATTTTCGTCCGATCAGGCCTCCTGGCATAGCTAACTATAGCCAGGAGACCAGCTTGAACGAACCTGGAGTACTGGACGAACGGTTACGGACTATGGTTATGCAGTCTTTTGAAGGGGGCGGTGAACGGTTACATGATTCACATGGAATCATAGCCCTTTTTCTGTCTGTGTGATTCCCAAAATTGTATGCCACACTTCATCCTGATTCCATCGCTTAAGGATCAGGACTGGTTGGTCGGCAAGGTAGGCAACTATTTGCTCTGCTTCACTTTTTAGAAGTCCTGATAACACAAACCATTTTTGTTTGAGAAACCCTTCAGTTTTTACTAAATCTTTCATCACATCGTAGTGGATGTTGGCTACAAGAAGATCCGTTGGTGCAGAAATCAGCTCCTCCGCTTTTCCGTTGACAACAACAATGGAGTCATCAAGTTCATTGAGCGCAACGTTTTGTCTGGCTGTTTGGCTTGCAAGGTAATTGTAGTCAACCGCAACTATTTTTTTACAGCCGAGTTTTGCGGCCGCAAGTGCCAGTACCCCCGTACCTGTTCCCAGATCCAGCATGGTTTTGGCTTTATTTCCAGAGCAGGCGATATCAATGGCTTCGAGACATGCCTGGGTTGTGGCATGGGTGCCGTTGCCAAAGACAACCCCGGAATCAAGAGTTATAGCGATTTCATGTTCTGTCGGAGAGGCCTTTATCCAGGTAGGATTTAGGAGAAAACGACCAATTCGTATTGGCTCAACAACACCTCCCTGCCACTGGGCGTAACTCATCTCGTATTCGTCAATCAAGGAAAGATCACCAAAACTCTCCAGTATCTCAGAGACCTGATCTTTGCTGGGGATTGTGAAAAAGAGAAAGCTAAAATTGTCTTCGACCCAGTTTCCCACAAAATGTTCTGCGGTAATTATGTGGTGTGGAGGGACTATGCCTTCAATATAATAGATGTACAGTTGGGTGTCTGGGCGAAGCAGGGGTATATTCGTGGCCATGGGATTGTGAAAGTGGATGGTTTATAGCTGGGCCTTGGCCAGAAAACTTTGAACACCACTGAGCATCTGCTTAACGTTTGATGGTGTCAGGGTTTCGTCTTTATTTTCCGCGGCATCGTTGTACAGTTCAATCCAGGCCATCATTAATTTGTTTTCCTGCCTGTCGTAAATTTTCTTTTTATATGCCTCACCACTGAGTTGTAGCGCTTTTTTGGGAACAGCTTTCCCCTGGAGTTCATTAAATAGTTTGATGCCCGCTGCAAAGCAGAGATTGCGCAAGAGCTCATCGACAACAGCACCTGTTATAATGGTTGCTGCTTTCAGGTTTTCCTGGTCGAGCTGCAACTTGGCCAGGCGAAGCATGTCGGTGAGGATATCTTTGGTAATTAATCCTCTGGTCGTATCAAGCCAATCCCCGCTAAACTCTTTTTTGGCAGCGTTGATTATGCCAAGGCCTCTTCTGGTACGGCTTGCGGAGGGGAGAGTGACCTCGGTCTTAAAGCTTTGATAGTAGGTGTGGTTATTGCCGAAGACCCTGCTTAAAAATGATAAGGCAGATATCCGAAATTCATGAAATTTCTCTTCGTTGACCACGGGGCTTGAGTGGGGAGTGGATGTTTCTGTTTCGAGTACTTTTTCACCCGATTTTATGATGGCTGCGGCCCCTTTACTGAGGTCTTCTTTAGTTTTCATGTTGGATTTTATAGGTCTGTTTAAGTTTGGTTGATAGTAAAAGTCTTCATATACTTCGATATGGAAAATTTATCACCCTGTGAATTGAACCCACCCGACTTATATATGTTTCTGTGACTTTTACTTGTCAGATGAGAGCTGAAGTGAAGTGCTGTTTTTGAGGGTTTCAAGAATAAAGGATGTTTTTACATTTTGAATACCCGGTATCCCCGATAATTTACTGTTTACAAAATCAGTATAGCTGTTCATATCTTTCACAGCGACCTTTAAGAGAAAGTCTACATCACCTGTGAGTTGATGACACTCCAGCACCTCCTCCATCTCTGTTAGTCGCTCTTTTACATTCTGGAGAGACTGTATCTGGTGATGGCTGAGGCATACCATTACTATGGTCTGCACGTTGAAACCAGCTTTTTCACGATCCAGCAGAGCGACATATTTTTCAATAACTCCAGATGCCTCAAGGCGGCGGACACGCTCAAGGGCGGCTGGTGGTGACAGCCCTATCTGCTGCGCCAGGCGGGAGTTGGTGATACGTCCGTCATTCTGAAGAATCGAGAGTATTTTTTTGTCGATGTGATCAAGCATATTTCGTAACCGTTCACCGCCCCTTTCAAAAGACTGCATAACCAGAGTCCGTAACCGTTCATCCAGTGCTCCAGGTTCGTTCAAGCTGGTCTCCTGGCTATAGTTGGCTATGCCAGGAGACCTGATCGGACGAAAATGGGGTGCTGGTGAACGGTTACCATATTTCTATCGATTTTGTTCTATCTATGTTGATGTACGGATATTAAGTCTTAATTAATTTTGTTGAAAAACAAAAGAGCTTTAGTGGCCCTAAGATCTTTCAGCTGTGATTATGAGTCTTCCTCCATCTCTTCTTCTTTTTCCGGAGTGACTCCGTCATACAGCTGTTTGGCTCCGAGAAGTAAAAACGGGATAGTCAGGACAGGTGCGAGCTGCGGGGCCAGCAGGCGAAATTGCTGCATTTCCGGATTTTCAAGAAACAAGTTTGGTACAAGGTATTTCAGGCAAGAATAGACGATTATTGCTGCGAGAACACTCAGCCACCACGGACACCAGTTCTTTGTCGGTTGTGCTGTTTTCTGTGTTGTCATTCCGCTTCCTCCATGAGTAACTCGGCCATTTCTCTCACCTGAAAATCATTGTCGGTAAGGTGGGAGCGAATGAGTTCGTACGCCTCTGCGGTACCAATTGTTCCCAGTAGTGACAGAGCTTCACCTCTGTAGAGCGGCTCATCGTCCTGCAATACCTCTTTAAGGGAGGGGATAGCAAGATACATCAACGCCTTCTCATTTGTCCGTAGTTCCTCAAAAAGCACTGAGAGGCCTAGTCGAACACTAAATCTTTCATCACGAAGAATTTCGCCTACCCAGCTATAATAAAGTGGGTCATGGCAAAACATGGCAACGATGTTATCCACGTGGCCCATATCAAGGAAGTCAGCTATGACGCTTTGCAGCTCCTTATCACTGACCTCGGCTGTTTTGTTTTCCATTATGGGTGGTTCGATCTTTTCTTTAGTAATATTTTCAGAAGCGCAAGATTTTACTCTACTGTGCTTCTAATCTGAGTGAAAGGCAAGTAAAATTGTAGTGGGTAGATTTTTCAGGTCGCTGTTAACCAGTGTCTCTGTTTTTGTTAGTTAGTGACTAGTGCGGTGTAAACCTTAAAGTGGCAATTTAGAGCCATCCGTCATGCCCGAGTGTTGTTATCGGGCATCCAGGAAGTTCGCAAATATCTGGATCCCCGATTACTACCTCGGGGATGACTTCAATGAGAAGGTTTAAGCTATACGGTGTACTAGATACTAACCAAGGTTTTTCCCGGAGGTGACTATGACAACTGATTGGGATGTGGGTAAGTTAATGGGTATATCAGGTGGTTATTGGAATGGCTGTGCGCTGCAGGCGGGGGTGAGGCTTAAGGTTTTTAATCACCTGGATGGAGCAGGGTGCCGTAGTCAGGATGTGGCCGGGGTTTGTGGCACGAATGCGCGGGCCACAGGTCTCTTGCTAGATGCCTTTTCTGCCATGGGCCTCCTGAGCAAAACCGGTAATATCTATGTAAATACAGACTTTTCTGCAAAATTTCTGGTGGAGTCTTCGCCCGTCTATCTGGGCCATATTATTATGCACCATCATCATATACTCGATGGCTGGGCACAGCTGGATCAAGCTGTAACCACAGGGAAAAAGGTCGAAAGAAGAGACTATGGCGCCGAGTTTGAGAGGCAAAGTTTTCTTATGGGAATGTTTAATATCGCTTCGGGACTTGCTCCGCAATTAGCCTCTACCCTGCATCTTGCGGGTCGAAAAAAACTGCTCGATCTTGGAGGTGGGCCTGGCACCTATGCCATTCATTTCTGTCTTGAAAATCCGGAGTTGAAGGCTGTAATTTATGATAGACCAACAACTGAACCCTTCGCCAGGAAGACAGTTGAGAGTTTTAAGCTAAGTGAGAGAATAGATTTTATTGGTGGGGATTTTAACGAGGATGCAATTCTCGGTGGCCCTTATGATGTCGCATGGATGTCTCATATTCTACACAGTAATTCATATGAGCAATGTGCAGTTTTCATAGCGAAAGCTGCGGAGGTACTGGAGCCTGGAGGATTGCTGATGATTCACGATTTTATCCTCAATGACAACAAGGATGGTCCTGAGTTTCCAGCTCTTTTCGCCTTGAATATGTTGGTTGGTACAGATAATGGGCGCAGCTACTCCAGGAAAGAGGTTATTTCTCTTCTTGAAAAGTGCAACTTTCAAAACATTGAGCACCGCAAGTTGCAGGTAACGAACGATTCTTCTGTAATTACAGGGGTTAAAGTGTAAATGTGTCAGCTCCTGGTCACATGTTAACTCTATAATGTCGAAAAATCATCGTTATTCCCGCTAAAAACATGCGGGAATGACAGCAGGGGTGGCCGACTTCGTCATGCCCGAGGTAGTTATCGGCAGATAAGCGTAGACTTCGATCCAGGAAATAGTATCTGTTATTGAGGATGAATTCTCTGCCGGGAATATTCTCATGTAATCGCCTCCTTTAGGGGGCTCCTTGAAGCCTCCCGCTCTGCGAGGAGTTGGTGGTAATGGTGGTTGTGAAGGGCAAAATTAGAAACAGGGATGGTGCAAACTTTGCCCAGACGATTACGAAATACTTGTGTTGTATCTGTTGTTCCCTGCTAACATGTTGAAAATATAGGTTATAGTTAAAGATGTTTTGTGTGGCATGTTCTCTGCATTAAAATTTAAGTACCTTCACGAAATGAATTTATAAGGCACTAAAATTTTACCCGAAGAGGAGATATTAATGAACTTCATATTGCGTAGCCTTATTCTTTCTATGGGCTTGGTGTTATTCACCTCTGTCCCCAGCCACGGCTGGCACAATGAATTACCGGCAGGCGTGTACAATCTTGAACTTGAACTGGAGTCTGAGACCCTGATTGCAGCTGAGGGATTTGTAGGTGGACCTCTTTTGGGTTCTTCCGGTTTATCGGAGTTAGTTATTTAAAGCTGTGATTATTTTTCCATAAAAACCTCCACTTACAGTGGAGGATCTTAACCTGAATAAATCGGAACTTTCTAAAATGCTTAGATAAGTACCTTCACGAAATTAATTTCGAAGTCTACGCTTATCTCTGCCACAAAAACGCAGAAAATAATTTCTAAGGTACTGATATGGTTAACACACGTAACACCTTTATATTATTACAATTCGAAAATTGTGTTAGCCTTAAGATTTTATGGCTGACAGACTCTAAAAATCTTACGTGTGTCAACCATAATATCTAAAAGATTCTACCGATTCGAGGTGAGGTGAAATAAGTCAAATTCTCCGGAGATAGCCTCGCTGCAAGGTAAGTAGGGAAGATTGTTTTATTCCTCAGGATCCAGAAAATACCATCTGTCATTGAGCATGAATTCCCTGACGGGAATATCCTTATGTAAGTAATCGTCCCCTTTAAGGCCTCCAGCTTTGCGGGAGGAGTTTCATTCGTGAATTTGAAATAAGAGTCAAAAGCCGATTTGACCCCTTGTCTGTTTTCCTCAGCAGCGATATTCGAAGAAATTTTGGTCTTCGACCATATGGCCCAAACAAGATTTAGTAACGTTTTTATCATGATTTTAGATTGGCAAGAACACGAAGTTTTGTCAATTATTTCCGAACGTACGAATATTTGCGAAGGACAAGGAGGTAGTCGGCGCGGACCTTTGAGAAATTGTCATTCTTCTTGAGGTTGAATTAGAGCACGGTAAACAAGATTCTTCGTATTGGAATAGTAGTGTAGTGAATTTGGAAATGAGGTATTTATTTGAAACGGAATTGTGGTATAACTCATTATGGTACCAGCTTTTTCTTGATATTTATTTGGGTTAAGGGTGGTTCCTTTTTTATAAATATTGGCAAAAGAGAGGCTGCAATGAGTCGCACACTGTTCTTAACGAGTTTTCTTATCTTCATTTGCGTTAGTGTACCATCCTTGCTTTTGGGGCAGGATAAAAGCGAGAAGCCCCCATTTGCTGGATCTTCAGGCGGATGGGCATCTTTTGCACGTGGTGGTGCCGTCTATCAGTTCGATACAGATCTTGATGACGGTGGTAGTTACAATGCCACTCGATTTACCATTCAGGCAGGATCAGGATATAGCTGGGATCCGCAGACAAATGTGTCATTCTCACTTGGCTACAGTTATGACGGTTATGATTTTTCCGGTAATGGCGGATTTGTTTCATTGACCCCATGGGAAGATATCCATA
>JAAELB010000831.1 GCA_024227155.1 Desulfobulbaceae bacterium
AATTCAGATAGCGACAATGACAATACGGAGTCAATAAACACATATTATTGGGATGTTATTCTTTAGTTCCAACTTGATAGCGCCACAGAAATAGCTGAATATGCAGGTTTTTTACCGTGTAAGTTGCAAATTGCCCATTATAGACCAAAAACAAACTACCTGTCCTTGTAATATCAAGTACTTACAGCACGTGAAGCACGGTGTTTCGTAAGGATATCAAGTGATTATCGTGGCCCGACCCCGACCCCGACCCCGACCCCGAGACCCGACCCCGGAAAAGCTACACATTCATAAGCGCATAAAGCCGACAAACCTAGTGATAATTAATTTAATGATTACTAATCAGCTTCACAAGGAGGGCATATGATTAAATTACCTGAAATTAATTTCACATTAAGATTTACTGCCAAATCACACATTCCAGCTGAATTGGTAGCCAAAATTATTCTTGTTGTTGAAAAGTCAATATTACAGATTGAAAAAGTAGAATTAGTTGATATCCAATCTCAATTTGAAGAGCTATCTCCAGAACAAGTTAACCTACTCAGAAGTAAGCTTCAAACAGGAGAGCTAAAAGGGTTATTTCTCCAGAAAGCAGATTCCGGATCAATCGTCCTATCTGGTATTCTTGCGGGAATTGCAGGCTTGGCATTCTCGTTACTACAACAAACTTTAGCTGAAGACATAAAAGCAGTTTGGCCCAGTACTGACATAAGCAAACGTTTTAGAAAATTTCTACTTTTCGGTAGTAAAAATAAAATCGATAAACTTACTGACCTAATTAAGATTAACATCTATGATACTATTTCTGTTGAAAGTGAGGGCATAGAAATCGAATTCTACCAAAGAGACAAAATAGATAACCCATCTATATATTTGAAGGTTAATTTTACTAAAGTATATCCTATGACTAGAGGAGAATTGAACTTTTTAGAATTAGATGCTGCAGATGTGCAAAAACCGAAAGAATATCCAAACGATGAGGGAAGTGAGTCGCATGGACCTTCTATTAAAACATAATGAAGAGTAGCAATTCTAGCAGAACAATAGATCTGTGGAATGGGTCAAGTCCGCTTTTGACCTTTGAGAATCAAAAAGGGATAAAATTAATTTCAACAACAATATAATGCACCGGATAAACCGCTGATTAAAACGTTATACCGAGGAGAAACATGGAACGACAACGACCGCTTGGATTTGCATTATTGGCGGGATGCCTGGCGTGGCTAGCGTTAGCCGCATTAGGAAATATCGCATTAAACAATGCTCCTCTAATATGGGCCTCAGCTTACGGTGTAATGGCATTCATTAGTGCCATCGGGCTGTGGCGAGTCGCTCCGTGGGCGTACCGTGCATTCCTCGGTTGGGCGGCAGCCGTTGTATTGATGATGGTCGGTATGGAAACGGGTGCTTGGCGAGTGCCATTGTTCATTTTCGTGCCGTTTCTTTGTTTTGTCATCGGTTTGCTCTTCTGTGGCTCGCTGTATATCAAGCGTACTCTAGTTAGAATTGCCGACAGACAAGATGATTCCGATGTTGGCGACCCTGAGAGACACGGGACGACGAGCAAGAAGTGACAATACGGGGACCGGTATAACAAACGCTTCCAGCAGCAGAAGCCGCTTGTCACGCCCCTGGCGGGGCCAGTGCCGCGCCAAGCACCTTCGCAGTTGAAGCCAACGTTCATGGCGACTGCGTATTCCTGTTCGGCGCCGGTCAGCAGCGCGATTGACATTGCCAAGTAGAAGATCAAATTATCCTGCTGACACCTTTGCTTCACCATAATTCCTGTGAAGTTTTGATTTGATCATGTCCAAAAAACGTGGCCGAAAAGGAGCAATTTGGCACGTTTAAAAAATCAAAATTACTCCCAGGAAACCAGCAAAAAATGGAGCTTTCCAAATTATTGATGCTTCCAGATTATGTTTGTTGTTTACTCTGAGATGATTGCTAGGTACCACGGTACTATCTTACGGTAAACTCAGATCGTCTCCCTGCGAAATGTTCGAAAGTAGTATCAACGCCATCGATGATCGGAAGTGGAGCAATTGTTTGGCTTGATACTCTGGAATTATCTTGCCCTTCACAATACTTTTTTGTTGTCAGGTATTTCTGAGTAGGACCTATATTTCTATAGGTTAAGAACAGGTTTTTTAAGTTCTTTCTCAAAATCTGTCCCAAGTTCTTCTAGCCTCTCTGAAGTATCTCACTCCTTAAGCTTTAGTGGCAGATGGAATACTATATTTCGTAACCGTTCACCAGCACCCCATTTTCGTCCGATCAGGCCTCCTGGCATAGCCAACTATAGCCAGGAGACCAGCTTGAACGAATCTGGAGCACTGGACGAACGGTTACGGACTCTGGTTATGCAGTCTTTTGAAGGGGGCGGTGAACGGTTACTATATTTCAACGGTTGCAGTCAGAGCAATTTCCCAGCACATACATAATTGCATGTGCTAAGAATATGAGTTCGTTGTGCTTAGTTCTGGTACCGTTAGAATTTCTGGCCTATGGATTGGGAGTGACGGTTTTTACAATAATATGTCTCCACCACAGAATACTGAACAATTATTTTCCCATTAGCAATACTGGGCTCAAGACCTGAAACCGTACAACCTTTCCTCCATTTTCCTGAGCACTCTTCATGGCTGCTGTCTTGTTTCTGTATGGCAGTGCTTCCTGGCCCATTGGCCCCAAAATCGAAGAACCTACCAGATAATATAGGCCCATGGCATACTCATAGCCACCGTCTGGAAAGACCGTAACCCAGATCGATTTGATTTTGGCTGCATCTTTTACATACTCTTTGGGATTTGCCTTAAACTTCACCAGACACTGACTAGAGCAGAAATGATGCTGCTTCCCATCCACAGTGGTGAGCTGACAACGATGTTCAGGGTATTTTGCAGGGTACATTTCACAGACGGGACAACGAACTTTCGGCCCAGGATCCGCTATCTTACCCTTCTTCTTCCGTTTGGCCTCAATCTTCGGTCGTGACATGGTGAGTTCTTTGGTTGCCATGGTCTGTGCCATATTAAAATCTACAACCTTCCCTCCAGCTTTCGCAGCAAACGCTTCCGCTGCTTCCTTTGATTCAAAGGCGATCTTTGATTTCATGGTCATTGTGCCTTTTGCACTGGAGTCAATAAGATATGATGCCTGTTCTGCAGGAATCATTTTCTCAGGATGCAGATATAAAGCAACTTTCACATCTTGTGCTTTTTCACTGGAATTTACAGACATATCAGCCAAACAACGTATAGAACAGGTGGCAAATTCCCCCTCACTGTTTTTGAACTCATGTCTGGTCCTGGCCCACATATTCAAATTCATACCGCAATTTGGGCAGCGTCCTTTATCTGTATATTTTGCAGGCTTCATCATGGGGTGCTCAATGGTGGCACTACCATCTGCCCACGCCGTCACAGG
>JAAELB010000832.1 GCA_024227155.1 Desulfobulbaceae bacterium
AAGCTGTAGACCATTGTTGTAACATTATGGTAGCCTCCTCATTAATGGGCGGAGGAATATGTTTAATTGGGTCGTGTGGTTCAGATTGTGCCTCTTCATATGAAGGTGTGTCTTGTTTACACTTTTTCTTAGATTGAGATCTAAAAGTTGAAGCTGTTACTTTGACACTTTTTTGTGAACACCTAAGTTGACGTTGTACGGTTTATTATAAAGCTCCCACACAGCACTGCCTCTCTTTGAATGCAGCCACAATGACAGCGTGTGAGCCTTAACAGTTAAAGTTGATGCATTATGAAATATAACAAAACATAAGATTTTACTTTAATGTCTTTCATATTGTAGCTACAACAATGAAAATTTAATACCATGATCTCTTTATTATGTCGTATATCTTCATGAAATAACAATACAATTGGATAAAAGACCTATGAGTAAACAGTGGGAATGTATGTGAGTTACTCACTTACTCAGGTATTTAGTAACTGTCTCAACCAACCTATTAATCACCCAAAGATACATCAAATTACCATATCAAGCAGTTAATGGCTCATATTTCCACTTGTTGCATATTATAACTGAGCTTCTTTCCTCGACATCCCTCCAAACTGTACATGTCATATTTTCTATGCAGACCTGGTGGGGGTAATATAACACTAATG
>JAAELB010000833.1 GCA_024227155.1 Desulfobulbaceae bacterium
AATGCATTTCTGGGGTCCAGGGTTCGAACAGTTTCTATTTCAAGACATGATAGTACTAATACATTGTTTACTTGTCAAGATAAAAACAGTAAGAATAAATTTATAAGCACCGGGTGCATCAAACAACTCGATTCGCTGTTGACATTGTACAGATGAATGCATTTCTGGGGTCCAGGGTTCGAACAGTTTCTATTTCAAGACATGATAGTACTAATACTGTAAACCCATTAATATTCGCGATCCCATTATTTTCGCGAGTTCGCGTTTTCTCTTAAAATCGCGAACTCGTGAAAATAATGGGATCACGAAATTTTAAGTGGACGCGAATTTTATATGTTATATAAGGGTTTTACATAAAATCGCAAAATTAAATGTACGTGAAATTTGTGGGGTGTCTAAAAACACAGAATTTTTGGGACACAAAATTAAAGGTTGTTTACAGTAACTTAGCCACATCATTACAGTTGTCCGATAGGAAAACCCACCCCTTATCCACAAATGACACGGATTACTAAAAAATTCAAGTTTCTAGTTCTCAAAAAGACGCATATTA
>JAAELB010000834.1 GCA_024227155.1 Desulfobulbaceae bacterium
ATGATCTCACTTCTAGAAAAGTGGAGGAAAGAGGGTAGCACCAACTACACAGACGGTCCGGCTTATGAGCCCATGGCTCTGGCTTTAGCCGCATTTCCCAGGTTCCGATCCCTGAGGGACGGTAAATATGGGGAGGATTTTTGCATGCTGCTCCCGGACCAACAGGAGCAGTACAGTCGCAATATCCCCTAATATCAACACGGGGATTTCATTCATGAGGGAGATTTTTCCTTACTTTTTCTCCCAAAGCTGAAAAACCAGAGCCCACCGGGGATTCATTACTTAAAATGGCAGGTGTGCACATTTTACATTTAACTTAATCATCATTACAAAAACAAATTTAGAAGAAATTTTGAACAGAACCGAAACGAGAGCCAATTTAGGACTCTCTGTTAAAATAAATAGTTTTCCTTCTTCCTCTCTTTTAAATTATCAACTTGAATTGTCACAATAAGGGTGATTTAGAGATCACTGCCAACCATTTCAGTGAGGAGAGTATAGAGGAACAAAGGGAATTTCAA
>JAAELB010000835.1 GCA_024227155.1 Desulfobulbaceae bacterium
AGAGATACTTTTCTCTTGTTCTTACAGAGAGTTGCTTCCCTTTGTCTGTCAACCTGTAGGTCAGTTCCTCCTGGTAGAGAGCCAGTGCTTCATGGTTGAACTGTTCAAGATCTGCAACACCTTCAGACTCCAGGAAGAGTATCATCTGTTTCAGTGCATTCCTGATATTGCGGATTGTCAGCGGTGAACGATTCAACAGCTTCAGCTTCTCAAGATACTTTGGGATGAGATTTTTTATTTTCATCTTCATAGCTGAGGATGTGTTCGGTCGTGCGTCTTTTTCAGATCAGTTGGATACACCCTGGTGTAGAGTTGTGTTGTCCTGATATGCCTATGTCCAAGGAGTTTCTGCACATATCGGATATCGGCTCCCTGCTGCAGGAGGTGAGTTGCACAGCTTCTTCTAAAGCTATGAGGGGAAGCTGTTTTACCTATCCCAGCAGCTTTTTTATAATAGAATAGGGCTGTTCTGATGGTGTTGCCTGTGATGGGTTTTCCTTCATCGGTAAGAAAGAGGTTTCTTCCTTTTGGGTTCTTTTTGGCATACCTGGGCCGGATCTCGTGCAGGTACTCCTTGAGATATTTAACAGCATTTCTGCCGATGGGAACAACCCGCTGTCGGTTTCCTTTTCCTTTCCGGATATGAAGAACCCTGTCCTTAAGATCAACATCAAAGATGGTGAGATGTACAAGTTCATTCAGTCTGATCCCTGAAGAATAAAGGGTTTCCATGATAGCCCTGTCTCTGATCTGCATCCGAAGAGAGAGGTTCGGTTGCTTAAGAAGAAGTTGCATTTCCTCAATGGTCAGCACAGGTGGAAGCGTCCTGTTTCTCCGGTTGGATTCCTTGATCTTTTCTGTGGGATCGATGAGCAGCCGGTGAGTATCGAGCAACCAGCCAAAGAGCCGTTTTACCGGCCTGATCCTCATGGCCTTTGTTTCCTCGGCAAGATCCATTTTGCTCACAAGGAGCTGATAGTCTCTTACTGTTTGATTGTTGACCTGTTTCAGGTCGGTGATTTTCAGTTTTTCAAGGTATTCCA
>JAAELB010000836.1 GCA_024227155.1 Desulfobulbaceae bacterium
AAGCTGGTCTGTGTCGGGCTGGTACAACATTGTGCACTGTGAATCCTATATGCGTGGACGAAGTTTTCTTCCACGAGAGACTTAAAGTGTTCAATTACACTTTGAAATTGTGGGTAAAGACTGATTCTCGGCTGACGTATGAAAGACTTACAGGCTTTAGGGAGGAGATACAAGCTATGCTGTTCGATGGTATCCATCTAGATAGAGAGGGCCGTGATAAGCTGAGACGTCTTCTGCGTAGAAGAGTTATCTGGAATTGCTTGAAGTCTGTTGGTTGAGAAGGTATGTATTTGACCAATTTTATGTCGAGGTACAGTATTTTTTACTGGACGTACTCGTTAAATCTATTTATTTGTTGTGAATTGAAAAGGTACAGTGTTAAACTGGTCGTACTTTTCATTCATAAAGTCTGCGTTAAAAAATTTGGCTCTGTATGGCGGTTGTGTTTTGAAGTTGCCGCCAAGGTTGTTATTATATTGAATTTAAAGAGCCGGCAGCTTGTGATTGGCCGAGAGTGGTCACGTGTCCTGTTGGGCGGCTTATATGGAAGCGGCAAGGTGGTTGTTATGACAGGTACTATGCATGCGCGGCCGGCTGCGCAGGCGTAGGTGTATATTAAGTACTGCCGCTATTGTTCAACTGTCATTCCCGCTTCTGCTGTCTTTAGGTAAGGACTTTGTATTTTGTTTGATCATATTTTATATAAGTTGTCGAGGTACAGTTATTATTACTGGGTGTACTCGTTAAAGCTATGGTCTTTGTCTATTATGACTGTGTTAATTGGTAATATAGTTATACTTTTCATTCATGTTTTGGGATTTTAACGTGATAATTTTAATAAATTTGTGGTTGTGTTGGTAGTATGGCGAAGTCTAGTAGTAAGAAGGGAGGCAAGGGCAAGGGCCTAGAGAAGGGGGGTCACGTTCCGGCGCCGAAAGAAG
>JAAELB010000837.1 GCA_024227155.1 Desulfobulbaceae bacterium
CGCAGAGTTGACCATATGCCAGTATGCTCCGGCCGTCGTGGCAAAACCATTGGGAATTTTGACTCCTTGAGGCGTAAGTTCACGGTACATTTCACCTAAAGAGGCATTCTTGCCGCCAACCAGAGGAACATCTTCAAGAGCAATGTCTTTAAACCATCGAATATATTCAGGGTCTTGTTTCATTTTATTATCCTCCTTTTTCATCTTTGATGATGTCGTAAAAACTCTTCAGCCGGCTCGATATCCTTGCTCACTATAGGTTGGTTAATGTCGAAACTCCTTCAAGAATGTCTTTCTTGCTAATGAACATCGCATTAACTGTGCCATCATAGTATTCTTGTAAAAAATGTTATGTTTTCAGTCTATTATAGATTCGGTTGATTGATCGATTTTGCTTCAGACAATTATCTCTGTAAATTTTTCATATTGGATTTGCAACATTTTGCAGATTACCGGATTACCTATCGGACTGTGATGTACAATCAGCGTCAGAGCAATTGACCATAAAGGAACAATATGTTGGCATTGCAGGAAATTCATTGATTAACGTTCATGTGGTATAATAAGTGCAAAATGAATTCTGACAGACAGAGAGTTAATGGCTTTTCAGTACCCCATTACGGGGGTGTTGCTTTCAGGACTTTTGGGGAGGGGTGAGAGCCTTTTGCAGAACATTTTCATGCTAAAAACAAGTTAGTGTTTGTCCAGAAATGAGACTTTTTTTCTAAATCGAGGCGTTGGGAAAATTTTACCACAGGCATATAGTTGATGTTCCGAGGATAAAATTTATCCCGCAACGAAGAGTTAGGGGAAAGAGTATTCTCGGACAAGCTCCTAGGCTGTCGGGAGAGTTCAAATTCCCAAGGAACAACTCTCCACTGTTGGCAACCCTGAATGGCGAAAACTGATGAGACGAGTTAGAGTTCCAGTATTGGTTAGTGGATAGTTCAAAAGAGAAATTTCTGGAACCGAAGATACTTGCGATTGCTGACGCTATTTGCGCAATCTACTACAATCTCGATAACTGCATAGTCTTAGAAGGGAAGTATGCCAGCTTTCATTCCGAAACTGATAAGAGAATTCTGTCAAGCAGCCAGCCATTCCTTCAGTTACAACCTGAAGAGAAATCTCTATATCTGGTTTGGTATATTGTGGGGGCTCCCCATCCCTCTGGTAACCATCCTGATACATATCCATTTTCTTGAAAAAGCAGGCTCCCAAGAGCTCCTTCTGGATGTTGTACGCGCCCCTGCTCAGTGGTTTTTCCTGGCCCATCCACTGATATTTGGTCTAATTTTCGGTATTCTTGGAACCATCCGGAATGAAAAGGATGGCCAGCTCAATGAAGCGATAAAAAAACTCAAGGAACTGTCCTCCCAGGACCCTTTAACGGGACTGAAAAACCGCCGCTTTTTTGTTCATAACTTCCATGATGAGTGTGCCCGAAGTCTCAGGCGAGAAGAATCAATTTTCCTTCTTTTTCTTGATATTGATGACTTCAAGATGGTTAATGACTCCTATGGACACCACATTGGAGACATTGTGTTGATAGAATTGGGCAATTTCCTGAGAAGAGAATGTCGTCCCTATGACATTCCTGTCCGCTGGGGGGGGGAGGAGTTTCTCATTTTGCTCAGAGCCACAGACGAAAATGCCGCCGTTCTGTACACCGAACGTATTCGTCTCGGCATCGAATCCGGTATAAGTCCTGCTATATCGTTCCCTATAACTGTTTCAATTGGACTGGCCCAACATGAGGACAACGATACCCTCGATCAAATTTGTGAACGGGCAGACCAGGCCTTATACCATGCCAAGCAGAAAGGAAAAAACAGAGTCGTTTCCTGGAATGCACTACAAGGAACTATGCAAGGATGAAATTAATCAGGGTGCTTCAACAATAAAGGGGGTTCTTCCGGATGAAGTGTACTTTTGGTCTGAATTCAAGAATTGTTGAGGTATGGCAAAGGTCTTTCTCGAACCGTATCTATCTTTTTGGTACAGAATTTTTTGCTATAAAACTGGATTCCGGCCTGCGCGGGAATGACGTAAACACGATATTTCATGATTGACACGACAACAGACTATACCGACAAGTACGCTTTAGTCGGAAGAACCAGAACAAAATACTTCTGCATAACACACGCACCCCTGCCATTGTTCAAGCTGGAATTGATTTACCCTCTTAGCTGGATTCTATAAAAAAATCGATACATTGAAGAAGTGTTGATGATCATAGAATATTTTTTTGCCAACCTCGATGCAAAAAACTGCAAATTTTATCTGCAGATTTTTGTAGATTGCTCTCTTATCCTCCCACCAATTTCCTGTTCTATTTCTGTAAGTTACAGAAATGTGGGTATTTTCTGTAAACCTCTATAGCTGGCATAATTTCTGCACTAAATTATGTAGAAAATGAGTCTGAAATGTGCAGAGAAATACAACAACTGTACTACTGAAATACAGGAGATAATTTGATGGCTAATATACAAATTCTGGCTGTGGATGACGATCTGATAATTCGTAAAATGGCTGAAAATTTAGAACTTAGAGTAACCCGCAGATAGTGAACGTAGTGAGACCTTCGAGGCACTTATCCAGCGATTATAAAAAGTTTCCGACTAGTCGGGTTAGTAATCACAGATCTTCAAATGGGTGACCCAGATGGCTTTGCATTTCTTGAAAGAGCAAAGGCCTTGAATCCATAGTGTAAATGTATCGTAATTTCCAGAATGAGCGTAGACTGTACCCTGACAATATAAAAGACTTGACCTCGTTTAAATCAAAAGAACAGGAGTCAAAAATGAAAAACATTCTTCTGGCGACAGACCTTGCAACCGTAACAAACCGTGCTTTTGAGCGGGCAGTTAAACTTGCGTCGACCTCTGGGGCAAAACTCCATATTCTTCATCTTTGTCCTTTGTATTCGTTTTCCAAAAAGAAAAAGCAGAAAATTTCCTTGAAGCAGGACGCTGAAGATATGATTAAAAACTCTTTGGACGCGTGTAAAGGGGTAAAAAAACTAAACACTACCATCACCGTTATAGAGGGTGGAGAAACGTTTGCCGAAATCATCAACCATGCTGAGAAGATTAAAGCAGGTTTGATTGTTATGGGTATGCACGGCAAGGTTAAATTGCGTGATATGTTTGTTGGAACAACGATTGAAAGGGTCATTCGCAAAGGAGTCAAACCTGTTCTTATGGTTAGAGATAAACCTCTTGGTGATTATAAAAGTGTGTTAGTCGGCACAGATTTTTCAGAAGGATCCAAACGAGTTTTTCATATCGCCCTTGAACTGGCGCCATCGAGCCTTTTTCACCTTGTCCACACCTACGGTTTCCCCAATATAGATATTGGTGATTATCTGATTCATAATTCGCAACAGTTAATGAAGGATCTTGCAGACAACAGGCTGGAGAAATATATCAAGGAAAACAAAAAGATATTGAAAAGGCATAAAATCGGACCCGAAAATTTTAATTACAGGACTGTCGAAGGGGATACATATGCCAGCCTGCTCCGTGAGGCCGCCAAGGTGAAATCGGACCTTATCGCAATTGGTACGCATAGTCATGTCAGTCTTATGCCTTATAAGCTCGGGGGTACTGCAAGAGATATTCTGTCCTCCCCACCCTGTGATGTATTGATTTCAAAAGGTTTGTAAGTGCAATCATGGAAGCCTCAGAAAAAACAGCCTGGCTATCCATTCTGACCAACATGTTGCTGGTTGGGATAAAAACTGTTGTGGCCTTTGTTTCTGGAAGTTTGGCGGTTACAGCAGATGCTATCCATTCCCTGTCTGATGTTGTTTCTTCGACCATTATTTTACTTGGTATAAAAATATCAGAACGTCCCGTCCGCGGCTTTCCTTACGGGCTCTATAAGGTGGAAAACCTGGTGGCAATGGTGACTTCCGTCCTGATCCTTTTCGCCGGTTATGAAATTATCAAAACGGTGTTTTTTGCTCCTCCCAGGCCTCTTCCTACCCACATCCCCATGTCCATAGCAGGTATTGCTTCAACCATTCTTATTACCTGGCGGTTTTCCAAATATGAACTTAAAAAAGGTAAAGAGACCGAATCCCCGAGTTTGATTGCCGATGCTCAGCATATCTGGACGGATATGCTCTCCTCTCTGGTCATCCTGATGGCTTTTTTGGGGAGTGCTATTGGCATTGCCATAGATAAATATGCTGCAGTGATAGTCGTCGTCTTTATTGTTCGATCCGCTATTAGAATCCTGCTTGATTCTGTCCGGGTCCTTCTGGACGCCTCCCTTGACCATAGCAGCATGACCAGAATTCGTGAAATCGTCCTTGCAGACTCTCGCGTGGTGAAAATTAACAGTATTTGGGCCAGAAATGCCGGGCGTTACAAATTTGTAGAGTTGGATTTAACGCTCCGGGTAAGAGAATTAAAAAAAGGACACCAGGTAACTGAAGAGATTGAAAACCGGGTGAAGCTGGAAATTGGTCAGGTTGATCGCGTCCTGATCCATTTTCAGCCCTTGCACCGTGACATACTCACATTTGGTCTTCCTCTTGTCGAGGATAAGCAGACTATTTCAGAACACTTTGGTGAGGCGCCTTTTTTTCGACTTGTCAGTGTGCAGCATGGAAAAGGAGAAATTACCAACGAGCGTTTACTGAAAAATCCTTACATCAATGAAGAAAAAGCCAAAGGAATCAAGGTAGCCAACTGGTTGCTGGAAAATGGGCTGGACGTGTTGGTCTCTCTGCGGGATCAGGCCGGCAAGGGACCAGGTTTTGTTCTGGGGAATGGTGGTGCTGAGATTCTTCTTACCAAAGAAACCAGCGCTGAAAAAGCTTTGACAATGGCAGAAAGCGAGGTTGGACAAAATATCACCCAGTCCACCCATTCTGAAAAAAATATTGAAAGGAATGCAGCTCTCACATGATTAAAGGAGAAGAATAATGATCGATGAAAAACGAATTCGACAAGCCCTGCAGAGTGTTCTGCATCCAAAGTTAAAAAAGAGCCTCGTTGATATCGGCATGATTCGCGACATCAGAATAAAGGGTGAAGTGGTTACGCTTACACTGGCTTTGAAAAGTGATCGCTCTCCCCTTGAAAAGGTATTTACAGGCGAAATTGAAACAATAGTGGGTGCATTGCCCGGGGTCTCTTCAGTCCAGGTGGAGGTTATAGCTTTGAGTGAAAAAGAGTATAATCGTTTGTTCCCGAAGGCTCCATTAAAAGGTATTGAAAAAGTAAAACATTTTCTGGCGGTAGCCAGTGGGAAAGGCGGTGTGGGTAAGACTACAACTGCTGTTAATGTGGCTTTGGCACTTGCAAAACAGGGTCTCAATGTTGGGCTTTTGGATGCAGATGTATATGGACCAAGTGTCCCATTGATGCTGGGTCTATCAAATACACTGGATCAGAAAGACAATATGATTGTTCCCAAGGAAAAGTATGGACTACGGATTATGTCCCTGGGAATGACTGCTGGAAAAGATGAAGCGTTTATTTGGCGGGGACCACTTGTTTCGAAGATGATTCATCAACTGTTGGGTCAGGTGAAATGGGGGGAACTCGACTATCTGGTTCTCGATCTTCCTCCGGGAACCGGCGACCCATCAATTACAATTGCTCAAGCCATTTCCAATTGTTCGATTTTAATGGTAACCACCCCGCAGGAAGTTGCCCTGGCAGATGTGCGTCGGTCGATCGCACTTTTTAACAAGATCGGCCAGCCTATTATCGGTTTGGTCGAAAACATGTCCTATTTTGTCTGTGGTCACTCGGCAAAACCAATTGATATTTTTGGCAGCGGAGGCGGGGAAAAACTAAGCCAGGAGTCAGATATTCCACTATTTGGAGCCATTCCTATTGATCTTGAGCTCAGGCAGGGTGGTGATACTGGGGTTCCACTTATGGTGTCTTCACCAAATTCCTCCACCGGCCTTGTTTTCCAGGCAATTGCCCTGAAAATAACGGATAGAACAAAAAGTTTCGAAAGTATCTCAGGATGGCAAACGAGGGTGAGGGATGATTGCAAAGTATAGTTATGCAAAACTTAGATATTGCTGCTTGTTCTGAAAATCTCAGGGAATGAAATTGGCAATTACCAGGAGTTAAGACATGGGACAACATAACCTGAGCCGTATGATGAAGCCGCAAAGTGTTGCGGTGGTGGGGGCGAGTGAAAAGGGCGGTACGATCGGCAATGCTTTGATGAAGAATCTTCTGGATGGAGGTTTTGCAGGAACAGTGATGCCGGTGAATCCAAAATACGAGAAAATCCACGGCTGTCGAGTGTACAGATCGGTCTCCGAGTTGGATCTCGGAGTTGACCTGGCTATCATCGCTACACCAATAGAAACTGTACCTGAGATTGTCGGGGAGTGTGTAAACAGGAAGGTCGGCGGGGCCATCGTTATTTCTGCAGGAGGCAAGGAAGTCGGTGAGAAGGGGAACGATATTGAATATAAAATTGAAAGAGTTGCCCTTCCCTCCGAGTTTCGTATCATCGGACCTAATTGCCTTGGAGTGATACAGCCTAGCGGTAAGCTTAATGCCACTTTTGTTCCCCATATGCCTCCATCAGGCAATCTGGCATTCGTTTCCCAGAGCGGTGGCATCTGTTCCTCGATTCTTGATCTGGCTTCTAAGGAACAGATCGGGTTTAGCCATTTTGTCAGTATCGGTTCCATGCTGGATGTGGATTTTGGGGATATGATAGATTATCTCGGCAACGATCCTTCGGTGGAGAGCATCCTGCTCTATATTGAAAATATAACAAATATCTGGAAGTTCATGAGTGCGGCCCGTTCTGTGTCGCGTGTTAAACCAATCATTGTCTTAAAAGCGGGCAGGAGTGAGGCCGGAGCCAGAGCCGCTGCATCCCATACCGGGGCTCTGGTTGGAGAGGATGCAGTCTATGACGCAGCCTTCAAACGGGCAGGTATTGTCCGGGTGGAGACCATCGAAGAACTTTTCGACTGTGCAGAGCTTATGGCCAAACAGCCACGCCCCCGCGGTTCGCGACTGGCTATAATCACCAATGGCGGCGGGCCGGGAGTGATAGCTGCCGATCATCTGGCCCGCCATGGACAAGAACCTGCACCTCTTCTTGCTGAAACTGTGGCAAATCTCGATACGATTCTGCCGTCATGCTGGAGTCGAAACAACCCCATCGATATTCTTGGTGATGCATCGGTTGATAGATTCAGGCAGGTTTTGGATGTTTGTCTTGATGCCCGGTTTTTTGACGGAGTTCTATTGATTCTTGCCCCCCAGGCCGTAACAGAGCCCATGCCTGTTGCCAAGGTCCTTGTGGATATGATGAAAGGTCATCACTATCCGATATTTGCCTGTTGGATGGGAGGGCGAAGCACCGATCTTGCCGTGGAATTTTTAAATGAAGCGGGAATACCTACCTTTGATACCCCGGAAAGAGCAGTTCAGGCTTTTCTATATATGGTAGCCTTTGCCGGAAACCAGGAATTGCTTTTCGAGGTACCCCCGAAATTGGCTCACCATTTAGTCATGGACCAGAAAAGAGCGGGCGAGATCCTGGCCGGGAATACGAAGGAGGGGTTCCTGCCCGAGTCAGAGGTCCGGGGACTCCTTGAATCTTATGGTATGCCTGTTGTCAAAACTGAGGTCGCGACCACTGAAGAACAGGCATCCCAGTTAAGCCAGAGTATAGGCTATCCGGTGGTTCTAAAACTATTCTCTCCAGACATTACCCATAAAACCGATGCTGGTGGTGTTCATTTGGATCTGCGCTCTGATCTGGAAGTTCGGGAAGCTTATCAGCAGATTATCCAGTCCGCAGAGCGATTTAAGCAGGGGGCCAAAATCGAAGGTGTGGCGATTCAGCCTTTTCTTACCAAGCCGGATTTTGAAATTTTACTTGGAGCAAAACAGGATCGGGATTTTGGGCCGGTGATTCTCTTTGGTATGGGCGGTATTTTTACGGAAGTCCTTAAGGACAGGGCTCTTGGCCTGCCGCCGATGAACAGGTTGCTGGCTCGGCGCATGATGCAGGAGACGAAAGCCTATACCTTGTTGGGGGGATATCGGAACAGGCCGTTTGCCGACATTGAGCAGCTTGAAGAAATTATCTTACGTTTTTCTCAGCTTCTCGTAGATTATCCGCAAATTGCCGAATTGGATATGAATCCGATCCTAATTAAGGACGGCAAACCAATTATTGTTGATTCGCGGTTGTTGGTAGCGCCCAACACTATTCCTTCTCCAATGCATCTGGTTATCAGCCCGTATCCTGGAGAGCATGAATATCGGATGGTTACCAAAAGTGGTATGGATATTTTTGTCCGACCAATAAAACCAGAAGATGGCCCACTGTATGTTGACCTTATTGAGAGGTTATCGCCAACGAGCTTATATTATAGATTTTTTAGAGTCTTAAAAAAGTTGCCGCCGGCAATACTTTCTCGCTTTACCCAGATCGACTATGACCGAGATATTGCATTGGTGGCCATAGCTGAAAAAGAAGAGGCTGAACGGATGCTTGGGGTAGCCAGAATCATAGGAGATCCTGACGGATTAGAGGGGGAGTTTGCGGTTCTGATTGGTGATGCCTGGCAAGGCAAAGGTATTGGCGAAACTTTGTTGCGAAAATGTCTGCTGATTGCTGAAAAGCGAGGATTTAAGCATATCCATGGCGTTGTCCTGAGAGAAAATATCAATATGATTGCCCTTGGTAAAAAAATGGGATTTGTAATGAAGAGGGGTGAATATCCTGGAGAGTATGAGTTGCAGATCAATTTAGGATCACTGCAATTAGTTGAGGGGCTTGCGGAATAATCGAACAGGGAAAAAATAGCAAAGGAGACGTGCAATGAATAAAAAAATACAAAAAATTTTAGCTTGTATCGATGCTTCTGATTATGCGCCCATGGTTTTGGATTATGCAGTTCAACTGGTAGAGGATTCACATATTGTGGTGTATAGCGTTATCAACCAGAGAGATGTTGATATGGTTGGAGCCATCAACAGAGAGATACCAGGCAAGATTGATGTCGAAGAATATGTGAACAATTTGAAAAAAGAAAGGGAGAGGGTGATAAAAGATCTGATAAATAATCATTTTTTCAAACAAAAATCACGTATGAGCTTCATTGTTGAGGTCGGTATTCCATCTTTACAGATCCTGCAAGTAGTTGAAACAGAAGAGATTGATTTGATTGTGATGGCCAATAAAGGTATGGGAAATGTTGAAAGGGTTTTGTTTGGCAGTGCTGCCGAAAAAGTATTCAGGCATTCTCCCGTCCCGGTTCTCAGTATCAGGGATCGGAAAATATTCAAACGTGGTCGGTAAATAAGGGGCTTAAAAAAATTTTGGTCCTGGTCTCTGATGTTGTTCTCTGATCAGGACTGGCCAGGTGAAAAAAACCTTTTGGGGTGTGATCAAAAAGAGCGGGCATCTTGAAGATTCCGCTCTTTCCTTTTAACTCCTTATTAATCTACTATCACAAACACTACTTTTTGAAAGGTTTCATGACCAGAACTGGACAGTGAGCCCGTTTCAGGACACGTTTAGTCACACTGCCCAGCAGGATTTTTAAATCCATACCAGGAGGGTTGTGCAGGGTTCTTTACTGCGGAGGCTTCATTAATAACGTCATCAGTGATTTTGGATTTTTATGCGGTTGTCAAAGCATATAACTGACTTTGCTTTCAAATTAGATCGTAGATAAGATGAAAAACCGGGGATTGTCTATGGCCACCAAAGGAAAAACGGAACTACATCGCTTTATTTGGGCCATTATCCGCCAGCATGGAGGCAGGTTATCGGTGGAGAGTATGCCGGGAAAAGGTTCTGTATTTATTGTACGGCTGCCTAAGCATAATGACCAGAACCTGCCTTATAGATAAAGGTGGTGCCGTGATCGCCTTATTGGAGCAGATAACTACACACGCCATAATGATAACCGGATTCGTGTTAATGATGATGGTGATCATTGAATACCTTAATGTCCTGTCTCGAGGTGTCTGGCAACGAGGCCTGCGAGAGAGCCCCTGGCGACAATATCTGCTTGCAGCTTTTCTGGGAGCAACCCCGGGATGTCTGGGGGCCTTTACTGTAGTTTCTCTGTATTTGCACCGGGAAGTCTCTCTTGGTGCGCTTGTGGTTGCCATGGTTGCTACAAGTGGTGACGAATCTTTTGTCATGCTGTCCATGATTCCGGAACATGCACCTCGTATTTTTATAATTCTAATTATTGTAGGACTTGTTGCCGGCTACTTTACTGATGCTTTTTCGAGTGACGCAACATGTGGTCAAGCTGGTTGTCAAAGTGAGTTTGATACCCATGAAGAAGATATCTGCCACTGTTTTCCCTGGGGAAGGCTCCGAGAGCAGTGGGGGCAAAGCTTTTTTACCCGAGGTATCTTAAGCGTTGTCTTGCTGTTGTTTCTTCTTGCTGCAGTAACAGGGCAACTTGGGCCGGTTGTCTGGAACTGGTTGAGGGTGACTCTGGTTATTCTTTCCTCCATTGCGCTCTTCATTGTCTCTACGGTTCCGGCTCATTTTCTGGAGGAACATCTGTGGAACCATGTGGTCAAGGCCCATATGCCAAGAGTGTTTCTTTGGACTTTCGGTGCTCTCTTATTGATGCATATATTGGTGGATCATCTCCACCTTGAGTTTTGGCTGCAGGAAAACCGGCTCATCGTATTGTTGATGGCCTGCCTTGTCGGCCTTATTCCAGAATCCGGGCCCCACCTCCTGTTTCTTACTCTGTTTGTTGAAAATGTCATCCCCTTCAGCACCTTTCTGGCCAGTTCCATTGTACAAGATGGTCACGGCATGTTGCCTTTGCTTGCCGAATCGCGTCGTGACTTTATAAAAGTAAAAGCCATCAATCTGGTTGTGGGATTTTTAACGGGATTTATTGGATATTCCTTTGGGTGGTGACAATGAAAACACGAGACACTATTGATTCGGGGACGAGAATAATATGAAAATCATATGGATATATGCCGTATGCTGGTTGGGCATGATAATTCTCGCGATCCTCAACGGAGTAATACGGGAGAAGGTATACGGTCAGTTGATGAGGGAGTTGTCGGCCCACCAATTGTCTACCTTTGTCGTGCTCATTTGTTTTGGAGTGTATATCTGGGTCATAAGTTGCGTTATCCGGATTGAATCATCAAGGCAGGCTCTTCTGATAGGTGGTATGTGGTTGATCATGACGGTTGTCTTTGAATTCATTTTTGGTCACTACGTCATGCACCAGCCTTGGGAGAGACTGTTCAATGACTATAATCTACTCAAAGGCCGAGTGTGGACGCTGGTGCTTCTCTGGACGGCTGTCGCTCCATACATTTTTTATCGGATGCGGGCCAGGTAACATTTCGTCTCCCGGTACTTATCATTCTGGTGCTACTTCCCCTTATTCCCTTATGTCCAGCCAAATTCAACTCTCTTGTTCGCAGGCTTTATGTGGCACGGTAATTGCTTTTCATTCTATGAGCAGTGAGCCTGTTGATCTGCTTTTTGTGATAGTTCTTTATCGACAAAGACAAAGGACCACATCAGACTGCAGGTAAGTTCCAGCAGCTAATTTTACAAACACGTTTGTGGAAGGGGGGTGAAATGAAAGATATCAATAGAGTCATGGCTTGTGTGGATCTGTCCGACTATTCAAAAGAAATTATTGAATATGCCCTTGCCCTTGCCGATGGGTCGGAGACAGTGATTCTGCTCTTTAATGTTATAAATAGTCGAGATGTCGATTCTTTAAGGACTGTAGGTCATCATTTTCCTGAGAAGATTAATGTCGAGAGTTACATCGAGCGAGTACAGGCAGAACGCCATCAGATAATCCAAGAGATGATCGAGGAGCATTTCCTCCAATACAAGGCTCAAATCAAAATTCTTTTCCGGGTAGGTATCCCCTATAAAACAATACTAGAGGCCATAGAAACGGAAAAAGTTGATCTTGTAGTAATAGCCAGCAAAGGCAAAAGCAATCTCATAGGCACACTTCATGGTTCTAACGCCGAGAAAGTCTTCAGGCATTCACCGGTGCCGGTTCTAAGTGTCAGAGACCGGGAACGCTTCAGTCGGAATCGCTCTATGCGAAATCAGTAGAGGGGGGGAGTAATGAAAGCCATAAAGCGAATTGTTGTCTGTATCGATTTTTCTGTCTATTCTTCAGAGATTTTGGAATATGCAGCAGGGGTAGCAGAGCGAAACTCGGCAGAGATTGTTGCTGTAAACGTTATTAACAAACGACAAATTGAATCAATAAAAGAAGCAATTAACAATGAGCAGCTTCGCACTCGGGTATTGAGTGATTTTATAAATGACCAGACAGAGAAGCGAATAAAAAATATGGATGACTTGTTTAATCAATGGGTGCCTAAACAGGTTTCCACCAAAATTATCATTAAGAGCGGGGTCCCGTTTGAGGAGATTCTTAGGGTTGTGGATGGTGAAAACGCAGACCTTCTTGTCATAAGTTCAAAGGGTAGAACAAATTTTGAGGATTATATGTTCGGTACGACTGCGGAAAAAGTTTTCAGGCACTGTCCTGTGCCCATCCTGAGTTTAAATGTGAAGAAATAGCAAAATATGCAAGCAGGCAGTTCTGTCCAACTGCCTGCTTCCTGATAAAAGGTGATGCAATGAAAATGGTAGAAGTAAGATTGAGAGCCAAACAGATGGGTATTAAAATTGAACGGAGAAAGAAAAGAGAGCTTATACGGTAGATACAACTACAGGAAAACAACACACCCTGTTATCAGGCGAAAACGGTTGATAAGTGTGGACAATACGAGTGTTACTGGCGTGATAACTGTTTCTAGTGTTACTTATGATATTTTTGGTTTAAGCCGAACCCCCATGTCTCTTGGCATGGTATTGATTCTTTGTTGGGTGGATCAGGATATCAGGTCGATCCACCACCAGGCTGATGCAGGTGATACGCTCTTGTACTATGCTGATAGACGTCATTACTGTTTCGATAATACCGATATGGGACAATGATGAGAGGTGCCACTGCCAAAAACGAGTTCTACTGTTTTACGAGATACTTTGTTATTTCTGCTCCAGAAAGCTTTGTCAGCGAACCACATCCTATTCGATGCATACTTGCTATAGTCGATATTTTTAAAAAGTGTTAATTTTATGATTTTAGTACCTAACTCCTGAAAATCTGCCATGAAAAACAAGAAATCAGGAGATCGCTTGAAAATTAGTGCCTTACTCCATAGAAGCTGTAATAAAAAACAAGAAATCATGAAATTGATTTGAAATCATAAACTTAGAGCTACCGGCAAGGTACTTATCCAAGCACTTCAAAAGTTTCGATTTATTCGGGTTAGTGTTTTGCAACCTGTTTTAGGTTCTCTTGTAATGCCATTGAAAGTCGGCTGTATTCATGGGAAAGAATTTCCATCATATTATGTTTAATGGAGAGTTGTGTGTCGATGCGGATATGCATTTCTTCGGTTAACTCTTTCAGGGGCTCGAACCTGCTTTTGAATTGTTTTAAATGATGGAGCCTGGCGTCAGATACCCCCATTTCACCCTCTCTTTTCAAAAGACGATCTTTAAGAACTTTTACGGGAGATGTGCATTCAATAAAGATGATATTTGCATCCATTTCTCTACCCAGCAGTAAGGCCTCATTACGCCGATGTTTGCTACTGAAGGTCGCATCCAAAATAACAGACAATCCATTTCCAATATCTTCCTTTGCCAGCGCAAGGAGCTTGGAGTAAGTAAGCGAACTGGCCTGCTTTGAATATAAACCTTCTTCAAAGGGCTCATCCATGAAATCGTCGGGTTTTACGCCGAATAACTCTTTGCGAATATGATCTGAACGTAATACACCGATACCAAGTTTTCTGGAGAGTTCCTTGGCTATAGTGCTTTTTCCGGAAGCGACCATTCCACATATCACCCATGCAGTTGGCCGTGTGAACAATATGGCATACTGGTAGGCGAGGGTGAGGTACAAATCTGTATCTTTGCGCAATTGACTCTTTTCCAATTGCTCGAGCGCACTATCTTCCAGGCGTAGGCAGTTGACTTTTGCACGCACAATCGCTCGATAACATTTGTAAAAATTGATGAGAATAAAAACGTCCGGATCATCTGCGAATTGCACATAACAATCGAGTAAATGGGTACCGATCTTGGGTTGACCTTTGAATTCGAGGTCCATAATGAGGAAGGCCAGATCTGACGTGATATCTGAGTACCTGAAACGTTCATTGAATTCTATGCAATCAATAATTTGAATGGTATCGACCCAATATATATGACCGGATCTCAAATCACCGTGGCAATCCCGGATTTTTCCCGCCTCTATGCGTTGATGAAAAAGTATCTTTTTTCTGTGCAAAAATGATCTGGTGGCGGCCCGGATGATCTTATACATTTGTTCGTTAAGTATGTTCCCAGAGAATCTATCTGTTTGCAGAAAATTTTCTTCACAATTGGCCCAAATAGTTTCCAATGAACCGTAAGAATTTATCTCTTCCCCGGTTGTGGTTTGTTTATAAAAATCAACAAGCTTCAGTGCTAATTGCTCTGTGTCTTTCCTGTCTATCATTCTGTGTCGCAGCAGTTGCAACATGGAGCGTTTCTCAGGGAGTTGACGCATTTTGACGGCATATTCAACCGTCTCTCCCGGACCATCCAGATAATAGCATCCATTTTTTAAAGTTATGGCTACAACTCCCATATATACATCGTGAGACAGTCGGCGATTCAGTATTGTTTCCTGTTCACAGTAATACTTACGCTTACTGAGTGAAGTATAATCGAGAAACTCCAGATTAACTGCTTTCTTGATCTTATAAACATAGTCACCTGTGAGAAAAACCTTGGAAATATGTGTCTCTCTTTGTTTGACCTTCATCACCGGGTGAGGATAAAATTCGGGCTTTGCCATTGCCTGAAATATTCCTGTTTGTTGGGACATTTTGATATTTTGAAATTTCATCCTGGAAGGCACTCCCAAGTCAAATGGTGATAAGCCGTTGTTTTAAAATTTACTTAATATTGAATCTGTAAATAATTGCAGATTCAATATGTGAAATTTTGTAGCTAGGAAAAGATATAGGATGCAATTTCTCGTTATTAATCAAATTCAGACGACTTCACCCGCTTAAGCAGTCAAATTCCGTGACACGTGAAAGAACTCTGTTTTCTCATTATATATAAATAATACTATTTTCAGAACCTTTTAATTTAGTGCCTTACTCAATGAAAACAGCAATAAAAAACAGGTAGCGCAGACTCCGAGAAATCTGGAGAGTGTTTTAACATCAGGAGCTTAACGTAAGCTCCGTGGCACTTATCCCGCCTTTCTAAACGTTTACGGGGTTAGAGATTAACCAATCTGAATAACGTGGTACCACCTTTTGCCAAGTATCAAATGCTGTTGATTTTTTACTTAAGTCTAATGAAAACAACTAAGAATCTCTTTGGCGATTTGGCGATGGTCACGGTTTTTAACCGGTACTAACAGATCATACAGAGAACTATCATACGCTTTTTTCTTAAAGAGGAAATCAGTCCAGCTAAATGCACTGATGTCATGATCGTAGATGTTTTTTTTAGCCTCGCTCTTCGATAGACCATCGTGTATGCAACGATCTATCCGGTTGTTTCTTGTGTCGATTACTAATACTTTTAAAACCTCTTTTTGCCTTAGAGGAATAAGAGACGTGAGGAAGCCATGGAAAAGATACTGTTCTGGGCCGCAGAGTTTATCTGCAAGGATGATATGGAACATGTTAACGACTTTTTCTTTCTCAAGAGTGAAATGATTGAAAACGGATGTCCTTCCATACATCATTTTTCTTAACCTATTGGCGTTGCCACCGAATTGAGCAACGGTATCTCCGAAAAGGTTTTCATCGGTATAGACTTTTAAGGTAGAAATACTAGATAACACGCCAATAATGCCTGAGTCGAGTGTAGAAATACATGGGAATAAAGCGATAGATGACATGAAATGCTCTCCCTTGGAAAAGAATTAATCTTATAAGAAAGTTATGCATTTATCATGCCGGAAGGAATCTCATAAAATGCCACTTTGAGATGTTTTGAGATAGATCGAATAAACTGGGCAGTAAGGTTCTATCTCTTAAAGTTGTACATGGTTACATTTTTTCCTAAGTACGTCAGGTGTGGAGATCCGCTTGGTTATCACCGGTGCTTTGAGCACAGGAATAACAGCAAAAACGTAAAAACCCCGTTGCCTGAAATCATCAGTCAACGGGGTTTTTATTTATATCTGGGGTGAGCGAGGGGACTTGAACCCCCAGCCTCCTGGGCCACAACCAGGTGCTCTAACCAATTGAGCTACGCCCACCATGTATATCCAGGCTTTGAAAAGCCAGTGTTATATAACCGTTCGGGTTTTCTTTTGCAAGTCTAAAATGTTATAAATCTTCTTTGCAGTGCAGGCATTTTTTTGCCTGAGCCTTTATGATCTCAGAACAATATGGGCATTCTTTCTTGAAATTGGCCTTAAGTAGAGCGTTTATGCTTATATTTACGGCACTCTCCAGTGCTGAATCTTTAAAGGTATGGTTTCTTAAAGGGTCGATGCAACTTAAATCATTAATTGGCACGATGTAATCAACGGCCTCTTTTCTAACTGTTCTGGAGGCACCTTCCGCCAGCAGGAGATGAATGACTGGGGCAATATTTTTATCTTCCACGCAGGTCTTTAGTTTTTCAGTCGCCTCTTTCTGCAATTGATAACTCTTGTTTTGGGATTTTAGTGCCTCCTTATCAATTACACAGGCTTTGAAGGCATCACTGTTACCCACCATCATGTAATTTTTCTCCTTACTGTCTGGGAGTTCCATGTATCTGTACGAGGCGTGGTGGCCATATTGCTGCTCAATTTTCTCCCAGCCATTAAGAAATATAGGACATGAATCATTGAGGCAAATAAATAGTACTTCGGAACCCCAACCTAAACCGTCACCTATGTGGATCGGTGGTGCTTCGCATATTGATAGATTTTCTTTACAATGAGGACAACTTTTCACCTCATCAAAATAACGTAGAGCGCTGGACATTGTGTAACTCCTTCAAAAATATTAAAACCGACCTTATCAATACGCCTTAGGCGGAAAAAAGTCGGTGTTGGAAACTGGCTTATATTTCGTCCCGTCTATTATAGGTATGGAGCGAAAAAATACAAATGCTTAAGTCTCTTGCTTGCAAAAATCGGTCAGAACAAAAACTGACCAGGAAAATGGTTGTGAACACAAGGGCCTGTCTCGGGCAGTCCTAGGAGGTTCTAATCCCCGGCTGACTTAAGATCTCATCCACAGCTTTTGCTTGTTTCATCCGGGAATCGAGAAAGGACGCGGGCATAACAGCTTTATTTTGTTCCATTATATTGAAAAGTCGGTCTATTTCTCCAGTTTCTGCAAGATCAATAATTTTCATTATATTTTCTGCAAAACTTCGAACAATCTTTCTGCCCTCTCCGCTGGTAGCCATGATTTCCGCGTATGTACGCGGGTTTTGGTTATGTGTTCTGGCCATTGCTAAAATGCCATAGAGAGATGTAAGGGTTGAGTGGCTGCTTATGTCATCAAAATTTATGGCATGATCTTTTAGCGTCATACCAAGAGCAACGGAAATAGTTGTTGGCAGTTTTTGGCCTACCCCCATTAAAAGATCATGTTTTTGCGCGTTTTCCTGATAAATGTCAGCGCCGTGTTTGTAGAGAAATGCTTCAAATTCACTACAAAAACTGCCACTCCTATGGGTCCTGACGACGGTTGCATTTTTGTCCTTCATAGTCAGTGCTTGAGGACCCCACAGGTTATGGACAAACATCACCTCTACTCTGGGGTCGGTATGTCTCATAGCTGCATCGAGGGTATTTTCTGACTCACCGGCAAGTATAATCAACGCCTGACCATCCTTTAATAGATGACCGTAGGTTCTTATGGTTTCCGCAGTTACAGAGATAGGGACACAGACCATAACTACGTCAATGTCCTTTATCATCTCAGATGGTGTAAGGCTTGTACTGCGGCCGGTGATTACAGTCTGGTATCCTTCGCTTCTTAATCGGTCGGCAAACCAAATGCTCATATCGCCACTGCCGATGAAACCAAAAGATTTGATGTTTTTTACCCGCATATCAACACGGGGAAAAGAGCCAAGGACATTGAGAGAGTCGTTTTCCTGAATTACACTCGATTCGATTGAGTGTAGTGCCTCCTGGAGGAGCTGTGTATCTTTGTGGCCCTCAATTTCAAGATAAATTCGAAGTTTCTGGGTTTTGATATCATTTTCAGATTGCAAATCTAAGATATTAATACCGCGACGGGTGAATTCACCCAGGATATCTGCAAGCATTCCCACTCTGTCTTTCAGTGGTTTGGTTATGATCGCCGTTGCATCATAATCAGTAATCGGTGCTGGAGCCTTGCTTAAGACCGCAAATCTTGTCCTGTTGTGAGAGACAACTTCCCTTGCAACCAACTGTAGATTATGCCTTTTAACAATTTCTTCAGATTCTATGACAGCGTAACCCTGTTTGTCGTCGTCAATGATTGAAGCAATTGCAGTTTCAATATCAGTGACCGCCATAAGAGTAATATCCGGGTAATGTTCATCTAAATACTCTCTGCATTGCCTGAAAACTGAGCTTTTGCCGATAATTGTATGTATCGAGCCAGCATCTGTTTTGCTTTCGGATAGTACCCCAAGTGACAGGTGTATTGGCAGCACAACGTTATCTATCCAGTAGCATCCGGTCGTGGCCGCCATAAGTCTGAAATACTCTTTGATCTCTCCTTCCCGAGTATTATAGACGGGGATGAGTGCCCGCTCTGCTTTTCCATCCGTGAAAGCCTTTAATACGGCAGCAATGCGATTGAATAGTAAAGGTGTAGTTTTTGGGGCATATTGTCGCGACGCCTGGTAGCTGTCCGAGCCGATCGGGCCAAGGGTTACAATTGGAGACATTTTGAAAGAATGATAGAAGTTAGTTTATAAAATTGTTGTAGGTATAAGAGACAAGCTGGTTATAGTTAGCGTGAAAAATAACGACTTAGAAAAATAATAATCAGTCAGGTTGTGCAAAATATCCGTAATCAAGCTATTTAGCAAGGTAAGATATCGGCTATCTGCCACCTCCCAAATAAAACAACGATATAACGATAATGGCCTCGGATATAAATGAGTACCTCGCTTCCCTTTCGGCATCCCCTAAATTTGGTCCCCAGGTTGTTTTTCATAAAAAAATTCAAGAAGTGCCGGCTATTTTTTCAAAATCTGAACCTGGGCTCAACTCAAATGTTCTGCAGTTGATAAAAGACAAAGGTGTTGGACAGCTTTTCAGTCACCAGGGGGAAGCAATTGGTCATATCTTGGCGGGTAAAGATGTACTTGTTGCAACACCAACGGCGTCTGGTAAGAGTATGATTTATAATTTGCCGGTATTAAACGAACTCTTCCTGGAAAATAACAGTCATTCACTCTATTTATTTCCCCTAAAGGCATTGGCACAGGATCAACGCAATGTACTGGAGGGTTTGTACGATGAGCTTCCAGGTAAGGAAAAACATTTCCCTGCTAATATATCTTCGCTCTTTGATGGGGACACCAGCAGCTATCAACGGAGAAAAATACGAGAAAACCCACCAAAAGCTCTACTTACAAATCCTGAGATGCTCCACCTTTCACTGCTTCCGTATCATCAAAACTGGAACCAGTTTTTTAGCGGACTCAAATACGTCATCATTGATGAGGTGCACAGCTACAGGGGAGTTTTTGGCAGTCATATGTCCTGGGTGCTCAGACGCCTGCAACGTATAGCGGCTCACTACTCTTCCTGTCCCACTTTTATTTTGCTTTCTGCAACTATTGGTAACCCCGGGGAACTTGGGCGTCGGCTTCTGGGGCGAAAAGTTCAGGTAATAACAGCGTCCGGTGCCCCCCAGGCCAAAAAGAATATGGTTTTTCTAAATCCTTGGGATAGCGCGGCCTACACAGCAAGCCAACTGCTGGAAGCTGCAGTGAAGCGCGGCCTTAGAGTAATTGTCTATACTCAGTCTAGAAAAATGACGGAGTTAATAAATATCTGGACGGCCCCGAGGCTTGGAGAATTGTCATCAAAACTTAGCGCCTACAGAGCAGGGTTTTTACCGGAAGAACGTCGGGAGATTGAGTCCCAGCTTTTCTCCGGTAGCCTGCTTGGTGTAATATCCACCTCTGCACTGGAATTAGGAATTGATATCGGAGATTTAGATCTTTGTATTCTGGTAGGGTACCCTGGCTCAATTATGGCCACATGGCAACGAGGAGGGCGTGTCGGCAGGTCAATGCGTCAGTCTGCTATAATTTTAATTGGCCAGGAAGATGCTTTAGATCAACACTTTATGCGACAGCCGGAGGACTTTTTTGCACGCAGCCCGGAGGCTGCTGTTCTTAATCCTTTGAACTCCACCATAGTAGACCAGCATCTCATCTGCTGTGCAGCGGAGCTACCTCTATCTGCAGAAGATAAGTATGTTCAGGGTTCAGTTGTCAGAAAAAGGATTGCCAAACTCTCACTTAAGGGTGCACTACTTCAAACCGCTTCAGGAAACAGCTGGGTTTCTCCAAGAAAATATCCCCAAAGAAACATAACTCTTCGGGGTGGAGGGAGGCAGATGTCAATTATCGATGAAGAAAAGGGGGAGGTGGTGGGGGAGATTGATGCAGATAGAGGAATGAAGGAGTGTCATCCCGGGGCTGTATACCTTCACCGTTCAAGGACCTGGCTGGTAACCGAGTTCAATCTAACGGGTAATGAAGTGATCGTCCGTCTGGAGAAGCCTAAATACTTCACCAGGCCTACTTCAGAAAAACAAACAGAAGTCCTGGAGTTACTGGACAGTAAGATGAGTTTCGGCGTCCAGGTGTCTTATGGTCGGCTCAGGGTTCGTGAGCGGGTGACAGGCTATCAGAAAAGAAACAGCCATACGCATAAATTAATATCAACAACTCCTCTGGAATTGCCAGAACAGGTTATTGAGACTGTGGGAGTCTGGGTTGATATCCCCGCTGAGATAGTAACCAGGATAGAAAAGGAAAAGCTCCACTTTATGGGGGCGATCCATGCGATGGAACATGCAATGATAGCACTGTTTCCTTTACTGGTTCTTTGTGACAGAAATGATATTGGTGGAATCTCCTGTCCTTTCCATGAGCAGACTGAGAGTGCATCGGTGTTTATTTACGATGGATACCCTGGTGGTGTTGGTCTGGCAAAGGAGGCTTATGGGAAAATGGATACACTTCTGTCGCAGACTAAAAGTACCATTGAAGCCTGTTCCTGTGACACCGGTTGTCCATCATGTGTGCATTCACCTAAATGCGGTTCCGGTAACAGGCCCATTGACAAAAAGGCGTGTGTTTTTCTTTTAAGAGAAATTATTAGTTCGAAAATTATTTCGAAGAGTAGAAACCGTCTCAATATCCAAGACAAACTATCCCCAGCCTTATACAATAAAAAGCCCACAGCAACGCCAGGGGAAAGCACAGGCCCTCCGCTGAAATTTAAAGGGGTTGATGCATTACCTGCCAGGTATGGTGTTTTTGATCTGGAAACTATCCGTTCAGCGGATGAAGTCGGAGGCTGGCACCATTCAGACAGAATGGGAATGTCTGTGGGGGTTGTCTATGATTCTCAACTAGATGATTATGTGAGCTATCTGGAGCATGAGGCGCCCAAGCTTGTTGCCCACCTGGAAACTCTGGAACTTGTGGTCGGTTTTAATAATAAACGCTTTGATAACCGAGTGCTGTCCGCGTATACAAGTAAAAATCTAAATAGAATGCCAACCCTGGATCTTTTAGAGGAGGTACATAACTATCTCGGTTATAGGTTGAGCTTAAACGGACTTGCGGAACAGACATTGGGAGCAAAAAAAAGCGCAGATGGATTGCAGGCATTAACATGGTACAAAGAGGGGAGGATTGATTTAATCCAGAAGTATTGCAAAAAAGATGTAGAGATTACAAAGAACCTCCTGCTCCACGGTTTGGAGCAGGGATTCTTGCTTTTTGCAAATAAAGCAAAACAAATTGTGAGACTTCCCTTGGCGCTGGATAGTTCTATCTCTCAAATACTAGAGAGAAAAGAATCTGTAAGGTACTAACCCGACAAGAGGTTATTAAGGCCACAGGAGAGTGCTGTAAATCCAACCGACGGTGCCAGTACTGTGTCGTACCTTGGTCCACTTTCCCTGGGTTGAAAGTTTGGTTAATACAACCCCTCGTTCGACATCAGCAACAATAGTGTCTTTCGTAGATGGGCCAGATCGCATGTTTAAGCTTTTTCGTGCGTTGACAATTACAGTATTTCTTGATTTTACTATGCTTTTATGTATCCATCCGGAGTCATTTTCATAGTCTGTAACTTTGTGCCATTCCCCTTGTGTTTTGGTGATTTTGAGAGGATAACCCTGGAAAAGTTCCATGGTAACGGGGTATTTTGATCCGGGTCCGGTTCTGACATTTGCGTTGTCAACGGATACGGATAAGTAGTTTGCAGCAAACACTGAGGTTGAGCTAAGCAGGAGTAGACTGCCAATCACCAACACTTTTTTAAGTTGTTTTTTCATGTTTAAGAACGTGTGAAATTTTTTACTAATAAAACATTACAGGGTTGGTCGAGCATGAACGTTTTTTTATAGCATTATTAACTACTCAAGTCAAACATCATATGGCACCTATGTCTTGCAAACGCAAGGTACCGAAAAAAAATGATTTATCATTGCGAAATAAGAAAGTGCAGCCATCGCAATCACTTTAGTACCTTATAAATTATTTTCTGCGTTTTTGTGGCAGAAAATAATTTGGTGAAGGTACTTATCCAAGCATTTCAAAACGTTCCGATTTATTCGGGTTAGGTACTCTGCATTTTATGGGGAGTTATGAGCCTGTTGATTTAATGCCTTTTCGCCCCATCACTTCGTTAAACCAAAAATTTTATCCTCCGGCAAGCGAGGCACGAGACTCCGAGATATCAACTATATGCCTGTGGTAAAATTTTTTGTTTGCCTCGATATTGAACAAAAATGCTATTAAATCAACAGACTCAGTTATTTCTATGAAAATTTGAGACTCTTATTTGCTGGATTCAACTCCACTGCTGCTCCAAGGGGAAATGTGAGATTACGGGAGCAGTGACCCGATGGCAAATTTGCCCATATGGGCAGTTCAGGGCGGCCGCATATTGATATCACAAGATTCCATATAGATTCTCGATACCGTAAAATTTCTATCGGATCCTGATATGCATCGAGATGAAAATCACCCAAAATTATTCCCGAAATATTTTCAAACTTGCCTGCAAGGCGGAGCTGAGTAAGCATTCGGTCGATTTTATATACTGGTTCGTTGACATCTTCAAGAAAGAGAATTTTATTGTGCCATATGTGGTCAAACCCGGTACCTAAAACCGTAGTCAAACTTGCAAGATTTCCCCCGATTATTGGACCGTGCACCGTAGGGCCGTCCTGGATTATTTCAAGTTCACTTGTTGAAATTGCGGCTAGAGACGCGCCGGTGAGACTTCGATATAGTCTTTCCTGGGCTTCCGGGGTGGCACTGGACAGAGAAGTGACAACGGGACCATGGTAAGAGACAAGGCCGGTGGTAAGGTGAAGATAGTTTAACAGGAGTGATATATCAGAAAACCCAACGATTGCTTTAGGCGTATGCTTAATTAGATTAATGTCAATTTTATCTAAAATCCGTAGGCAACCATACCCTCCTCGCATAGCAATTATGCCTTTTACCTCAGGGTCTCTCCATAAAGAATTAAACTCGTCAGCACGGTGTGTATCACTGTCAGACAGGTATGATGTGCCCGGCCAGAGATCCCTCGGGAATTTAAGTTGAAACCCCATTTCCTGGAGAATCGCAATGCCGCTACGAAAAAGTTCTTTGTCCTGCAATTGCCCGGCAGGAGCAATAACACCAAGGGTGTCACCGTGTCTTAATGGCGAGGGGACTAATCTTTTGCTGTTCATCTCACTAGTTTTCTGTATATAATTTCAAGCCCCTGAAGTGTGAGCATCGGTTCAATCACATCGATTGATTTTGCAAATGGTGCAATGAGCCGGGCCATGCCGCCTGTAGCTACAACTTTAAAATCTTCATCGGGATTTGTGACCATTTCGGCTCTGATCCCTTGCACCAGGCCGTCAATCATTGCGCCGTAGCCAAATAAGATACCACTCTTCATGGCCTGTACAGTTGATTTGCCTATTATGGAGTTTGGTACTTCAGAGACATCAACCTGTGGTAGTTTTGCTGTCTTGTTGGCGAGTGCTTCCAGAGAAATTGCGATACCTGGCAAAATGGATCCACCCAGATATTCACATTTTTCGGTAACGCAGTCAAAAGTGATTGCTGTACCGAAATCTATGACTACCTGTTTTGTTTTATGGAGATTCCAGGCGGCAATACCATTAACAAGTCGATCAGCACCCACCTCTTTTGGGTTGTCGAGTTGAACGGTAATGAGATCTTTGATTTTATCTACAGTTACCACAAAAACCTCATTATCCAGGTGCGCGGAAAAATGTTTTTTGCAGCAATTTAGCCAGGCTGTTTGAAGGGTAGGTACCACAGAAGCGATGACTATTCCTCTTATATCTTCCTGCTTTATGTCTTCCATTGCAAAAAGGGCATGATACCTGATGGCCAGTTCATCAGAGGTACTTCGTGAATCTGATTTAATTCGCCATTGGCCAATGAGCTTGTCATCCTTATACATACCAGTGACGGTATGGGAGTTTCCTACATCGACTACCAAAAACATATCGCTCCTTTAGGGTTGAATAAATGAGCCCGTTGATTTATTGCCTTTTCGCCCAATCTCTTCGTTAAACCAAAAATTTTATCCTCCGGCAAGCGAGGCACGAGACTCCGAGATATCAACTATATGCCTGTGGTAAAATTATTTGTTTGCCTCGATATTGAACAAAAATGCTATTAAATCAACAGACTCATAAATAAATACTCTCGATTTGAATTGGCAGACAAGATATTATAATAGAGCATAAAAGAAAAGGTTACTGTTCAAGTTTTAAGAGTTGATTCTTGAACCTGCTGTAGGGAGCAGTTAACGCAGAGACGTGGACATCCACCTATAACTTCTACACAATCACATATATATGGCCATAATTGTCCTATTATCAACCACCACAGAAAAAAAAGAAGATGCAGAAAATATTGCAAAAGAGCTATTAAATAAAAGGCTTATTGCCTGTGCCCAGATCTCCGGGCCAGTTTCCAGTCACTATCGCTGGCAGGGGAAGTTGGAACATTCAGAAGAGTTTGTTTTGAGTGTGAAAAGCGCATCACACCTTTTTGAACAGGTTAAAGCTGCCATTGCTGCTCTGCATCCATATGAATTACCTGAAGTCATAGGTAATTCAGCTCTTGAGACAACCGAAGACTATTTCCAATGGGTTTTAGGGGAAGTTGCGCAATGATGGATGGTAAAAAAAGAAGCGGTTATAGAAAGAGAAGGGCTGGCGAATTTGTTTGTCATTGCTGTAAAGAGAAACAGGAATTTTGCTGGAGCTGTCCCTGTGGCTTTATGATTTGCAAGAGTTGTTTTGAGGAAAACAAATGGGGAATAAGCAACGGACCTACCTGGATTTGTCCCGATTGTGAAAGAATCCGTATGATGTGATCTCTCTCCCCAGGAGCAGTTCAAGTCTCTTTTCGCACTGTTGCGATATGTGCAGAAATGCAATATTATGTTTCTCATTGCAGATGCTGGCTAGCGTAAACTGCTAGAAATCCAATATTTCAGAGTCGCTTATAGTACTTTGGGAGTCAAGAGTACGGCACTGAACTTTAAACCCTGAATTATCCTGTTATTTATGAATTCATCCACAAGTACCTACGACGAAAGTAAAATCAAAACACTCAGTTCTTTAGAGCATATCCGTAAGCGGCCAGGGATGTATATTGGCCGCCTTGGGGACGGGTCTAATCAAAACGACGGGGTCTATATCCTGCTTAAAGAGGTTGTCGATAACTCTGTGGATGAATTTATCATGGGGGCTGGAAAAAGAATCAATATTAGTATCAGTGAAACAGGACTCGTGCAGATTCGGGATTTTGGCAGAGGAATACCCCTTGGAAAGGTTGTAGATTGCGTATCAACGATAAATACCGGGGCAAAATACAATACAGACGTTTTTCAGTTCTCAGTTGGGCTGAATGGAGTGGGCACTAAAGCGGTTAATGCTCTTTCTGAATCTTTCACTGTAACTTCCTTTCGTGACGGTAAATTTACTTCAGCTGTTTTTGCCCATGGAAAGCTCCTTGAAAAACAGGAGGGTGAAAAAGACGAAAAAAACGGCACAATGATCGAGTTTCTCCCCTCAAATGAAATGTTTCCAAATTTTCACTTTGACCCTTCGTTTATTGAAAAGAGATTGTGGCGTTACGCTTATCTCAATGCGGGCTTAAAGATATATTTTGATAAGAACTTATTTCTCTCGTCCAATGGCCTGCTGGATCTTTTAGATAAAGAACTTGACGGCGCTGAACTCTATTCTCCTATATATTACAGGGACAACACTTTAGAGTTTGCTTTTTCACACACAGACACCTTTAGTGATTGCTACTTCACCTTTGTCAATGGCACTTATACTAATGAAGGGGGTACACATCTTTCTGCATTCAGAGAGGGGATTCTAAAAGGTATCAATGAATTTTCAGGAAAAAAATTCGTCAATACCGATGTTCGCGATGGTATCGTGGGCACTCTGGCAATTAAGGTGAAAGATCCTGTTTTCGAGTCACAAACCAAAAACAAGCTTGGCAACACAGAGGTTCGTTCCTGGATTGTTAACAAAGTAAAAGACTCTGTATCCAGCTCTCTCTATAAAGATACTGAATCTGCACAAAAGTTAATTGAAAAAATAATTAGAAATGAAAATGTAAGAAAGGAGCTGCAGAGCGTCCGTACTGAAGCACGGGCCAACGCAAAAAAAGTTGCCTTAAAGATACACCAACTCAAAGACTGCAAATACCATCCTGCCAGGAACAAACCTTCGGCGGAAGGTAAAGAAAATATGGTTTTTTTGACTGAAGGGCAGTCGGCCGCAGGCTCTATTGTTTCTTCAAGGGACCCTCTGACCCAGGCGGTTTTTTCCTTGAAAGGTAAGCCTTTAAATGTATTTGGTCAAAAGATGACCACCCTTTATAAAAATGAAGAGATGTATTCACTCATGCGAGCTCTCAACGTTGAGGACTCGATCTCAGATCTTCGTTTCGATAAAGTTATCCTTGCAACCGATGCGGATGTGGATGGACTGCATATCAGAAATCTTTTGCTAACCTTTTTTCTTCATTATTTTGAGCCACTTGTAAAACTCGGTCATATTTATATCCTGGAGACGCCGATATTTAGAGTACGCAATAAAAAAGAGACAATCTACTGTTATTCCGAAAAAGAGCGACAGGCAGCTACTAAGAAACTAAAGGGGCGGGGCGCTAAGGGACTTAACGTAGAAACCACCAGATTCAAGGGTTTAGGGGAAATCTCTCCAAAAGAATTTAAACAATTTATCGGTCCCGATATTCGTCTCAGAAGTGTGACCCTCGATTCCTTAAGCGAAGTTGCCAAGGTCCTTTCCTTTTACATGGGTAAAAATACTCCTGCAAGACGACAGTATATAATGGATAATCTTGTTGTGGAAAACTAACATCAACAATCGACAAGTAGACCAGAATAAATGTCTTTCCTGCCGAACACTATAAAACACTAACTACTTGATCATATTGCAACAGTGCTGAGATAGAACGACTATGGATGATAAACCCGGTAAATTGCACCAACTCTTCGATGAAAATTTCCTTGAATATACATCTTATGTTATTCGTGAAAGAGCAATTCCAGCCATCGATGACGGATTAAAGCCAGTGCAGAGGCGTTTACTCCAGACTTTGTATAACATGGAAGATGGTCGGTTCCATAAGGTTGCCAACGTTGTTGGCGAAACAATGAAACTGCATCCACATGGGGATCAATCCATCTTCGCAGCCCTCGTCAATCTTGCCAACAAGGGCTTTTTAATTGATCGCCAAGGAAACTTTGGCAATATTTTTACAGGAGATAAAGCATCTGCTGCCAGGTATATCGAGTGCAGGCTTTCACCGCTAGCAAAGGAAATTTTATTCAACAAAGATCTTAGTGAATTTGTTGATTCCTACGATGGCAGGATGATGGAACCTGTCACCCTTCCTGCTAAAATCCCACTACTGTTACTCATGGGGGCAGAAGGTATTGCCGTTGGCATGGCCACAAAGATTCTCCCCCATAATTTTTGTGAACTGCTTGAGGCACAAAAAGCAATCCTTAGGGAAGAAGAATTTATTCTTTATCCCGATTTTCCCCAACAAGGTTTACTGGATTTTGCCAACTATGATGACGGAAATGGCAAAATACGGTGTAGGGCCCGGATCGAAGAGTTAAACGAAAAAACGATAATCATAAAGGAGATACCGTATACAACGACAACACAATCTCTGACCGATTCAATTGAAAAGGCGGCTAAGGCTGGTAAGCTTAAAATTATCTCAATAAACGACTATACCGCAGAGGAAGTCGAAATAGAAATCAAACTTGCCAGAGGTGTTTACGCCAAAGACACCATCAAAGCACTGTACGCTTTCACAGATTGTGAAGTGCCAATAACTCCTAATCTCACCCTGATTAATGGCAATAATCCAGAGACTTCTACTGTAAGCAAAGTTATCAGACACAACACCTTCAAATTAAAGAACGATCTTGAAAAAGAATTACAGATTGAGTTGAGCAGGCTGGAGGAAAAATTACACGCAAAGCTATTGGATCAAATTTTTATAGAAGAGCGGCTTTATAAAAATATTGAGGAAGAAACCAGTCACAAGGCGGTAATGAAAAGCGTTGAATTGGCTCTTGTGGATTTCAAAGATCAACTTGTTCGGGCGGTGACAAAAGAAGACATTGAACGGCTCCTGGAAATAAGGATAAAACGAATCTCCCGTTATGACATAAACAAACAGGAGAAAGAACTGAAAGATATCCGTAAACAGATAAAATTGGCGCTACATTCCCTCAAGGATATGATTGGATTTACTGTTTCTTTCATTGATGATTTGCTAAAAAAATATGGTAGTTATTTCCCTAGACAAACAGAGTTAACCAGCTTTTCTGAAGTGAGTTTTAGAAAAGCGGCGCTATCTAACCTTCATGTCGTATATAACAGGGAGTCCGGTTTCTTGGGTCATCTCATTAAAGAAGAAGACCAAAAAGGCGATTTGAGCCTTGCCTGTTCAGAGTACGACAAGCTTCTTCTCATCTATAGCAATGGGCTGTATAAGTTTGTACCGGTTCCAGACAAATTTTATGTAGGTAGTGATCTTGAGTGGTTTGGCGTTGTCAGAAAGAATATAATTTTTAATATTATATATCGTGATGGTGGTGAAAATTTCGCCTATGTGAAAAGATTTAAAACGCCAAGTTTCATTTTAGAAAAAGAATATCGGCTTTTCGCAGAACACAAACGTTCTAAGATTCTTTTACTACAATTTGGAGAGGAAAAATTCGCCAAAGTAAATTTGATGCCGTCATCAAGAGCTCGTACCAATAACCTGGCTATTGCCTTTGATGATTATCTCATAAAAAATGTTACAGCTAAGGGAAAGAGGGTGTCCAACCGAGTTGTCAGGCGGGTATCTTCTGCTCCACGGCTGGAAAAAGAGGCTGCGAAGAAAAATTTGACTCTTCCTGGCCTTACGACTGACCAGGAAGAGAATAAGAAAAACTAAAATTGGCAGAATGGGGAGGGGAGGGGGCTAGATTAATTCCCCTTTTAGAGAATGTTGCCCCGCAAAATTAATTTTTACAGAAATTATGTCCCCAGGCTTTGCCGCGACATTTTGATGAATGTGGACAATATGGTTCGTGTCTGTTCTTCCCTTCGCTGAATCCTCACCACACGTCTCCAGCATGATTTTCTTGATTGTGCCTATATACTCTTTGTTTCGCTCAAGACTGATTTCATCTTGCCTGTTCTGGAATCTGGCTAAACGTTCACTTTTGATCGTCTCGTCAATCTTGTCAGTAAAATCGCTTGCTCTGGTCCCTGGTCTGTCGGAATATTTAAACGAAAAGGATCCATGAAACTGTACTTCCTCCAGCAAAGCCATCGTTTGCTGAAAATCATCGTCAGTCTCTCCGGGGAAACCAATAATTACATCGGTAGTAAGGGCAATTTCAGGGCACTGCTTACGCAACTGGCGAATTTGCTCCAGGTAGGTTTTGATCGTGTATTTGCGGTTCATCCGTTTGAGCACCGCGTCCGAGCCTGCCTGAACCGGCAGATGGAACTGAGGGCAGAGGTTTGGTATAGAACCAAAACACTCGATCAAGTTTTCAGTAAGATCTTTCGGATTGGAAGTTGTGAATCGAAGTCTTTGAAGTCCTTCAACCGCTGCTACTTTCTTTAACAAATCCGCAAAACCGTAATTTGGCCGTCCGGGGAAAACTTCGTTGGTCTGACCATAGGAGTTCACATTTTGCCCAAGAAGGGTAATTTCTTTAATGCCAGCTGCAACTAAAACATGAACTTCGTCCACGATGTCACTGACTAGCCGGCTAACTTCTCTCCCTCTAGTGTAGGGGACGACACAATAACTACAATAGTTATTGCAACCCTGCATAATTGTGAGAAACTTTCTAAATGGTTTTGGATAGGGTGAGTCGCTATTCTCAATATTTGTCGTATCTACAACCATATCCGGAAGAAACTTGGGGATTTTGTAGTTATCTTGCAGATCAGTTATGACCTTGCCTTTAAATTCATCCCTGTTCTCAAGAAACTCGCCAAGATTATAAATATTTTGGGTCCCGACGACTAAATCAACATGGGGCATTTTTTCTATAATCTTCACCCCTTCCTGCTGGGCGACACAACCCGCAACGCAAATTTTCATTGCGGGGTTTTTCTGCTTGGTCTTCCGAAGATAACCGAGCATACTCATGACCTTTTGTTCTGCCTTTGCACGTATCGAACAGGTATTTAGGATAACGAGATCCGCATCCTGTATCTCCATACCTTCGATATAACCAAAGGTTCCTAGGGATTGAGCCATAATCTCTGAATCCCGCTCATTCATCTGACAACCAAATGTCTTTATGTAAAAACTTTTTTGTTCCATAACGCTATTGTTCTATTTTTCTCTGTTTGCCATCATTTTTTGGGCTTTCGACAAGCTGTCTGGATATTTCACCAAGAAGAATATAGATTTCACGGCTTAAGTCCTGCGGGAATCTGAGCAGAACGATACCGTTCTTGTTGTCATAGCTCGATAGAATGGCATAATTATCATAGCCTTCCAGGATAAATTTCAGGTAATGAAACCTGCTTGGAGATATTCTTAAATATTGTTCCCTAAGGGATTGCATACTGCGTCCTAATCCGAAAAAATCTGAGCTTCATCTACTGAGCCCGTTGATTTAATGCCTTTTCGCCAAATCTCTTCGTTAAACCAAAAATTTTATCCTCGCAGATAGCGTAGACTTCGATATCAACTATATGCCTGTGGTAAAATTTTTTGTTTGCCTCGATATTGAACAAAAATGCTATTAAATCAACAGACTCATCTACTTCTTGACAAATTATTCAACCAATTGTTCACTGCTGCTAAACATTTAATGAGCTGTCTATATCGATCATTCTGTTTCTATTGTCATCGAGAAGAGGGGAGACAACCTCTTGTAAAAATTCTTCGGTCTGTTTTGATGCTCGCCCTGTGAATTGAGAATAATCACTAATCATGCCTTGTAATTCATTTAATTCAAAAGGTATGCGATTATCGTTTGCCAATCTTTCTAAAAGATCGTTTTCCCGGGCCAGCTCTTTTACTTCGCGGCCAGCAGCAAGTGAGTGTTCTTTCACAATTTCGTGCATTTCTTGCCTGCTCTCACCTTTTTCGACAGCTTCCATAAGGATTTTCTCAGTAGCCATAAAGGGGAGTTCTGCAAGCAAATATTTTTTTGTTTGTTCCGGAAAAACAACCATATCCGAGGTGATGTTAACAAAAAGCTTCAAAATAGCATCGGTTAAAAGAAAACATTGCGGTATGTCCATTCGTCGAATGGCGGAATCATCCAGCGTTCTCTCAAACCATTGATTACTATAGGTCCCAGCAAAGTTCTGGGGAAGATTCATTAATTTGCGAGCAAGCCCGGTAAGTCTTTCCGAGCGCATGGGGTTTCTTTTATAGGCCATTGCAGATGAGCCGGTTTGTTTCTTTTCAAATGGTTCTTCCTGGACCTTAAGATTAGAGAGTAATCTCAAATCTACAGCGAACTTATGAGAAGTTGCGCCGATACCAGCAAGGGTTTCGGCAAGCTTCATATCTAATTTTCGTGTGTATGTTTGACCTGTTACCGCAAATGTGTCGGAAAATCCAAGCTTTTCAGCGACCAGTTTATCAAGTTTTCTTACTTTTTCATGATCGCCCTTAAAAAGTTCTAAGAATGTGGCTTGGGTGCCGACCGTACCCTTGGCACCCCGGGCTTTGATTTGAGAAAAAAAGTTATCAATATATTCTAAATCCATAATAAGATCCTGAATATACAAGGTATTTCTTTTGCCAACGGTTGTTGGTTGGGCCGGTTGATAGTGGGTAAAGCCCAGGGTGGGTAAATCTTTATATTTTGTAGAAAAACCGGAGAGATTTTTAATGGTTTGCAAAACTGCGCTGCGGATCAACTCCAGAGCCTTTTTTTGAACAATTAAATCCGTATTACAAACCACAAATTGCGATGTGGCGCCAAGGTGGATAATACCGGCAGCAGTAGGGCATTTTTGACCAAACTCGTACACATGTGCCATAACATCGTGCCGGATTTCCTTTTCTTTTTGAGCGGCGATGTCATAATCAATATTATCTACGTTTGCTCTCATCTCTGAAAGCATTTCAGCTGTAACGATATCAGTTAAGCCGAGTTCATACTGGGCTTCTGCCAATGCAACCCAGCATTTCCTCCAGGTTGTAAATTTCATTTCTTCAGAGAACAGTTTTTGCATTTCTTTACTGGTGTAACGGCTAACTAAAGGTTCCTGATATATATCTCGGGACATAACTATCTCCAAAGGAAATTAATATATGAAAGTAACCATCTATTTTTGCGAAGTATTTAATGCTTAGGAAGATGGGATTGTTCAACGGAAATCGAGAACGGCATATATAGCATTTTTTTTAATCAATATAAAGCACGCAATTCTTTTGATAATGAGATTAAAACAACAATATCAAATGTCGCATAATATATATTATGTATAGAAAAGTATTTTCTGTTGAATTATAGCTACCTGTCTCACATACACAGTTTCTTCTGCGTTGATAAGTTGCCTACAAAGATAAAACGCGAACCTGCCAACTTACAGTTCCTCGGAATCTGTTTTTTGTCGGGGTAAATATCAATGATCTGTTTGGCTCTTCCTGGACGTCACTAATTTTTTCTCCGAGACCAAAACCAATCCCTTTGTGATTTGAATAGACACCTCGTATTGTCATATTCAAGTGATCAGCTCCATGCCCAACAGTTTTTGCATGTATTACCTGTACAGATCGGTCATAAAATTTAGGCTGGGGATTATGGCGTCCAAATGGCTCTAATAAAGATAGATAATGAAGAGAATTTTCATTCATAACGTCTTCCACCGAACATTCTATATCTGGACCAATTGTATGTACAATTTTTCTATTTTCAAATTGAGACTGTATTTCTTTGGTAAAGAGTTTGAGAAAGTTATCCAACTGGTTTTCTGCAACTGTGAGGCCCACTGCCATCTCATGGCCACCAAACTTTTCAATTGCAGAGGAGCATTTGCTCAAGGCGGCGATAAGGTTTATCCCGTCAACCGAGCGACCTGACCCCTTGTATATTTTTTCCCCACCAGCGACATGCTGTTCAGCAAGAACAATAGACGGAACCTTAGAAAATTCCACGAGTTTCGAGGCGACTATACCCGCTACACCAAGATGGTAATCACCATAAACGACACAGTTCTTATTTTTGCCGGTGTCCTGGCGGCAAATTTCTGAAAATGCCGTATCCGCACCCTCTTTGCACAAATCTTTGCGTTTTTGATTCAAACGTTCCAGTTTTTTTATTTTAGTTTTAATTTCCACATCGTCGTCTGTTGTGAAAAGCTCAACGACCACCCTGCTGTCTCCTAGTCTTCCTGCAGCATTAATTTTTGGACCGATAAGAAAACCGATATCCTCAGAAGAAATTTCGGTCCCAAAGATATCACTTGAGTGAAGAAGTGCCTGTAAACCCCTGAATTTTGGACTATCCATCACTTCTGTGCCAGCTCTGACCAAAATGCGGTTAGTCGTTGTCAGTTCGACCATATCAGATACTGTACCCAAGGCGACAAAACCTAGAAACGACTTTAGGTTTAAATCTTTCACAAGGTGCTGTAAGCGATTATCAGTAGACATTGCTGCACGAAGACCTGCTACTAAATAGAAAGCAACCCCCACACCAGCTAGTTTTTCTTTTTTTAATTTACACGATGCCTGTTCTGGATTTAATACAATACATTCAGGTAATCCGCTTTCAGGGATTACGTGGTGATCAGTTACAATTACATGTCCGCCAAGATCTTTTATGTATTGTATTTCCTCTGCATTAGAGACACCACTATCGACTGTTATCAACAGGAATCTTTTTGATTTAAAGGTACTGATATTATCTCTAAACCAGGCAGTATTAAGCCCATATCCTTCGGTGAGTCTACCAGGGATATGCCATTTAACCTCTATGCCAATTTCTTTAAAAAAATTAACAAGTAGAGCCGTTCCGGTGGTCCCGTCAACATCGTAGTCTCCCCAGATCACAATTTGATTTTGATCGGCAATATGTTCAAGGATCAAGGCTGCGGCCACCTCAAGATTTTCCATCAATGGAGGATTTGGCAGATTTTTTAACTGAGGATAGAGAAAACTGGAGACGTTATTTTTGCCAGTGATTCCTCTTTGTTTTAGCAGCTCAATTATAAAATCAGGTATTTCAAGGTGTGTCGGAGGCAGTGCCCGGGACTTTTGTCCATTTTTATTCAAGAAAGCCACTCTTTGATAGTATTCAAGATTTTTGTTTGCTCAGTGACCTCTTGCCATTGCAGGTTGGCCATTTTTCCAAACCAGGTGTACTGTCTTTTTGCATATCTCCGTGTATCTCGTGCAAGTAGTCTTACCATTTCTTCTTTTGTCCATTCCCCGGATAAATAGTTATTCATATGGCGGTAACCGATAGATTGCATGGATTTGAGATCTGAACTAAACCCCATGGCCAACAAACCTTCTACCTCCTCCTTCAGGCCACTATTGAGCATGATATCGCAGCGGTTGTTTATCCTTTGGTAAAGTATAGATCTTTCACAAGTGAGCCCTATTTGGAGGACATTTTTAAAAAGATATTTATTACCATCCGTGGCATGCTCCCTAATTGCATCTGACCATGGTTTGCCTGTCAAAAGGTAAATTTCAAGGGCTCTCAGGAGGCGGTGCGTATCGTTTGGATGTATTTTTTCCGCAGAAACACAATCACATATGGAGAGTTCTTGATGCAGCTTGTCGCATCCTTCTTCCTCCAACCTTTTTTTCAGTTTTGACCGTATGTTTTCATCGGAAGGCGCTTCGGGGAAAATGCCTTCAAACAACGCTTTTAAGTAGAGGCCTGTACCGCCGGTTAGTAGTGGGATTTTATTTTTATTATTGATCTCATTGATACAGGCAAGACTATCCTCAGCAAAGCGCGCAGCATCGTAGCTTTCGTTTGGCTCCACAATATCGATAAGATGATGAACAGCAAGATCCCGCTCTTCAGTTGAAACCTTGGCGGTGCCTATATCCATGTGTTTGTACACTTGCATCGAATCTACACTGATAATCTCGCAGTTATGCCGTTCGCTGACTTCTAAAGATAATGCTGTTTTGCCAATTGCTGTGGGACCAACAATTACAAGAATCGGTTGTTCTATTACAGTTTTACTCACTATTCCTTCTCAAATGAAAATTGATCTTCAAAATAGGCCACTCTCTTCTCCCCTACTCCTTTCAGCTTGAGTAGACTAGTACTACTTTCGAAAAAGCCATAATCTTCTCTATACTGGATAATACTTTCAGCAAGATGAGGGCCAACACCTTTTATAGTCATAAGCAGGTCAAAACTTGCACTGTTAATTGGGATTTTATCAAAGAAAAAAGGCGCTTGAGATGAGAAAGTACTCTTGACACCAATGTTGTCTGTTGTTTGACATGGTGCTAAAATTATTTCATTGAGACCATTTGCTGCAGGCACGAGGCAGGTGTCTGCGGACAAATTAGTATGATCCTCTTTGATCCGATATGTGTGGTAGAAACAAGATATGAGTACAGTACTGAATATTATGAATATGACTATAATACTATTGTTATCTCTTGTTTGAAAATTAAGATACTGCAATATATGACCATTTTCAGAGAAAAATTAAAAAGAACAAAGTGTTTTCAGGATCCAATAATGGAAATATGATATAATTCACACCCTCAACATTTCCCCTGTTCTTCTTTACCATTGTTTTCCTGTTACCCAATGGTTATAAACGATACTCTCGATTTTCAAAGATAATTATTATTCATTTACTATGACAACAGCTCAACCATTAAATATAGTGCTTGTTGAACCAGAAATCCCCCCTAATACCGGTTCAATTGCCAGGTTATGCGGAGCGACAGATACTGTTTTACATCTAGTCCATCCGCTTGGCTTCTCCACGGATGATAAGCATCTCAAACGGGCGGGGCTCGACTATTGGCAACATGTGCAAATTGTACACTGGGATAGTTTTGATCAGTTTCTTCAAGCTCAAAATGAGTTGGATCTTTTCTTTTTCACAACTAAAACCAGGACTGCCTACACCAGGGCTTTGTTTAGGCCTGGCGCGTTTCTGATTTTTGGCAAAGAAACCAAAGGACTTCCTGCGGATATATTGAAACTATATCACGAAAGATGCTACACCCTGCCCATGCCAAATACGAACATTAGAAGTCTGAACCTTGCCATGACCGCTGGAATTGTTTTATATGAGGCGATTCGACAGAATTCAGGTGAAAGCGTGAAGTAAAAACATATTAGGAACAGTTTCACAGGTTACAAAAGACAACTAAAAAATATAAATAATACTGATTTTCAACTATCAAACTATATATACAGGAGACAAATGCAATGGCTGATCGCGTGTATAATTTTAGCCCAGGGCCCGCTACACTTCCAGTTGAAGTTCTTGAAAAAGCAGGGAAAGATGTTGTCAATTTTCAACAAACAGGCATTGGACTGATTGAAATAAGTCACCGCTCAAAGGAGTTCATGGCGGTTGCGGACGAAGCTGAGGCCAACCTTCGTGATTTGATGCAAATACCAGATAATTATAAAGTTTTGTTTTTGCAGGGTGGTGCATCTTCTCAATTTTTCATGATTCCAATGAATCTTCTCGGAAAAGACAAAAAGGCAACATATCTCAATACTGGTACCTGGGCGAAAAAAGCTATTAAAGAGGCCAAGCTCTTTGGTGATATAGATGTCGCCTATTCCAGTGAAGAAGCAAGTTTTAACAGAGTTCCAGCCGATAATGAGTATACAGTGGCAGGTAATTCTGAGTATCTTTACTACGTTTCCAACAATACCATTTATGGCACTCAGTTTCCGAATGTTCCAGCGACTGAAAAAATGCTTATCAGTGATATGAGCTCAGATATATTGTCTCGATCTGTAGATGTATCCAAGTATGGTATGATTTTCGCTGGTGCCCAGAAAAACCTCGGTCCTGCCGGTGTCACCCTTGTTATCATACGAGAAGACCTGCTCGAAAATACTCCTGCGCAGACACCCACAATGCTTAGCTACAAGACCCACGCAGACAAGGGTTCTATGTTTAATACCCCACCCTGCTTTGCTATATACGTTGTAGGGGAAGTTCTGAAATGGTTAAAGAAGCAAGGTGGTGTTGAGGCGATTGAAAAAATCAACGCTGAGAAAGCTGGCTTGCTGTATGGGGCCATTGACAGTACTGATTATTATCGCGGTCACGCAGAAAAAGAGTCAAGATCTCTGATGAATATATCCTTTAATCTTCCGAGCCCTGAGCTAGAAGCAAAATTTATTGCTGAAGCCGCGGCTGTTGAACTCAATGGATTAAAAGGGCATCGATCAATTGGAGGCTGCAGGGCATCAATCTACAACGCATTTCCAAGGGAAGGTGTTGTTAAACTTGTCGATTTCATGAAGGAATTTGAATCGAACAATCCCGCTTCATAGTAGGTTTCAATGCAGTATATCGGTAACATCATCCGACCACCCAGCGAGGCTGACTCAATTATCCTTCAGGTAACGGTCGGATGTTCATATAATAAATGCACTTTCTGTGGAGCTTATAAAGAGCAGAGTTTTGCGATAAAGAGCGAACAAGTTGTAGATGAAGACTTACAGTTTGCCAGGAGCTATTGCAGAAATCAGAAACGACTCTTCCTCGCGGATGGGGATGTTCTCATACTCTCCCAGAGAAGACTCATTGAAATTCTTTTGAAAATCAGAAAGAACCTCCCCTGGGTCACTAAAGTTTCACTGTACGGTAACGCAAGGGCGGTGAGAAACAAAAGCCTTACCCAATTACAGGAACTTAAAGGTCTTGGCCTCGACAGAATCTACCTTGGTCTTGAGAGTGGTTGTACAGAGGTTTTAGACCTTGTGCAGAAGGGGGAAACCCATGAAACCATGGTCGATGCCGGAAGAAAAATCCGCCAGGCCGGCCTTTTTCTCTCAGTAACAGCCCTTCTCGGCCTTGGAGGCAGTGTTCTTTCCGAAAAACACGCCAAAGAAACAGCAGAGGCACTCAATAAAATTGGTCCGAATCAAATTGCTGTCCTGACCTTAATGGTTCTTCAAAACAGCCCCCTGGGACAACGTGCTGCGAGTGGTGATTTTATCCTTCCCGACTCGCAACAGATGTTGCGAGAACTGCATCTACTGATTTCTGGTCTGAATAGTAATCGTTGTCAGTTTCATGCAAATCATGCATCCAGTTATTTACCTCTTGCCGGACGACTGCCTAGAGATAAGGATGTTTTACTTAGAACAATTGAAAATGCACTCGCAGGTAGTGTGCCAACCGTTCCTGAATCATGGAGAGCCCTTTGACTTCAATAGAAAAACAGGACCTTAGAAACCTTACCCAGGAAGGTCTGATCGAATATGTCGAATCACTAGGGCAACCGGGATTTAGAGGTAAGCAGATTATGGGCTGGCTATACCGCCCCGGCATCTCTGAGTTTTCGCAGATGACAGACTTAGCCAAGGTATTTCGACAAGTACTAGCTGAAAACGCCTACCTTTCCCAATTTCCAGATCCAATCCTGGAAAAAGCAAGCGATGGTTGTGTTAAATTTGGTTTCAGGCTCGACGATGGCCATATTGTTGAGTCTGTACTGATTCCGGAACCGGACCGTAACACCCTGTGTATTTCCTCTCAGGTGGGTTGCGCCATGGGATGTACCTTTTGTCTTACCGGTACCATGGGTTTTATACGGAATTTGAAGGCTGCAGAAATTGTCAATCAGATCTGCGGAGTCCGGGATTATCTTTTAGGAGAGTCACCGGATAGTTTAATCGGCCCCACCAGGGTAACCAATGTTGTTTTTATGGGGATGGGTGAACCGTTAAATAATCTGGATAATGTTCTTGATTCACTCTCAATCATGACTGAACAAAAAGGGCTGGACTTAACCCCTAGAAGAATAACTGTTTCAACGTGTGGAATTGTGCCTAAAATTAGAGAGATGGGGGAGAAGTCTACAGTAAATCTAGCCATATCTCTGCACGCAGTTGATGATTCTGTTCGCAGTAAATTGATGCCTGTGAACAATCGCTATTCCATAGATGAACTGCTAGAGGCGTGCAGAACATTTCCCATGCCTAAACGAAAAAGGATTATGTTTGAGTACACCCTGCTCCAGGGTATTAATGATTCTGATCAGGATGCAAGGATCCTGGCAGAAAAACTACAGGGGATTCCCTGTAAAATTAATATTCTTGGATACAATGAGTGTGACGCCCTGCCCTACCGCAGCCCAAGCAGAAATAGACTCATGGCATTTCAGAGGATCCTCATTGATGCAAACTATACTGTTTTTATTAGAAGTAGCCGTGGTTCCGACATTTCCGCCGCATGTGGGCAATTGGCAACAGGTTTGAAAAATAAGGCGTGTTAGTCGCTCGGCACTTATCCAGTGATACTAAAAAAGTTTTCGACTTGTCGGGTTAGCATATATGAATATAAAATATTGAAAATACGACTTTGACCATTTTTCTTATTACCATAATATGTCTTGTCTGCATTTGTTTTATTGCTGTTCTGTTTTTCTATCTGAGAAAAAAGAATTGGAAAAAGCAATATACAACTGCGATCTCTCTATATGATGGGCAGAATTATGTTCTAGGTTTAATTGCTGCTCAAAAAGCGTTAGAAATTGCGGAAAATGTGCGCAAGCCGGATAAGTATGCAATCGCATCGATCCTGAGTCTTATCGGGCTTTTTCACCATCATCTTGGTCGAAGTAAACAAGCCAAGACTTCAATTCAACGTTCTGTCCTACTTACTGGAAATATCCAGACCCCGGATCACCCTGAAATTGCAAAAAACCTTAACCAACTTGCAGAAATATATAAGATTGAAAATCAATACAGTCAGGAGAAACCTCTTACCAATATCTTTTTAAAAACTGAGGGAAAGACTGCAGAGACAGAATCTCCTACTATTCCTGAGAATCTCAAAACTCTTGCAAACCATTATCATGATGAAGAAAACTATGAGATGGCTGAGCCGATCTATACACGTTTGCTTGCTGTCTATGAAGAGACCTTAGAAGAAGAACATCCTGATATAGTTACAACACAGTATAAGCTAGCAGAAACATGCCAAAATTTGGGGCGGTTAAAGAAGGCTGAACTGCTTTATAAATCTGTACTTAGCACGTGGAAGAAAGAGCTTGGCATTGAAAGCTCTAAAGTTGCATCTCTTCTTAACAACCTTGCCAAAATTTACCAGGTTCAGGAGCAATACCAGAAAGCAACTATGTTTTGCAAAAGAGCTCTGGCAATAAGAAACAAAATGCTCAGCCCCGGACATCTCGATGTTGCCACAAGCCTGGAAAATTTGGCGAGTTTACACAAAGACCAGGGACAATACGAACGTGGTGAGCAGGCAAGTAAACAAGCTCTGGCAATTAGAGAAATTGCTCTCGGACAGGCTCATCCAGAGGTAAGTAAAAATATTGATGATCTCGCAGAATTTTACCGGCTACAGAGCAAGTATAACGACGCCAAACAACTCTATCGGCGTTCTCTCGAATTTAAGCGGGAACTCCTGGGAAGTGAGCACCCGGAGATTGCGGCTATCGAGAATCACCTTGGCGGTATTTATCAAAACGAAGGTGATTATGAAAAAGCTGAACTGCACTACAAACGTTCCCTGGAAATTGAGGAAGTAGCAGACATTGAAGAGACAAGTGCAACACCTTCAAGACTTAATAATCTTGGTATGTTGTACTTTAATCAGGGACTTTTTGATAATGCACAACCACTATTCGAACTTTCTTTAAAACTTCTGGAAGAAGAATTGGGACCGAAACACCCCGATTTAATGCCATGTCTTGATAATCTTGCTAAACTTCATAAGGCAACAGGCCGTTTGATGGATGTCAAGGAAGTTGAATCTCGTAAATCACTCATCACTAAAAACATGCGGGAATGACAACAGTGGCGGCCGACATCGTCATACCCGAGGTAGTTATCGGCAGATAAGGTATATACTTCGACCCAGAAAATAGTTTTTAAACCAACTTACTTCCTTGCAATATAACCGGATTTTACGGTATTCTTAGCAGATAATTATCATAGCTGAATAGCTATCTCCTGTAGTTTAATATATAGCTTATAACCCAAGTTTACCACTTAACCTTTCCTGGTAAGCCGTAATTCTCTGAATTTACATAATAAATAAGTATTTCATCTCAAGTAATTACGTCTAATAATATTAGGATTTGACTACTTGCAAACGTAATGTAATATACAGTTAAGGTAATTTCGTGTACGTCTAATAAATAATAGCGAGGGCCGCAAAATGGATTTAGCCAGTCTCCACCTGCATTGGCGTGCCAGTAAATATAAAGGGAAAGCGTATCGTTCCTATAGTTTGGCGCGGGCATATAGAAAAGACGGGAAAAATCGTAAGGAGATTTGTGTTAAACTTGGGAAATTATCCGATGAGGCAGCGGATAGATGGCGGACTTTGCTGAAAACACTGAAGAAGCCAGGTGCCTTTATTACCACGGGTGATGATATAACTGTCACCAATCACATTGCTTATCTTGATATTGCTACGATTAACGCGGTATGGGACTACTGGAAACTAAATACTATTTTTCAAGACAGGAGTAGGCGTGAAGTTGGGCTATCAAGCATTGCCAAAATACTGACTATTAACCGGTGTGTCGATCCCGCGAGCAAATCACAAATACCCAAGTGGTTCAAAAAAACAGCTTTACCGTGGCTCCTTGACATTAAAGCCGGTTCGGTGAATTCCTCGCGAATATTTCGGGAGTTAGAAGCAATAGAAGAAAAAAAGGAAGCGATATGCTCCCATCTTTTTGGATTGATGAGCAAACGCGATCCAAGCGCAATGAAATCCATTTTTTATGATCTTTCCAGTACCACTTTTTCTGGATCACGCTGTTTGCTTATGAAATGGGGACATTGCGAGGAAGGATATCGAAACCATGTGGTTCTGGCCATTGTCGTAAATAATGACGGCTTGCCTTTCTACTGGGAGGTGCTGCCGGGCGGAACTGCTGATGCTACCACGATTACCTGGCTACTTGAGAAAACGGGAAAACGTTTCAAGGTAAATAACACTACGTTGGTTTTCGATCGGGGAATGGTGTCCAACGACAA
>JAAELB010000838.1 GCA_024227155.1 Desulfobulbaceae bacterium
CTATCGCTCAGTTCTCGAGTATGTATCAAGGCGTGTGATTGGCTGAAGCGGCTCAGGTGATTTGTACAATGAAATTGTGTGTTCCGATCATATGAGTGTTGGAAGAAATGTCTAACGGGCCTAATTTGTACCGACGTGGGTAATGGGGCTTGTCTGTTTCTACAGCTATTGATTTTCTTCACGACGATAACAACTCATCGCAAACCTCCAAGCTGACTAACGGGCCATGTGTGTTTCACTTGTATATATAGCCTGCGTACACGGGGAAGCCCACAAGCAACCCAGGCAACCAATCGCAATGCACTACGTCACAAGAGGTTTCCCGGAATCCCGCTCTCGACCAATCAGCGCTGCCGAAAGTGGTCATGTGGGCCGATGACTTAGTAATAATACCTAGAGTAAGATGACAAGAATAAACATCCAACGTGTCTTTAAAAAATGCTTGACTTAGCGATACAAGACATTGGTATGCATTATAATATGAAAGATAATAAACTAGGATACATCAGGACTATTCTCCATCGATGAATTCTTTGAGGTTTGTATGGTTTTCTTCCAATTGCGCATCTTCAACAATCGATGTCATAACTTGACCATTCCAGTGTGAAGGAAGCTTCATTCACATATGGCGATACTTTATGAGTACCAATATCAACAATTATTGAAAGGAGACACCAAAATCATTTAAGTGAAACATAGTCCA
>JAAELB010000839.1 GCA_024227155.1 Desulfobulbaceae bacterium
GATTGCTTTAATTTGGTTTCCTGAGCCTCACGTTCCATCAATGCTTGGTTTACGCTGTTGATCTGACCATCCCGTTCATGTACAATTTGATTCAAGCTATTAACCTTCTCTTCAAAATCAGCCACGGATTGCTTTAATTTGGTTTCCTGAGCCTCACGTTCCATCAATGCTTGGTTTACGCTGTTGATCTGACCATCCCGTTCATGTACAATTTGATTCAAGCTATTAACCTTCTCCTCAAAATCAGCAACAGATTGCTTTAATTTGGTTTCCTGAGCCTCAAAATCAGCCACGGATTGCTTTAATTCGGTTTCCTGAGCCTCACGTTCCATCAATGCTTGGTTTACGCTGCTGATCTGACCATCCCGTTCATGTACAATTTGATTCAAGCTATTAACCTTCTCCTCAAAATCAGCCACGGATTGCTTTAATTCGGTTTCCTGAGCCTCACGTTCCATCAATGCCTGGTTTAGATTAGCAGTTGAGTACTCAAATTCGATTGCTCGGCCAAGTCTTTCAAAAAACTGATGAACCAAACCCCGTTCTTCTTTCGTTGCCCAACTCTTGAGCAGATCATTAATGGCCATTGGTTGTCTATTACCAACGAAAAGAACCCCCAGTCCTTGTGAATAATCAAAAAGGATGTTCGGATACTTTTCAGACAATTCCTCCCACAGGCGCCATACACCAAAATCCAGCTTCTTTACTGTAACATCATGGAATAGAACAATCGCCCGATCAGAAAGCTTTGGCAACCATTCCTCAAAATCATGACGGACTGCGTCGTAGGTATGAAACCCGTCAATATGCAACAAATCAATGGTACCCTCGCTGAACACTGAAATCGCGTCATCGAATGTCATTCTAAGCAATTCTGAAAATTTGCTATAATTAATATCATTGTATTCCTTAACGGAGCAATAGACATCCTCTTCATAAAAACCTTCATGTAAATCCCCCTTCCACGTATCCACAGCATAACAGCTCGTTGACAACTCATTTAATTTTACCGAATGACACATTGCGAAATATGAATTCCCCTTATGGACACCGAGTTCAACCAGAATTTCCGGTTTTATCTTTTCAACAAGCCACATGACAAAAGGTATATGCCCTACCCACCATAGCGGCTCAAGCACTCGATTTGGATACATCAAAGCTGATTTTGTAAACACGTTTAAATTGCTCATTCTTTTGACTTACTACTCCTTTCTCCAATAGACCCCAGTCCAATCAATTTTTTGAATTATTGGACTCAACGAATTTTTGTTTAAAAAATCATGTACAGCTTGTTTACAACTCTCTACATAACCGTAATCATCTATGATAACAAATCCGCCAATGCTTACCCTATTATATAAAGCTTCTAAACTCACATAAGTTGACTCATACATATCTCCATCAAGACGGAGAAGGGCAATTTTGTTTACCGGAGCATCAAATAAGGTTTCATGAAACCATCCTTCAATGAATTGAGTTTGCTCGTCCAATAAATTTAGGGCTCGAAAGTTCTGTTTTACTTGTTCAAGAGATACTGCTAGTTTTTCATATTGATAGAGAGAATTACCTTTGTCCGCCGGATACTCCGATTTTGGTGATGGAAGTCCTTTGAAAGAATCTGCTATCCACACGGTTCTATTGCGAATCTTGAAACATTTTAGAATAGCACGCATAAACATTGATGCCCCACCTTTCCAAACCCCTGCCTCTAAGAAATCCCCTTCTATATTTTCCTCGATAACTTTCATAGCACATATCTGTATATTCTCAAGACGCTTTAGTCCAACCATGGTGAAACCATTCTCTGGCCAATCTGTACCCTCTAACCGGGCTTCAGAGGGGTGATAAATTTGATCGGTTAACACGTTCTTTAATAAATCAAGATAAAGATCTCTGGACATATTATCCCTATAAATGAGTTAGCTCTTTCCGTTTTTTCTATCCATGCCGGATTCACGATACAACCATGCATCGGGCCAGTAAGTCAGTTCTTCAATGATGTATTTATTCCCAAACATGGCCTTTGGCCGCCGAATAGTAAATTCATCATTTTTTTTTACAAATTCTCGTGCAGCAGCAGCGGGGTTATCAGTCACCCAATCCTTTTGACCACAAGGTGTATCCGCTATATCCTCCATAATTCCATCGGTTGCAACTATATAAGAGCCGGGAGTTACCATTGATGAATAAGCATTCAATTCACGCAAAACATGATCCTTGGAATGATTACTATCCAGAAACACGAAAACTTTTTCACGATCTACTATTTTTTCTTGAACTGTATCAACGACCTCTACGGAGGCGGAATCCCCTTCGATTAAAGTAATCAGATCAGAAAAAGGACTTTGCTCGACCGCTTGCCGTACCTCCAAAGGAATATGGATATCGACTGAGATAACTCGCCCTTTCCCAAGCATGCGACACATCGAAGCAAAAAAAATTGCACTACCACCTCGATTTACCCCTGTTTCGACAATCACATCCGGCTTAAGCCTTGCTATCACCTCTTGAAGTCTCAATAAATCTTCAGGAAATTGCCAGATTTGGAAACCCAACCATGAAAAAGATTGCCAATGCAACTGATTCCACTCCTGCTTGAGCCAAATACTGGAGAGTAATTTGAACCCTTCCTGAGAGTAGATTGAAGCTGATATCTTTTCACCTTCTTCATTCACACCCATAATTGTATTTTCTTCTGTATTGATAGTTATTTTCATTTTTCTTGCATTGTTCTTTCTATATTTACCGATTAGATTAAGATTTATTCTCCAAAAACGGTCTACTTCCGATCACTTCTCCAGTAACCATGCCTTTCAACCCCTTTAAAATGGCTTTACCCATAGGTTGATCATATTCATATTTTAATTCAAGCACTCTATACAAAAATTCGCTGATCTTCAAACGCATCAGTATCGGACTTGTGAGTAGAGCCATCACCATGGGAGTTATCCGCCTTCCTTTTAAGGCCAATTTAAACAATAAAACAAACAACCTATTGATATAGGTATCTTTGAAACTATGATGACTTTTACGGGCCATCTCATCGGAATCCCCTAAAAGAAATCCATCCTCTTTGGCTTTGTCATACAGGTCTGTTCCCGGATAAAATGTTAATGGATAAAGAAACAAGCGATAAGGTGTGGGAAATTTAGCAAGAAGCGACAGTGTTTCTATCTGTTCTTCTTGGGATTCCCAGGGATTGTCTAGAATCAAATCATACTGAGGCTCTTTTACTTTATCGCGGAATTCATTAATAATCTGAACGGCTTTTTCCACCTGTTGATTTGAATAGGGCCGTTTGTACATTTTTTTGATCCTCTCGCTTCCTGCCTCTATACCCACCCGTATAGAGTTCATACCGGCATTTACAAGAGCGACTACTTTTTCTCGGCTAATTGACGTGGGGCTGGCGCCGGTGACCCACAAGGAACAATTTATTCCAGCTTCAATATATTTTTCTGAAAATTCTTTGATCTCATTCAAGCTTCTCATAAAAAACGCATCGTCATCTATACAAAATAGCTTAATGAACGGAAATCTATCTTTTACTGAAACAAGCTCCCGGATAACATTGTCGATGCTCCTTTTCCTCAGCACATTCTCCCCGGGGTACATTCTATTAAATGTATGGTTCCAACAATATGTACACTTACTCGGGCATCCTCTTGTGGTCATGGTCAGATAGTATTGACCGATTGTCCGTAATAGAATTTCCTCATCAATCTTTTGAATATGACCGTCTATGAGCATATAATGATCTTCCAAGCCATAGTCCTGAAATGGGATAGAATCCAAGTCCTGAATCAGGGGTCTCAGAGGATTTTTAATTATTCTGTCATTGTCATTAAACCAAAGCCCACGAATGTCTCGAATATCATTATCGTTTTTTATTCTCCTGACAAGTTCCGGTAAAGCCTCCTCTCCTTCACCGATACATACAATGTCTGCATGTTCAAGACACTGCTTCGGCTTAATTGTCGGATGAATCCCCCCCCATATTAACGGCACATTTAGTCGAGCTTTGAATCCTTTGCTAAGTTGCACTGCTGCATTATAATCGTCCGTCATTACAGAAATTCCGATCAAATCGCTATCCGAAGCCAGGTGTACAAGTTCTGAAACGGCCTGTTCTTCGTACATGGTTCCGATTTTTCTGGGAAAAAAGAAAATATTCACATCCCAGCCTTCCCTTTTAAGACAAGACGATAATATCCTAACCCCGTACCCAATAATCGTCCACTCATGTGGGCTAGGCGACACTAGAGTTATCTTCATTTATGATACTCCTGTTAAACCAAGTATTTGATCAAAAAAGCCAGTACTAATTATAACATGCTACACTTCAGACAACCCGATAACCGTATCTGTGACAGAAAACATTCCAACCACCGTCGGGCAAACCGGAATACTCTTTACAACTACTGCATCATGAAGAAAATGACATACAGTGAAACTCTTCAAGTTTCCTTCTCCAAGCGCAATAGTCAAAACATATTCTCCCTCCGCAATATTGGGCCAAATGTCAAGATTAAATGAAAGAACATATCGTTTACCGGATGTTAGTGACGCCAAGGTTTCTCTTTCCCCAAAAATCTCCCGACCAAAACGATCTGAAATAAAATATCCAACAAATGTATGTGCAATGTCTCTATGAGTCCGAAACAGCATACTGATTTCACATGGTTTGCCCGAATATACAACCCCAAAGTTTCCATCCGGGGGATTGAAAATCCGCACACTTTCAATAATGGCTGTCCGGTCACCATACTGTCTGATGTTGGGTTCCACAGGTACGAAATTGTTAAGGATATCTCTTTCAAAGGGAACAGACAGAGTATCGTCTCCGGCTTCCGGTGAAATATTGACTCCAGCCTCATACATATATTGAAGATATTTTTCAACAACGAGCTTAACTGGGCCGTCCATTTGTATGGTTCCCGATTCCAGCCAAATTACGCGCGAGCATAATTCTGTCACTGATGCGGTATCATGTGTCACAAATATCACAGTTCGTGTCTCGCAAAATTTTTTAATCTTTGCGAAACACTTTTGCTGGAACCGAATATCCCCTACTGCTAAGGCCTCATCAATAATTAAAATATCGGGGTCTACATTAATAGCCGCTGCAAACGCCAGGCGAACATACATCCCGGTGGAATAAGTTTTGACCGGCTGTTCCATAAAATTACCAATATCAGCAAAGGAAACAATTTCATCAAACTTATCATCAATCTCCTCCTTGCTTAACCCAAGAACTGATGCGTTCACATACACATTTTCACGCCCTGTAAATTCGGGATTGAAGCCAGCACCTAATTCAAGTAATGCTGCCACACGACCTTTGGTCATGACATTCCCACATGTAGAGGCAAGTGTACCACAAATCACTTGAAGAATAGTCGATTTACCTGATCCATTTTGACCGATAATACCGATAGTCTCACCTTTTATTACTTCAAATGAGACGTCTTTCAATGCCCAGAATTCCTGATAATATTGTGTGGGTTGTTTTCCGAAAAGGTGTTGTAAACGAGGGTATATTGATTGTTTGAGCCGGTCCTTAGGTTTGTTGTAGATTTGGTAACATTTGCTAAGGTTTTCTACCTTGATGGCGATTTCAGAGGACATCTGCAAATCCCTTCCGAATCTTTTGAAACCAGGCAAACCCTATCCATGCAATACATGCTGCTACCAAAAAATATACCCCAAACATGGTCATATTAGGTAGTACACCCCAGAACAGTATATTTCTAGTTTGTTCAATGATTGGCATCAACGGGTTTAATAACAAATACGATCTATATGCTTCAGGTAGTGCAGAAGCCGGATAAAAAATGGGAGAGAGAAACATCAATACCGTTGTTAGAAGACCCACAAACTGTGACATATCTCGTAAATACACACCCAGCGATGATAGTATCCATGACATACCCATGATTAATAGCACCAAGGGCAAAAAAACCAAAGGCAACAGCAGCGTAGTGGCATGCGGCAAACCAAATAAAAAAGCATAGGCTGTTAACCACACACCAAGACTGATCACAGCATGAAACAGAGCTGACCCAAGGGCTACCCAGGGTAGAATTTCCAGAGGGAAAACGACTTTTTTGACATAATTGACGTTAGATAAAATCAAGCTTGGCGCCCGGTTGATGCATTCGGCAAACAGGTTGAATACAATCAAACCGGCAAACAACACTAACGCAAACTCGGTTTTTGATTCACTTCCAGTACTCCAGCGGGCTTTGAAAACGACACTGAACACAAAGGTAAACACTCCCAGCATAAATATTGGATTAATAAAGGACCAGAAAATACCGAGGATCGATCCTCGGTAACGCCCAACTACTTCTCTCTTGATAAGAGTTATTATCAGACTACGGTTTCGTAAAAAACCGGTAATCATTTCAATTGGTGAAATAGGAAAATTTTGCATATTCAATAAGAGACCTCGTATAATAGAATTATTAAACTGGCAGTTGCGAAAGGCAATAGCCTTTTGCAACACTTTTTTAAATTTTCCCCAAGGTGCAGTAACCCCTTGGGCATCCTTAATTACAACAATTTTGAAGGAGGACTTGCTCAAATGTGGACTTTGGGAATCGACATTGCAAAACGTCAGCATGTTACAACTATGATGGATGAAAAAGGGGAAAAAGTATTTGGAAATTTTTCGTTTACCATACCAATGAGGATTTGAATTTGCTTTTGAATCGTATTAAACAAATTGATATCTCTGTAGATAATTTGTTTATAGGCATGGGAGCTACCGGTCATTACTGATAGACCTTTGCACGATCGATCCATTGATATTAATTGACTCGCCCGAAGCTTTTATTATTTGATTGTTTTCTATAATTCTCTATGCAAAAATTTACTATATCTTATTGAATTTATTTGATATTTATGCTATTCGCCTTTATAGAATCAATTCTCATGAGGCACCATGGCCTACAAAAATATTAAAAACTACTTTTCCTTTGCTGATATCGATATAGAAAAAAATGCTGATAATAATCGTTCCTTTTTATTCTTGCATAAAATCGACAATAGTATTGACTGGGAACCTGTTGAACATCTTCTTATTCTCGGTGGCTGCGCCACCGAGAATGCGGTGCTGACTACGTCAGTTCCTTATTCCGGCGCTCCGCACCAGAACACATATGAGCCGTCGTCTTGTCAA
>JAAELB010000840.1 GCA_024227155.1 Desulfobulbaceae bacterium
TCTAGCAACCCATTTACTGACAGATAGATGCCCTGATTTAGCTGCCTCTTTCATTTTGTTTTCAGTCTCACTGTCGAGATAGATAGTAACTTGACCCATATTTGCACCTCATTGAAATTTCTTTTTGAGTATAATTGTAATTATAATTGGCATGGTCTTGTATGTCAAGCTATTGTGAATGGGAGGCTTAGTGGGAATTCTATTTTCTATATAACGCCTGGTATCACAGGAAACAAGCAAGGTTGCTGACCAAGGTTAGTCATAGCTGTAAGCTTGGATAACCGAATAGCGCCATTTAAAAAATCGTACTGCTTGTTTTCCAGTCTACACCTTTGTTCGGCATCTTTTTACTGATGATTTCTTTATCGTGGTCTGTCCCTGTTTAATTCTTCACCGGCAAGATTGCTATGGGAGAATTTGCGCTTTGTAAAAATTATCAGGAGGCAGGGGTACATTAAAATTAAAAAGACCACCCAGAAAGTAATCCGGATGGTCTTTTTAATTGAATAACACGAGATGAGCTGAATTACTCGAAACTCCCTCCTAAAGCCAGATGGAGTCCCACCCTGTTAATTAGACGCTTGGTGGTCACATCAGTAAGCGCTATTTGCGCCTGCACCCATTTCTCCTGCACCGTCAATACATCCAGAATGTCAATTTTACCGATTTCGTACTGTTTTTTGGTAAGTTGATAGGCCTTGTAGTTTTCACCTACGACTGTTTGCAGGTACTCTTTCCTCTTAAGCAGATGTTCTTCCGATGAGAGCGCTGTCTCAACCTCTTTAAACGCTTCCAGTGCGGTGTTACCATAGAAAGCAATAGCTTCCTTCTGGACTGCAGTCGCCTTATCAACTTCTGCCTCAATTGCACCTCCTGTGTAGAGGGGGGCAAAAAGACCAGCTGCGAGGTTGCCGGCCGCATCTGTGAGATTGGATAAGCCTAAACCAATTGAAAAATTAAAACGTGGAAGGTGGAGTAATTCTGCCTCCTCCTGTTTGTAAAAAGCGGCGGCGACTCTACGCTCTGCTGCTATAAGATCCGGTCTGCGCTCAAGTATTTCGGAAGGGATACCGGCTGCGATTGGTGGAGGGACGGCAACAAGTTTTTCCGCTGTTTCAAGATCAGCAGCCGGGTATCGTCCCAGGAGCAATTCAAGGCTCCGTTTGGCATTTTCCTGGCCTGAGCGTGATTTTCTGGCGGCTTCCTCAGCGCTGGCGAGGTCTGCCTGAACGAGATGCACATCTTTCATGCTGCCTTGGCCAACTTGTTCTTTGACTTTAACGATGCGAACAGTTTCTTTTGTTAGTTCAACTATTTCCCCCGCGTAATCTTCAAGTACTTTGGAGCCGATCGCGAGAAACCAGCCGTTTGCAGTTGCGGCTGCAAGAGACTGGCGGGCAAATTCATAGTCAGACCTGGAGGCTTCAGCGGTCTCTTCGGCACCGGCGACACCGGAACCGATTCTTCCCCAGACATCTGCTTCCCAGGAGATTCTTAGTCCTCCACCATAGATTTCGTCCAAATTATCTACGTTCCGGTCTGAGTAACCGGCTGATAAGCCTACAGTGGGTTTTAGAGCTGCACCGGCCTGTCTTGCAAGGGCTTCAGCCTGTTGCAGCTTGGCACCTTGTATTTTCAGGCCAAAATTGTTTTGCTGTGCCTCTTCCACAAGCTTAACAAGTCGTGGGTCGTTAAAGCTTTCGACCCACAGGTCATCGACAAGTCCTCCAGATTGTTCGGCAGACCATTTCTCTGCAATAATTTCCTCTGCTTTAGGGCTCTCTTTTATTGAACTAACGGCCTCATCGTGGGTTGCAACCTTGCCGCTACATCCCGATAAGGCAAGGGTAAGGCAGGTTACAACTATTAAGGGGTGGTATGTCCTCATTGGCATGATCCTTTTTAGAAAAATTAAGCTGAACCGGAGATTAATGAAATTTGGCAAAATTTCTCCAGCTCATCATACGCATCAACATCTTGCGTATGATTGTAACATGGTGCCATCTTTCACTATAGACAGCCACTGTAGCGATGGATCCCATGGGTAGAAAAAATTCCGACATGTCATCTTCAAATTCGATAAACACCGGAATAAGTCCTTCAGGCAAATTATATTGTACCTTTACCAGATTTGCAGAGGGTGAGAGCTGTCCTTCAGCAAGAGCGCCTAGGATATGGCTCACCCGCCCACTGAATATGCGTCCTGGAACGCCAGGGAAAATGATTTCGGCATGGTTGCCAACCTTAATATTCTGCATTGGCTGTTGGCTGAACCCTGCAACAAAAATCGAATCATCTGTCTGGACAAAGCTCATAACGGGCATCACAGGAAGAGGCACCGCCATCATGCCGGGCCGCAACCGCAAATGGGTCACAAAACCATCTGTCGGGGCTTTTATTATTGTTGAATCAAGATCAAACTGTGCGTCATTCAGTTGGGCCTCAAAAGTCTGTACGTCTTTTGCAAATCTTTCTACGTCATAGACACTGCCTGCGGATGCGTCGGCAAGGGCCTGTGATTCCTCAAGCCTCTTTTGTGCAAAATCAAGCTGGGCTTTTATATTGTCGACTTGTGCCTGGAAGGGGATAGGGTCGATTTTACAGAGGATATCACCTTTTTTAAGGGGTGTATTGGGTTGCACATTGACTTCAATAACTTTACCTCGGACATTTGAAACAATAGGGGTAGTGACGAAATAAGATCGTGCTGAAATTGATGCAGGGTGAAAATATGCCATGCCAGCCAAGATGGTTCCCAGCATGCCTACGCCACCTAAGACCACGGTTGTGAGTGACCATTTATTGACAGGAATTTTAAAAATCTTAAAAATTATCCAGCAGAGACAGGAGTAGGTAAGGATGAGTAAGGTTTCCATTTACGCCTCCTTTTGTGTTGTAATTGGCTGGTTTTTCTTTAATTCTTTCAGCTGTTGTTGCAGGTATTGAATATGTTTGGTGTATACAGATGTTGTTTTCTTCTCTCTTAACTCCAGTTCGCCGATACGTGCCTCCAGTAATAGTACTTTCTCTTGCAGGGGCTCATTTGGAGGTGATGTTTTATCTTGTGCTGTATTAATGCCCACTCCCCAACCCACTTCAGGTTTATACAGAGTTGCCCAGATCCAGAGAAACGGCCAGATTGTATGCATGAGAAAAAGCGATACCCACCCCGCTGTATGAATGGCATCCTGGTGTGGATGGTTGCGTTTTTTGGCCATTTCATACGGGATATCATGAATGTAGATGACGCCGTAGATGATCGTTAAAACAACAAAGCACAATACTCCAAGTGCAATGTAGTCTAATGTTCTGTCCCCCATGTCTGTCTCCTTTGTCGACTGTTTTTTTGAATACTTTTCCCTATTTGAATTATTATTGTAAATCTATTATTGCTTATACGCTGTAAAATATAAGCCTATATCGTTTTTGTGCCTGTTACAAGATTGAAGTGATAGTATCAGCGTTAAAAAAAATAGTTTTTCCAATGTAAAGGGGATCATATGTGTGCAATAGATCAGAACCAGGAATATCTGAAGAAGAGTATTTGTCCACTCGATTGTCCTGATAGTTGCGGCGTGTTGGCTACAGTTAAGGATGGTCACATCATTTCACTTCAGGGAGATCCTGCCCACCCTTATACCAGCGGTTTTATCTGTAGAAAAATGCGTCGTTATCCAGAGAGGCTCTATTCAGAGGATCGTCTACTATTCCCACAGGTACGGATAGGTAAAAAAGGGGCTGGAGAGTTTCGTAGAGTGGAGTGGGGAGAGGCCCTTGAACTCTGTGCGAAGAAATTACTCAATATCAGGGATGAATTCGGTGGAGAGGCCATTTTACCGTACTCCTATGCCGGGAATATGGGAGCTGTGAATCGTTTTGCCGGTTTTCCGCTTTTCCATAAATTGGGAGCATTGCAATGTAAGCAGACAATCTGTTCAGCAACCGCTGGAGTAGGATGGAGAAAACATTGCGGGGATCTGCAAGGTTGCCCTCCTGAAAATGCGGCGGAGAGTGAGCTGATTGTAGCCTGGGGCATTAATATAAAGGTGTCTAACGTCCACTTTTGGCAATATGTGAGTCGCGCAAGAAAAAGCGGGGCAAAGTTGCTTGTGGTTGATCCATACCGCAATCAGACAGGGAAATCGGCGGATATCTTTGTCCAGGTAAAACCGGGAGGTGATACCGGACTGGCTCTTGGAATCTGTAAACTGCTTATTGCCGAAGGGTCGGTGGATCTGGACTTTATCGAAGGCTCAACCACGGGGTTTAGTGAGTTATCTGAGTATCTGCAGTCCCAGGATATTTCAAGATTCGTCGCGGAAAGCGGAGTCGAATTAGATGTTATGCAAAAAATGGCTGCTGTTTTTGCAGCCAGGCCCAAAACCTTTATCCGCATAGGAATAGGGCTAAGCAGAAATAGTCGAGGCGGTATGTCCGTCAGGTCTATAACTTCTCTGGCTGCGATGTTAGGTTTGTATTCCGGTGGCCCGGGGAGAGGTGTTTTACTGACCACAGGTGCTTTTCGCGGGGACGAGGAAGTGCTCGTTCATAAAAAACTTATGCAGGAGGAACCTGGGCTTGTGAACATGATTCATCTAGGCCAGGTGTTGAATACACAATCGCCACCTGTACGTGGCCTTATTGTCTATAACTCTAATCCATTAAGTGTTAATCCAGATGCAAGTTCAGTGCGAAAGGGACTTGCCAGGGAAGATCTCTTCACCGTAGTACATGAACAGGTGATGACGCCAACCGCGGCCTATGCGGATGTACTGCTGCCTGCAACTACATTTCTTGAAAATCATGATCTGTATAGTGCCTACGGTCATTTTTATCTCGGTGTAGCAAAGCCTGTTATTACACCTCTTGGCGAGGCAAAGAGTAATTTTGACTTTTTCCAGGAACTTGCGAAAAAGATGGGTTTTGAAGATCCGCCCTTTGCTGAGAGCTGTGAGGAGAGAATCACCAACTACCTTTTATCCATGGAAGAAATAGACCCGGGTACAGAGATTGAAGCTATAATGGAGGGGAGCTATTGCCACTCTGTGAGAAGTATGAAAAGTGGACGACTATTAGGAGATGGGGAGAAGAAATTCAGTTTCTCTGTAACGACATTGCCCGAAGAACCGGCTATTGCCTGCCTTTCTGCAGCGGGTGAGGGAGGTGATCCCGACCTGCAGGCGAGATTTCCTCTTCATCTTATTACTCCACCACACCCGGATTTACTCAACAGTACTTTTGGAGAAATATTTAAAGGTGTGGCTGGTGAAGTATTGGTTCACCCGGAAGATGCGGTGATGTACAAGGTCCAGGATGGTGAGGCGGTTGTTGTGGGAAATCACAGGGGCAGAGCGAAAAGGATAGCAAGAATAACCACCGATACAGCACAAGGCGTTTTGGTTGCCGAAGGCATTTTTTGGCCTGTGGCTCTAGGGGACAGAGACGATTCTATTCAGACTGGTATCAATGATCTTACCTCCCAGAAGACTGCAGATATGGGTGAAGGTGCGACCTTTCATGAGTCATTGGTACGTCTAGTTCCAATATCGGTAGTAGCGAAAGAGAGATAGCCATGAATCTTGTTAATATTGACTTTACATCGTACAGGGCGTCGATCAGTAATGGACTTGATGCAATCAAAGCTGGTGAACATATCGCAGCTCAAAAATCAATACTGATAAAACCCAATTTAGTTAATGGCTCTCCTCATCCCATCACGACCCCAGCTGAATGTTGCGAGGCTATCATTGAATATATACGCAACCATTCGAACGCTGAAATAATAATCGCAGAAGGGTGCGGGGATTCAGATATAGAAACCGATGAAGTTTTTGAACTCCTTGGCTATACCGCAATGGCCAAAAAGCATGGAGTTCTATTGGTTGACTTGAATCATGCGCCATTACAGCTGCTGCAAAACCCAGCCTGTCCTGTTTTTCCTGAGATATATCTCCCTGAAATTTCTTTTGATAATTATATTATTTCGGTGCCGGTACTCAAGGTCCATTCCCTTGCGAAAATGACTGGGACGTTAAAAAATATGATGGGCTTTGCACCACCCAAATATTATTCAGGACGTTATGGATCTTGGAAAAAAGCGATGTTCCACAATAAAATGCAACAATCTATTATCGATCTGAATAGTTACTTAATTCCAGATCTCACAGTAATGGACTGTACTGTTGGTATGGCTGAATTTCATCTGGGCGGCGCCCATTGTGACCCACCTGTAAATATAATAACAGCAGGTTACAACCCTTGGGAGGTGGACCGTAACGCTGCAGAGCTACTGGGGTTGGATTGGCGCAATGTAAAGCATGTTGCTGTTACCTATGAGTAGGTACCTTCACTGCAGCGTGCTATGAAAGAAGCATGTTGTTGGCAAAGTTGATAACTGGGAATATAACTTTAGACAAAATACCGCTAAATGCCAGAACAAGAATGATAATAAAGCCAAAACGCTCAATTTGCATATAGGATCTGGCCATTTCATTTGGCAGCAGGCCGGTAAGGATCCGGCTGCCATCGAGAGGAGGGATGGGCAGGAAATTGAAGATACACAGAACCAGATTAATCCAGACACTGGCGATAAGCATACCGTTGATTGGAACTAAAAATGCCTCTGCCATCGCAGAATAGGGAATCGCAGAGGCGATGAACCAAATCGCCTTCGCCAGAAGTGCACTGGCAACTGCGAGTGCGAGATTTGTTGCCGGTCCGGCAAGGGCTACCCAAAGCATATCTTGTTTTGGGTTTCTGAAATAGGCAGGATTTACAGGAACAGGCTTCGCCCAGCCAAATTTGATAAAGAAAAAGGCAATGGTTCCCAGTGGGTCCAGGTGCTTGAGTGGATTAAGGGTGAGTCGACCCAGGGTTTTTGCCGTCGGATCACCCAGTCGATACGCCACGTAGCCATGGGCAAATTCGTGGAAGGTGAGTGCCATGAGCAGCGGTGGGGCGAGGATGATGAGTTCGGTGATAAATTTAGTTATATTCATTTGTCTTTTATTACAGTTATCCTGCTTAAGCCACTAAAGGGGGAGTTTTTAACGAAAATTATTGTAACCACTGAGTGTCAGAGAGCAAGGAACTACATGGGGAATTTTTCTTTTACAAAGAGAATTTCGTCTTCAACAGTATCAACTTTACCATCAAGTTTCATGTTTTTGAGCAGGGAGAGAATCTCTTTGAACTGTGGTCCAGGGGCATAGCCCATTGCCACCAGCTCCTTACCGGTAAGCAGGGGGGTAAGTTCTCTCAGAGTAGTTACATATAAAGAGATTGATTTTTTCACATGATTTTTCCTGGCTATCGCCATCATATAGAGGAGACCTTCAAGTTGAATATTTTCAAAGCAAGCTACGATCTCGCTGTTTTTCAGCTCTGAATCTCGCCTGAGGACATGAATCGCCATGTCACAGAGGTTTTTTTGTTCAACCAGAAAATCGGTGTTTTTGGCTGTCTCCTTGAATCGATCACAAAATGCGATGAGAATACCGGGGCCCGATCGCGACATAATAGCCAGTAAGTAAACCATCCAGTTTCGGCAGGGTTCGTCAAGATACAGGAGGCGATGCCAGGAAATGGCCAGCTGGGCCTGGGTCAGTGTGTGTCCATACCTGCGATCAACTTTGTAATGGGGGCGAAGGTTCGACCATAGAAATTGAAAAAGCTTAAATTCAGCCATGCGCTGCAATGCCGGGAGTGGGTTTTCTTCGGAGAGGATGATTTTTAACTCAGATAGAAACCTGGGGTCATCGCCTTTACCAAAAAGCTGCATGGTTACGGCATTGTTGATCAGTCTCTTTGTGTGGGGGGATATCTGAAAATCCATTCGTTTTTCAAAGCGAATGGCTCTGAAAATTCTACTCGGATCCTCTACAAAACTTAGATTGTGAAGGACCTTCACCGCTTTTTTCTTCAGATCGTTCTGGCTGTTGAAAAAGTCGATCAGAGTGCCGAAGTGATCTGGGTTGAGTTGGATTGCCATGGCGTTTATGGTGAAATCGCGGCGGCTGAGATCTAGTTTGATTGAGGATAACTCAACGGTTGGCATGGCGGCTGGATATTCGTAATACTCAAGGCGTGCGGTGGCGATGTCGATTTTAAATCCATCAATCATTAGAACCACTGCGGTTTTGAACCGCTCGTGTGTTCTGTATCGTCCGCCTAGGTGGCCGGCCAGTGCTTTGGCGAAGACTATTCCATCCCCTTCAATGACAATATCGAGATCAAAATTTGGTTTTTTCAGCAACAGATCACGAACAAAGCCACCAACGGCAAAGGCATTAAAATTATTTTTGCTCGCAACCTCCCCAATTGTCTGCAACAGAAGGATCATCTTTTTATCAAGATTATCAACGATAAGAGAATTGAGGTTTCGTGTTCTCTCAAGAGATGGGTGGTCCGACTCGTGCAGTAGATTTTTTGGCAGATGGGCAGGGTCGTTCACCAGTCGATTGAGAAGATCCGTGCGGGTGATAATGCCCACAATCTCCTGGTTTTCAACAATGGGGATAATTCGCTGGCGGTTTTCTATGATCAGTTCCTGGATGTCAGCCAGTGTTGCGGTGAGGGGCAGGGTCTCAACTTCACTGCTCATATAATCACTGACCGGTCTGGAACTGAGGTTATGATGGGTAGCTTTTTCGACTATTCTAAGGGTTATGATTCCAAGGATCGAGGGTGTAGTTTTAGAAGATGCTGTTCCATTTTTACATACCGGTGCCGCGGTGATATTGTACCTGGTGAGGGTTTCTTTCACCGCTTCAATGGACATTTCGGGGGCAACCGTAATGACCGGCCTGGACATCATTTCACGTGCTATCGGTTGTGGATGGATGTGTCGATGAAGGGTGCGAATGAGCTTTTCCTGGGCCTCTATGAGTGTAATATCTCTGATGGTGGCTGATGCTGCTGTGGGGTGGCCGCCGCCGCCGAGGTCTCTTGCAATTGTGCCAACATTAACATCAGCAATTCTGCTCCTGGCTATCAGATAAATACGGCCGCCCATTGAGATGAGGGCAAAGAGGACGTTAAGGTTTTCCATCACCATAAAACGTCTGACTATAAGTGCGAATTCGTCCACATATTCAGTGAGCGAATGGGTTACTACAACTATAGGGATGTCCTGGATCATATACTGCTTGGCCGTCTTCATCAACTCATGCAGAATGGTGATCTGTATAGAGGTGAGTTCATGGGTGATAAACTGTGCGACCTGATCGAGCTTTGCGCCCTGCTGAACTAGCCAGGCGGCGGCAATTAAGTCTTCGGGGGTGGTAGTGAGGTGGGTCAGGGAACCGGTGTCTTCGTAGATCCCAAGGGCTAAGATTGTCGCTTCTTCCTCACTGAGCTGGATATTTTTTTCTTTGAGGATATTGATAAGAAGTGTCACTGTCGAGCCAAAATTGCCAACAACCTCCACCTTTCCTTGCAAATCGCCACTGTTTTGCAGGTGATGATCGTAGAGGTGGATTTCTAAGTCAGGGTTTGTCAGGCATTCACTGAAACGACCAATTCTTTTTGAGGAACGGGTGTCAACCAATATAAGGGTTGATATTTTTTTCAGGTCAATATCCTTAACTTTCAGGAAGTCGTAGGTGTAGATAAGATTTTGAGTTATAAAATCGCGGACATTACGTTCCTGGGAGCCAGGGAAAGACAAAACCGCATCGGGGTATAGCTTTGTTGCTGCTATCATGGAGGCCAGGCCATCAAAATCGGCATTTATATGAGTGGTTATCAGGCGCATGTGTAGACAATGAAAAAGAAAAAAACAATTATGAAAAACAGTTAGTTTAACTCTGCATGCTAAATGAAAAAGTTGTGATATTAATAAGATAGATTTTTGCTGTGCTTTTGTAAAGTGTGAATGTTGGCTGGAGCTTCAAATCTTTTAACAGGGGAGGCCTTGTTTGCCCAGCGCATACAGGTTTTGCAATTATAAAAGAAACTGTAGCTTTGTGTTGTCGCAGTGGACAGTATGTATCAATAAAATTGTTGGATGAAATCAAAAAAATATCCGTTTATTCGGATGGATTTCCGGAAATAGGAACAACTCAGTTGTGGAATCGGCTGGAATTATATATCAAATATACTGATGTGTCCCTTGATTAACACTGAATTGCAGTGACTGCAACATGATCGGTCTCTGTGTCTACATGATGGTATATCTATTGCAGGTAGATAAGTCTAAGATAAAGCCAAATCTGTCGTGAGACAGAGACGGAAAATCACGGGTCAACTTGATAGCCGGACTACCTTGGGATGAGGTGGTTCGGCTTTTTTTTATTCCATATTTCCGCTGGGCGGAGGTAGCTAATGGCATTAAAATTCATCATAATTCTTCAATAGCCTTAAAACTTTACTCAGGAGGTGGGGTTAAGTTTTATTAAAAATAGCTCGTCTTATCCATATTAAAAAGAACAATACGTTCGGTTTGGGCCAGAAGGGTGGTTTCTGTGCAACGGGGTTACAGAGTGCTACTGTGGAGGGCGATAACTTTACAAAATAGTCTTCCTTTCGCTTGGACCTTTTTATAAACAATAGCATATGGAGGTGTGTCGTGCCCAAATATTTATATCATGGATCGTATACCGATAAAGGACTAAAAGGACTAATGAAAGATGGTGGCTCAAAGCGAATGAAGGTAACTAAAAAAGCAATTGAGTCGTTAGGTGGGAGGATGGAGGCGTATTATTTCGCTTTAGGGGGAAGTGATTTTTTTATTATCCTTGAAGCACCTGACAATGTGAGAGCTATCACAGGTTCACTGGTGGCAAATGCCAGTGGGACAGTAAAAGTCAATATCACAGCGCTGGTTAGCCCGGAGGAGGTAGATTTGGCAGTCAAGCAGACGATGAAATGGACTCCTCCTGGTAAATGAGACAGTGAGGGGTGTAAACCGAATGATAGGTACTTATCCCCCCTTTTGGGGTGTTAAATATTGGTAACCGTTCACCAGCACCCCATCTTCGTCCGATCAGGCCTCCTGGCATAGCCAACTATAGCCCGGAGACCAGCTTGAACGAATCTGGAACACTGGACGAACGGTTACGGACCTATGTTATACAATCTTTCCAAAGGGACGGTGAACGCTTACAAATGTTGAGCAAGAAATTGATCAAAATCCAATGTGTCACTGGTCTCAAGCTGTTGTTGCTCTTTTAGTGAATTCTTAGCTTTTAGTGTCAGCTCTTTTAGCGTCTCACTGGGTAGAGACGAAGAGGAAAAAGTCTCTTTATGTTCTCTGCTTTTTTGTAGCATCCACTTGGAATAATTTAAGCCAGTTTCTTGCAAGGCAGTTAGCACCCGGGCTGATGGTGTCAGTGAAGGGTTGTCCAGTTTTCGCAGTTGATTGTCGACCGATATGGTATAGGCATTTGTCTTGTGAATCGTATCCAGCAATTGGCCGGTTATCTGTACCTGAGCAAGTAAGCTGTTACCCGCTTCAGTCAATGAAACTTCACCTTTAGGTGTTGTCAGCAAAAGTCCGGGCTCCCGCCCCCTGGTGGCAACTTTTTTCAGGTTGCTGGTCACCATCTTGCGTTCATCTGGACAGATATCTTCATCACTCATCAGTAGGCAGCTGATAAGGAGGGTGTCGATAAACTGTGCCTGCTGGGTGTCTATACCCACGCTCAGGAAAGGATTAATGTCTATATTTCTAACTTCAATATACTCGACACCTCTTTTCCGTAGAGCCTGTAGGGGTCTTTCACCTGGAAGAACAACACGTTTTGGGCGAATATCACTGTAATATTCATTTTCAATCTGGAGGAGGTTGCAATTCAGCTGGCGGTATTTTCCGTCAACCTTAACTCCCGTCTTGCCATAAGGAGGATAATACGTAGTAATACCCTGCTCAAGTGAATCGAGATATGTGTTAAGGTGATTAAAGCAAATATTCAGGGAAGATTGTACCTTGGTAGAATACCCAAGATCGCTCATGCGCAATGACGTTGCGTGTGGCAGAAAGAGAGTCTGATCATGTAACCTTTTTAGTTTATGGGGTTTCCCTCTCAGGAAAGAACTACACAGAGCAGGGGAGGCGCCAAAAAGATAGGGCAGTAGCCATGAATGACGGCGAAAGTTACGAATCATTTTGAAGTAACAGGAAGAACGAAACGACTGTAGTGTCTCTTTATTTTCCTGTTGTTTCTGAAATGGTCGCCAAAACTCATCAGGAAGCGAAAAATTATAATGGATACCTGCAATAATCTGCATCTTCTTGCCGTAACGATGTTCAAGGCCGACGCGGTATATATGTTTCAGTTGCCCGATATTAGATGAACCAAACTGGGCAATCGGAATTGAAGCTGAATCCGGGATGTGGCTGGGCATGCTTCCAGGCCAGATCAAATCCTCTTTGAGGTGGAGGTAGGTGAAGCGATGGAGGTTTTTCAGATATTCTATCGTTGTCCCGGGTGTCTCAAAAACTGGGGATATGAACTCTAGAAGTGCCTCGGAATAATCGGTAGTAATGCTGCTGTTGGTCAATGCTGATCCAAGACCCTTTGGATGGGGGGTATGTGATAACTCAGCTGAGTTATTTACACGTAAACCCTCCTTCTCAATCCCACGCAAAGCTCCTTCCAGAAGCAAGTGTGTACTATTTGATACCAGTTGCTTTAGCTGTTTTTTCAGGACGGATTCCAATTTTTCACTCTTTTGAAATTATGATCAGTTGACAAGATGTTTTTTGTTCTCAAGGGCTTACTTCTATAAAGACACCACACAGAATGTGTTTGCGATCCTTTTGTCTCTGTTAGCTTCAATGGGTATATCCCGTAAAGGTCCCCGTCAAGGGCTGAGGTTTTAGAATTATCTGTTTTAAAATGGTAAGTTCTTTAAACGTTTTTTTTATCAGCTGAAAATTATCATAACAATAATGTAAACAGGAGAATATTTGTGTCAGATTTGTTTAAAGAAAAAGCGGAAAACTATGATTCAGAAGAGTGGGCACAAGAGCTGTCATCTGTGGTTGGAGCAATGATTACAGCGAAAATACCTTTTCATGATCAGATGCATGTGATGGATTTTGGAGCTGGTACTGGACTTCTCTCAGCCACTGTGGCTCCAATGGTCAAAAAGATTACGGCAGTGGATATTTCCGAAGCAATGCTTGAAAAACTCACAGCAAAAGCAGAGCTTAAAAACAAGGTTTATGGACTTTGTCAGGATATCATGGTTAACCCCATTGATGAAAAATTCGACCTGATCATGAGCGCCTTTGCGATGCATCATGTGGAGAATACAAATAAATTGATCCAGAGTTTTGCCACGCATTTGCAAAGAGGAGCACTGATTGCTCTGGTCGATGTTGATACGGAAGATGGAAGTTTTCACTCCGATGATAATCTAGGTGTATTTCATTGGGGGTTTGATCGGGATGATTTAAAAACGATTCTGGAAATGTATTCATTTGAGAACATTGACTTTAAAACAGCGCATCATTTTGACTGGCAGGGAAGAAAATACTCCGCCTTTCTAGTGACTGCTTCAAAAGTTTAGGTGCTTGACCATACTGTGGTTTAGCCTCTGGGATGGAATTTTTTATGAATTTTCTTCAATCTGTCCTGGTCAATATGGGTATAAATTTGAGTAGTTGAGATATCAGAGTGTCCCAACATCATCTGTACTGCACGAAGGTCCGCCCCCCGGCTCAAAAGATGGGTGGCAAAGGAATGGCGTAGCATATGGGGTGATATGTCTTTTGTAATTCCGGCTGAAAGCGCGGTTTTGCGAATAATCTGCCAGAATCGAAGTCTGGTCATACATGTGCCATGGTGGGTGACAAAGAGGAAATTACTTCTCTTGCCCTTTAAAATCAGAGTCCGACTGGTTTTAAGATAATGCTCGATTTTCTCTTTTGCCTCGACTCCAAACGGGATCAACCGCTCCTTATTCCCTTTTCCAAGGACTCTGACAAACCCGGCGTTTAAATTGCAGGCAGCAAGAGGCAAGTGAACCAGTTCTGATACTCTGAGGCCGGTTGAGTAGAGGAGAGTCAGCATTGCATGATCCCGTCTTGCAATGGGGGTACTAATATTGGGGGGGGTCAGCAGCTGTTGTACCTCTTTTTGCGAGAGAGCTTTAGGGAGACTTTTACCACTTTTAGGCAGATCTACAGCATGGAACGGGTTTTTTGATACTTGGTTTTCCGCAACTAGATAATCAAAAAAAGATTTTAATGCGGATATGCGTCTGGCGTTGGTTCGATTTGAAGACTTTCTCGTTTTTTTACACTGTTCTAGAAAACCATGTATAATGGATACGTCAATCTTAGCCAGTGATCTCTTATTTAAAGAGGCGAGATAGCTGAGAAAAAGAGAAATATCAGCAGAGTATGCTTCTATACTGTTTTCAGCAAATCTCCTTTCAGAGATCAGGACGTGAAGGTACAGCTCATGAATCGCTGTGAATTTAGGAGGGAGTCGAGTGTTTTTTATGGTAGTATAGGTGCTACACTGCCTTTAATCTTAATAGCACGATATGAATCGGGCTATTAAGATAAAAGCAGAAAAACGATAGTTACATCGATTTTCTCATTCTGTTGAACTTGCGGAGTTTTCTGCGGGCTTCAGCCTGCTTCCGGCGTTTTTTCACACTCGGTTTCTCGTAGTACTCACGACGTTTCAGTTCTCTTTTAATGCCGTCTATCTGCAGCTTTTTTTTCAGCTGGCGGATCGCGTACTCAAGATCTCCTCTAACTTCAACTTCTATCATTTGGGGCTCCGTTTAACGAAATGGTCAGGTTTATTATAAAAAGATCATATAGTTACATGTCTTTTCGACAAATAGCTGTAGTTTCATGACAACAATCTGATCTATATACTAAATCGATATGTCATTTGTCAATGGATTTTTAAAATCTTTGTACGAGCTCTTTTCATCCTTTTTAAAGCCTTTACGTGCACCGCTAAAATCTCTGTGGTAAAATTACATTGTAAATGAGTTGGTAAAATAATCCAGGTAAACGGTAAAATAAGACGGAATAAGTGTCTTATAAATCATCAGGGGGATAGATAATAATGCAGACACAAAAACTACGTATTGCACTCGTGGCAGGGGGTGTTTCCGGTGAACGACAAGTCTCTTTAAACGGGGCAGTTGGGGTGGAAAAATCGCTCAATGCTGAAAAATTTTCAGTGAGTCGTTATGATCCCGCGACTGATCTGGCTCGTCTTGCAGCAGACGCACCAGACATAGATTTTGCTTTTATATTACTCCACGGTCTCTATGGAGAGGATGGCACTATGCAGGGATTCCTTGATCTCCTGAAAGTGCCCTATCAAGGTTCCGGGGTGCTTGGCAGTGCTGTTGCAATGGATAAAAATCTGGCCAAAGAACTTTATAGATTACACGATCTGCCTGTTGCAGATTGGGTAATTGTCGAAAAAGGCAATACCATCAACAGTGCAGAGCTTGTTGAGCGTTTTGGTTTACCTGTGGTGATAAAACCGGTCAGAGAGGGGTCGAGTCTGGGGCTCACGCTTGCTCAGTCAGAAGAGCAGATGGTGGATGGAATTGAAAAAGCTCTTGTTCACGATAGCATTATTATGGTTGAAAAATATGTTAAAGGCAGGGAACTCACTGTTGGGGTACTTGGTAATAGCGAACTTGAGCCGCTTCCTGTAATTGAAATTGTCCCGGGAGAAGAATTTGCATTTTTTGATTACGATGCCAAATATAAACCTGGAGCAAGCGAGGAGATATGTCCGGCTAAGATTAGCGAAGCGATTACGAGGCAGGTACAGGAATATGCAATTATCGCCCATAAGGCCTTGCGCTTGAATGGATATTCCCGTACCGATATGATGCTTGCTGAAGATGAGTCTGTGTATCTGCTTGAAACCAATACAATTCCAGGAATGACCGAAACGAGTCTCATGCCCCAGGCGGCAGCAGCATACGGCTTGCCATTCCCACAATTTTTAGAGAGGCTGATTGAATTAGGTATGGAAGGGCGAGCGTTGAAATAACCAGGGTGTGCACTACGACTCCTGCTTAGATCTAACCCCGTAAACGGATAAGAAAGACGGTAACCGTTCACCAGCACCCCATTTTCGTCCGATCAGGCCTCCTGGCATAGCAAACTATAGACAGGAGACCAGCTTGAACGAACCTGGAGCACTGGACGAACGGTTACGGACTCTGGTTATGCAATCTTTTGAAGGGGTCGGTGAACGGTTACGAAAGACGGGAAATAAGTCGGAGTAATTGCTTTGAATTAAACCTCGGGCTTTTCTGGCAACAACGACCCCTTTCAGGGGTCTTCATCAAACCACGTCTTGAGGGTGTGGCCTGCTGATGTATGAAAATATAATGTGAAGAAAGGTTTGCGCCAGATTCTTTTTATTTGTGAGATCTCACGCAATTTCTGCCATCTCTTTTTGCGAGGTAAACTGAGTTGTCAGCCTCTTTTATAAGATCATTTACTTCTTGCATTTTGCTATTAGTGCACGCTGCTCCAATACTTACCGAACCATACCAAGCACCGTCACCGGCAGATACTTTGAGCTCTGCCACTTTTGATACGGTGTGTTCTCCAAGGTGAAGTGCTCCTTCCAGGTCTGTGTTGGGGCAAATTATAATAAACTCATCACCACCCAACCTACATACAATATCATCGGAACGAACAGAATGCTGAAGTTCCTTAGCAAGTCGTTGGAGAACGATATCGCCTGCATCATGACCATAAGTGTCGTTGATGGTTTTGAAATTATCTGCGTCAATCATTAGACAGGAAAGAGTAGTGTTGAGGCGCATGGATTCAACAAAAAGGAGTTCCAGTTGACTCATGGCAAAGCGTCTGTTGGGGAGTTGAGTGAGATGATCGGTTACTGATATTAGCTCCAGGGCTTTGTTGGCCTCCAAAAGTTTAATAGTCCGTTTTTTAACTCGCTCTTCAAGAGTTCGATTGAGTTCAATAAGCTCCTTATTTCGTTTTGATACCAGGGCAAAGAGTCCATTGAGGGCAACAAGTAGAGGTTTTGTTGAACGGCTCGCTTCCTTTTCTTCCTGCTGGTAGGCTTGCTCTGGGCTCATCCCTCCGTCAATAGCTGCAATCTGTCGAGCCATATTTTTGTCTGAACCAAGGATATGGTATGCAAGCCAATGCACAAGATAGTCAAACAGGGAGCGACAGTCATTTTTGTTTTCAATATCAGTATTTTCTAGAAGATCAGTAATATGCACCACAAAATCATTATGCTGATTGATATGGGAAGATATGTGACGGGGATCCAGTTGCATTTCGGTCATAAGTCTTTCTTCTGTCTCAAAATGAATCTGAGCATATTCCTCCAATTCCTTAAAAGAGCTTAGAAGGAACTCCTCTGTTGTTAAATTTTCGGAAAGCATTTTTCCAACTGTATTTACCAGTGTCACCAGAGATTGATGCTGCTTGTCAATTTGTGAAAGACCTGTTGTAAATTGTATTCCCCATTTGAAGGTTCTCATATGCTGTAACACTCCGAGTGATTATTGGATGAGAAAATTATGTTTGCAACTAGAAGAAGTGTCTGAATCAAACATTACTGTTGAAATTCATACAATTGACTATCAAAAAATGATATGAAATATTTGGAAACAAGTCAAAGTTATCTTTAGTGCCTTACTCCAGAAAAAAAACTGCAATAAAAAACAGGTAGCGTAGACTCCGAGTAATCTGGAGACTGTATTGAAGTTAAGAACTTAGAGTAACCGGCAGATAGTGAACGGAGTGAGACCTTCGAGGCACTTATCCAGCGATTCTAAAACAGTTTCCGACTAGTCGGGTTAGACTTTATGGTTGACACACGTAAGATCCTTTTCAAGGAGGGACTGAACTGAGTACTCTCAAGGAGCACTATACTGAGTCTCTTCTTACTTTCCGTATACCGGGGTTAGATGACAATGCGCTCAGGGGCATTGAAAATATTGAGTCGATCTGGCCTTGCGTATGCTGCAAGGGTGGCACCGGATCTTCTAGCTATTGCAAGACCAAGAGATGACGGCGCTGTTCTGGACATGATTATCGGGATACCAATGCGGGCGCATTTCAGCACCATATCTGAGGTGAGTCGACCTGTGGTATAGATTGCGCCCCGTGGGGTTATTTTGCCCAGCAGAATTGCTCCCAGAACTTTGTCCACCGCGTTATGTCGGCCGACATCTTCGTAAAACACCTGGAGCTTACCATTTTGCCAGAACCCACATCCATGGATGCAGTGAGTCTGGGGGCCAAGCGGTGAGCTTTGCAGGGATTGGCGGATAAAGCTGCTGATTTCCGGAAAGGTTATAGTGCATTCTTGTAAAGGATCAAAGGCACCTTCGAGCATCTCTTTAGAAATTTTTCCTGTGCCCCCGCAACCGGAGGTAATTATTACTTCTTTTGGCTCAGTTATCTCAACATCAGCGTAGACAGCAATGCGTCCGTCTGGACATATATAGACTTCTTTTACTTCACCCGGTTCTTTGATGTAGCCCTGACCAAAAAGAAAACCAGCACCAAATTCCTCAAGTCCTATGGGTAGGACCATTGAAGAACCTATGGGTTCATCGTTTAGTGCTATTGAATAGGGCGATTCAATGGCGATTTGTTCGACTTGTTCCATCGAGCCGTCCGGGGTGAGGACGGTCGTTGTGTGACTCATGGTCAGATTGGTAGTAAAAGATTGGGATTTGCTCATTTCTGTTGCCGGTGGATTGATTTATCTGGAAAGCGAAATTCTGCTCCCCTTTAAAAGAGGGAGGAAGTTATTTGAAAATCACCATGAGTGCTAGGAGTTTGTCCGAGAATAGAAATTTCGCCGCAGATCTAGGCATGTCAGGAAAATATGCACAGCCATATAGCTAATATTGCGAGCATTATTTTTTTGACATAACGACGATATGTGGTGAAAGTGCATTCTCGGACACACTCCTAGTGGGCGATACCGTAAAGAGTGTTCTTAATAATTTCAAGCTTCTTTTGCAGAAAAACAATTGTCCGGGTTGGGATTTTATGATTTTCTGGTGAGGGTAAATGTCGCTGACTTTACCTCAAAGAGCTACTCAAGACTCCTACAATGTTGCATTCCGGTTATCAAACCCCTATTCTTTGTGTTGTTGCTCAGTCTTTGTGTTGTTTTCTTTGCTATTCAATTTTACGGAGTTTGTGGATGCTCAGGTGTCGTTTTGTTATCTTCTGTATTTTTTTTATATGCCTGTTGTTTCTTCATGGAACGCAGGCGGCAACATTTTTTTCAAGACCTCTTGTGCTTGGGCAGTCCAGTGCTCTTAGTGGACCTGCTCAGAACTTGGGATTGGAAATGCGGGCCGGGCTTCTCGCCGCCTTTTCATTCATAAATGATAATGGAGGGGTGCGGGGACGAGAGATTCTCCTGCTGAGCCGGGATGACGGCTATGAGCCGGATAAGGCCGTAAGAAATACCAAGGCGTTGATATATGATGATCAGGTCTTTGCCCTTGTTGGAGCGGTTGGGACCCCTACTGCCAAAGCCGTTGAACCGATTGTAAGTGAAGCCAGGATTCCATTTTTTGCCCCATTCTCCGGAGCTGAGTTTTTAAGGGATCCCTTTAATGAATATGTTATCAATGTTCGTGCAAGCTATTTTCAGGAGATGGAGAAGTTGGCCTCATATCTTGTTGATGAGATAAAACTGACCAGGATTGCCTGTTTTTTTCAAAACGACAGTTATGGTTTTGCCGGCCTTAAAGGTATAGAGATAGCCCTTGAAAAACGTGGAATGTTTCTAGTCGCAAAGGGAAGTTATGAAAGAAATACGGTGGCAGTCATGGGTGCAATGCGCGACATATTTAAGGAAAAGCCAGAAGCCGTAATTCTGGTTGGGGCGTATTCAGCCTGTGCTGAGTTCATAAAACTGAGCAAAACAAAAATAGAAGATGAGGTTATCTTCTGTAACATTTCATTTGTTGGTACAGAAAGTTTGCGTGAATCTCTTGGGGGGTACGGAGCGGATGTGATTGTTTCGCAAGTTGTGCCATATCCCTACGATACCGATATAGCCTTGATAAAAGAATACAACATGGCCATGGCTAAATATCAGCATGATGCTTCGATCAGTTTCACCAGTCTGGAGGGGTATATTGGCGGGAAATTGTTTGGCAGGATTGCACAAAGCGTTGAGGGTGAGCTTACCCGGGAAAAATTTATAAACAGCATGGAGGATGTTGGTCGATTTGATTTAGGGGGACTTGTGCTTGAGTTTGGAGAGGATGACCATCAGGGCCTTGATGAAATATATCTGACGTATATCTATCCAGACGTTAAAAAAATGTAACTATTCAGCAGCACCCCATAGGCTCACGATCAAGCTGTCCAGCATACAGGTGTATAGCTAAACCAGCTTGCTTGTGCCCCTCTGGAGCACTGCTAAACAGTTACAGTTCCCTGCTTAAATAAGGTTTTTTGCTGTTGGCTTCTAAGTAACAAACTTTCTGGATTCCCGCTAAAAGCATGCGGGAATGACGATACCTGCAAGTGCGAAAGAACCGTCATCCCCGAGTGTATTTATCGGGGATCCATGTTACTTTTCAAATAGAGGCCGGGGCCCCGGTTGTACTACTGAATAGTTACAAAAAAATATTTAAAACTCGATGATTTAATACTGTTACAATGAGAGTTTTTAACAAGATAACACTTTCTTCAGCACCATTTTACACCTCCCTTGTCGTGGTCACCTCCCTTGCTTTTTTTATAAGCATATTCTGGGCCATTACCGAGTATCATGCATACCAGGAAAGTGTCGATAATATCAGGAAAACCTATGAAACCCAATATGAGGTGCGGGTTAAGGAAGAACTCAATAAAGTCGTTCAACTTATAGATTATCGCAGGCAACAGAGTGTGCTGCGGGTGGAACTCGATATCAGGGAAAGATTACAGGCCGCATACACTATAGCTTCTCATAATTTTAGACTGTACAAAGAAGAAAAAACTATCGACGAAATCCGCTCGATAATTGTCGAGTTACTCCGTCCTATCCGCTGGAACAATGGTCGTGGTTACTATTTTGCGGGCAGGGTTCAAAGTGGGCTTATAGATCTTTTTGCAGATGAGCCCTTTTTTGAAGGTAAAACAGCAGCACAATTTGAAAAAATAAACGGTCTTGATGTTATTGGTGATATTTCCACAATAGTAAAAGACAAAGAGGCTGGCTTTTATCGTTACAATCTTGTGAAACCTGAGTTTGTGGATCAGAATTTTCTTAAAATAGCTTTTGTGAAATACTTTCCTCCCCTTGACTGGTTTATTGGTGCGGCGATCTATAGTGATGATCTTGAAGAGTCTCTGCAGCAAGAAGTTCTGGAACGAATTCAAAATATTCAGTTTGGCAAGGATGGGGAGGTGTTTTCCTTTAGGTTCGATGGTACCATTTTAAGCAATCAGGATCAAAGGATGGTGGGGCGTTCTGTTGTGGATTTGGTGGATAATGAGGGCTTCAAGTATGGTCAATCTTTTTTGGATCTAACTCTATCACGTGGCAATGAAGGGTATGTGCATTACTCGGTTCACCGTGATGTAGACGATATGCTGCATCAAAAGCTTGCTTTTGTAGGGGCGTATGAAGATTGGGGGTGGGGGCTTGGGGCAGCAATGTTTATGGATGCCATGGAAAAAACGATTGCGGCTGAGACAGAGACGTATCGTCGGATTTCTTTTAAAAATGTGTTTGCTTTTGTTGCCCTGTTTGCAATAGCGGTGGTTTTTTTATTGCTGAGCACTTTTTTCTACTCCCTTAAAATTAAACAGGGTATCAGCCTGTTCACAGATTTTTTCCGCGAGGCTGCGGACCTGAAAGTTAAGATCCCCCTTGAGGATCTGGTTTTCAGGGAATTTGAGGATCTTCGGCGGCTAGCAAATAAAATGGTCGAACATCGTATCAAAAACGAGCTGCTCCTGCACCGTGATGAGCTGCGGCTCGATACGCTTTTACGTCTTGGGATGATGGAAAAATACTCCTTACAGGAAAAATATGATTTTATTTTACGGCGCATAGTTCAGATTACCAGGAGTGAAGAAGGGTACCTTGCTCTTGTGAATGTAGCTCAAACACATATCACTATCTGTTCCTATATTGTCTTTAATGAGCAGGATGTCATGGGCCGTGATGGTGAGTTGGCTTTTTCCCGGACTGTTGAAGAAGGTGGCTTGCCGGGTGGGGCGGTGCTTAAGAGAACAGCCGTTATTTCTAATAGCCCCGCCCCGGATCAACAAGAACAGGATGTCTATCCATACTGTAGCAGCATTAGCCGTCATCTTGACGTGCCCATTTATAATGATGGTAAAATTGTTGTTGTCGCTGGTGTCTGCAACAATAGCGAAGAATATGATAATACTGATATCCGGCAAATGACCATGCTGTTAGAGGGCATGTGGCTCCACGTGTTAAGACAGTGTTCGGAAGAAGAACTGGCCCGTCTCGAGCGCCAGATAATAGCAGTGAGTGAAGAAGAACGATCGAAAATCGGCCGGGATCTGCACGATGATCTAGGATCTCACCTGACAGGAATTGAACTCCTTAGTAAGGTTCTTGAGCAGCAGCTTTCGGCAAATACACCTGAACGTTCTAAACAGGTGGGAACAATCCGAAATTTAATACGTGATGCCATTGAGAAAACCAGGCGTCTTTCCCATGGTCTTTATCCGGTTCATGTTGTGGAATATGGGCTTGAATCAGCAATTGAAGAGCTGGTTGTTGAAGTTGAAAAGATGTTTAAGGTTCATTTTGACTTTTCCTGGACTGGTGGTGAGGAGAGTCTTGGAAAAAATAGTGCCACCCATCTGCACTATATTATACGTGAAGCTGTGTTTAATGCGGTACGCCATGGTAAACCACATAATATAGAGGTTTTAGTCAGGATTGAAGAGGATGGTTTTTTAGTAAAGATTGTGGATGATGGTAAGGGTTTTGAGGGAACACCAGCAGCTAGAGGGCTTGGCTTTCATACAATGAAATATCGGGCCAAGGCAATAGGGGCTGAACTAGCTATTAATTCTGATAAGAGCGGTGGAACCATAATTACAGTAACAGGCGAGGGTGTAGAATGATTTCCAGGGTAATAATTGTCGATGACCATCCTATCTTCAGGATGGGCATGGGAGAGCTGCTTAACCAGGAAGATGATTTTGACGTCTGTGGGCTTGCTGAAGACATTGCCAGTGCCAGAAAGATTATAGGAGCACAGGCACCTGATCTTGCAATTGTAGATATCACCCTGGCCGGTGATAATGGGCTCGACCTGGTTAAAGAGATGTCAGCGGAGAATAAAGCAATGCTTATTCTTGTGCTGTCAATGCATGAGGAGCAGGTGTGGGCTGAGCGTGCTATTCGAGCGGGTGCTCGCGGCTATATCATGAAAAAAGAGGCCAGTGAGAATGTGATCTCTGCTCTTAGGAATATTCGGACCGGTAAGATCCATGTAAGTGAAGCTATTATGGAGCGGCTGCTTGATCGTCTGCAGATGCAGCCAGATACCTCCGCTACTGCCCCTACAGTTGACCTGTTGACCGATCGTGAGCTTGAAGTGTTCAGGCTTATTGGGGGTGGTCTTACAACCCGTGAAATTGCAGAGCGAATGAAGCTTGGCGTAAAAACAATTGGGACCTATCGTGACCGGGTAAAGCAAAAACTCAGCATTAAGACAGCGTCTGAATTGACTCGCAGGGCAGTTTTGTGGACCGAAAAAGAGTTTTCATAAATAATCGTACAGGCAGGATTAAGTGAGTTTATGTAGGTGAAACACCTACGTGACTTGTAGGTGTTTTCTTACAAAACAAAAGGGGTGAAGCTGATGTGATTTTTCTCTAAACTTTCCTATACTAACCAATAATGACAAAAGGCTATTTGCAAAAAGTGGCCTGTTTGATACCGAATAGGATTACAGAACATTTAATCTGTAATTTTTCAAAGTACCCTCAAGTCAATAAATGTTTGTGGCAGAGGTGAAATTCTGCAACAATGTGTAGCAAAGGGTTAGAATTTATGAGTAAACTTTTTTCCTCGTGTCTGCTTGTTCAGGAAGACTCGTCTGCACCTGAGCTTAAGATTACCGATGTCGACCTTCATCCCGGTAATGGTTTTACTCCCGATCACACTCAGCCTCTCATTGCCGGGGGCTTTTCTTCAATTTCACCAGAATGCGGATTTCCTCTTTCACCAACTCTTCAGCTGAATCATGATCTGACAAGCTTAGAAGCCGAAGAACTTTTACAGATCGCGGTGGCTGAACTCCATCGAAAGAACAGTGTTAATTATCGCAGCTACACTGTTGATATGGACAATCGAGCCTGTGTTATCGGCAGCGATGCAGCAGAGCTTAAAAAATTTTTTGATATTTATGGTGGAGTTGTTGTTCTTGAGCCACTCCTGCTCAAGGGTTATGATGCAGAAATTCCAACAGTCACAAAACTGAATCTTGAGTCGCAGGTCGCTGGTTGCCGTCTTGAATATCAGGTGAGATCACCCATTGATTTCAGAAAATGCACTTATTGCGGGGAATGCGGCGCAGTATGCCCGGAAAACTGCATTTCTGAGAATCTTTTTGTCAATTACGATGTCTGCTCGCTTTGTAAGGAGTGTGAGAAGGTTTGTGATTCAGGCGCCATCGATATCCATAGCGTGGTTGATCAAATTCTCGAAGTCCCTGCCGTTATAATGCTGGGCGATCTTCAGGATGACATGTCGGAAAATGGTTCAAATGTTTTCTCGGAAGAAGATCTATCTGATTTTTTTTCAACCCTCGCACCCTGCCAGATAGATGAGGTTGTCAGTTGCGACAATAGCATCTGTCAATTTAGTGGTCGGTTAGGCAAGGGCTGTGATCTTTGCCTGTCAAGTTGTAGGTCTGGAGCTGTTCGTCTGGACGGTGGAGGCGTTTCTATAGATGCGCTTAAGTGTGAAGAGTGTGGAGCTTGTGTTGCGGTCTGTCCTACCGGAGCACTGCAGAACGAGAGATTCAACGACGCTAACTTTTTTAAGTATCTGGAAAGTGTACCTGTTCCTGAAGATGGAACAGTGGTACTCGGCGATGAGACTGCCCTGCATCGTCTGTGGTGGAACAACAAAAACAACAGCTGGGATAAGGTCTTTTTTCTTCAGTACGAAAATGTAAAGAGCCTCTCTCTTTTCCATTTTTTCTATCTGTTGAATCGAGGTATACGAAAAATAGTTGTTTTGCAGGATAGGGAAAAAGACAGGGAAAAAAACAACACTTCCGCCCTGCAGAAACAGATAGATTTTGGTTCTAAAATAATAACTAAGCTCTACGATTATAATGATGCAATCGTGACCTGTGGAGTCTTGGATTTCACTGAAATTATCAACGAACCTGTGACAGGACGTATTGACGCTTCAGGCAATTCCACTACTACTGGAAATTTTACAAACCGTAGAATGGAAATGTCAAAGTCGCTTGAAGGCCTGGTTGTGCACAGTGGCCGTGAAGTGCATATGACGCCCAGCGGCTACATCCCCTTTGCCACCGTTAGCTGTAACAGAGATCGATGTACTGAGTGTATGGCTTGTCTCAATGACTGTCGCATTGGTGCACTGACAGCAGATCAGGAAAACCTTGTCCTGAGCCACATTGGCACTCTTTGTGTCGGTTGCGGTCTTTGTGTGCGCGTTTGTCCTGAAGATGCCTTGTCTATCTCATCTGAATTCACCCTGGCGGAACAGTTTTTTGCTGGAACAGAGTTGGCGAGGGCGGAGGCCATGGCCTGTAAGAGCTGTGGAAAGGTTTTTGGTACAAAGAAGAGCTTTGACCGGGTAATGGCAATTTTGAAGCAGAAGGAGGCTGTCGATACCAGTCACTTTGAATACTGCGAGACCTGCAGAGTTGTCAAACTTTTTGAGTCGGAATAATGGAATCGGTATGGATGAAATGAATGACAGGGAGCTTTTTCGAGTGCGTTTGCTCTTTCTTGATCTTGTGAAGTCTTTTTTTGTGGATGAGCCGGATGCGGAAAAAATGAGTCGCTGGAGAGGTACTTTTTCAGCACTTACCAAAGAACAGGTGAGTCCGAGGTTTGATAATGCTGTGTCTGAGATCTCCAAAGCGTTGAACAGTAAAAACCTGAAAGACCTCCAGGATGAATTTTATAAGCTTTTTACAGATCCCTTTGACGGATGTGCAATTGAGACCACCGCCTCCTATTATTTGAATGGAAAAAGTTATTCTCAAGCACTGGTGGATATTCGCGGATTGATGGATGAGGCTGAAATAATAAAGGATATGGCCATAAGTGATCCTGAAGATTCTCTGGTGGTGATGCTCGATACCTTTGCCTCTCTTGTGGAGGAGGAACGAGTGGCGGGTGGAGAAAAGGTAAAAGAGCTACAGGGAAGATTGCTCTCGGAGTTTCTTGAGCCCTTCACCGAAAAGTTTACAGCTGTTCTAAAAGAAAACGAGCATGCTGATTTTTATTATCTCTGCTGCCGGGTTTTGGCTGGTTATTTAGATCTGGAGAAGGGATTGGTAGTTTCTGTTAATGTATCAAAAAGTTAATTGCTATTAGAAAGCGTCGTTTGGGCATGATGCCCAGGGGGCTGTCCTTATTCTAAAGTAGTGAAAAGGGAGGGTTTTTGATGAAAAAAGAAGAAGGCAAAAGGCGTTCATTCCTCAAGCACATTCTGGCCGGAACGGCAGCGGTGGTTGGGACTGCAGCCATTGTCAGACCAGCGAAAGCGAAGTCTGATCCGACGACTATTCGTTCGGATGAAACGCTTTACCATGAAAGTGAGAGTTTTAAGAAATACTACAAGACCTTACGATAAAAGTGTTTGCAACTCAATGAGGAGAAATATCAATGGCTAGA